>CAMGOT010000152.1 GCA_946060685.1 uncultured Bacteroidales bacterium
ACCACGGTGCCGGTGTCATCGAGTGCCACGATAAAGGGATAGCTGCGCATGATGTCTCTGATGCGTAGGGCAAACTCATCGGGTGAAGGCGGTACGTATTCAAATGATACGGCTGTCTGCGCCACGTAGGGGGCGTATATTTCGCTCAAGGCAGGAGCGTCAGCCTCACGGGCCGGACGAAAAGTGTAGTCCATAGTGTAAGCGCGTAGTGGAAAAATGGTGAGGAGGGAGACTAATGGATGCGCATACGCTCCCAGAGACATTGCGGAACGAGTCGCCAGAAGAAACAGAGCAGGCGATAGCGCCAGTCGATGGTGCGCACCCTTCGGCCCTTTTCCAGGGCACTCAGAATATGTCCTGCCACGCTGCCCGGTGTCAGCTGCAGGGGATAGTCCTTGTCCGCAATAAAGTCGGTGCTGACGAATCCCGGGCGCACATCGGTAAAACTGATGTCGAGTCCCTCCATCCGTGCCAGTTGGGCAAGGGAGTCCACGTAGGTCCATTGGAAACGTTTGGTGGCGGAATAGGCCGGTGCCGCTCCCAAGCCTTTCGTTCCGGCGATGCTGCTGATGACGGCAATACGACCTTTTCGCCGTGTAGTGCGGAAATATTGGAAGGCGGTGTCGATCATCTGCGTGAAGCCATAGGCATTGGTCATTACCGTGCGGTTTTCGATTTCCGCATCGAGTTCCGTGTTCTGATGCCCATAGCCCGAACTGTGAAAATAGAGGTCCATACCGCCTGTCGCGTCGATGAGTTCGTGGAGCAGGGCAGGGGCATCGGGTTGAGTCACGTCGATGGTACGCACGAAAACCCTTTCCGGGGCCGTCTCCTGCAATGTCAGGAGTTCCTTCGTGCGTCGGCCGGCAATGCCGATGGTCCATCCGCGACTCAGTAGTCCAAGGGCCACAAGGCGTCCCATGCCCGATGTGGCACCCATCACGATGGCGCGTTTTGTAGTCTTTTCCATGCTTTCTCGTTCCTGATATGCTCGTTCCTGATATGTTTTTGTACTGAGGGAAAAAATCATCTGCCCATGGGCAGAAAGGAAAAAAGTCGTCCGGTGTTCACCGTGTGCTGTATGAATATCGTGTGCGCTTTTTGAAACGCTGTGTTTGGTCGGGCAAAATTACGATTTTATTTCGATATTTCAAGAATACGCGAAATGTTTTTCGGTAGGTAGATGTAAAAAATGAATTTTGGAATGTTCTTTGGGGTGCTCTGCAGATTGTTGTGCAAGTTGTTTTTTACGGAATGCAATCTGTTGGCGACTGTTGGTGAGGGGAAGAAACTTCAGGAAGCATGCCGACTTTTTTCCGGAAAAATGTAGGCAAATGAAAAATTATGCTTAAATTTGCATCATCTAATTCGGGAAGAACAACCAACCTACACATATTCACCAACTTATGAACGAAGACCGCAAAAGGGCTATCTATCGCATCACGCTTTGGGGGGCAGGCGTGAATTTCATCCTTGTAGCCTTAAAGTTTGTAGCAGGCATTCTGGGGCATTCCGCAGCCATGATAGCAGATGCCGTGCATTCGCTGAGCGACCTCCTGACGGATTTCATCGTCGTTTTCTTTGTCCGCATCAGCAGCAAGCCCGCTGACAGCGACCATCATTTCGGCCACGGAAAATATGAGACGCTTGCCACACTCCTCGTGGGAGGAAGCCTGCTGGTGGTGGGCGCGGTGCTCCTCAAGGACAGCGGAACGAAAATCGTACGTGCCATTCAGGGCGAAGTGCTTGCAGTGCCGGGATGGATAGCCTTTGTGGCAGCCATCGTGAGCGTCGTCCTCAAGGAAGCCGTCTATCAGACTACGTTGAGGGTGGGGCGTCGCGTGCGGTCGGAAGCCGTAGTGGCCAATGCCTGGCATCACCGTACAGATGCGCTATCCTCCATCGGCACAGGATTGGGAATAGGAGGCGCACTCCTCCTTGGAGCCGACTGGGCGGTGCTTGATCCCATTGCCGCTTCTGTGGTGAGCATACTCATCATTTTTACCGCCCTGAAAATCATGGGAGGCGCGCTGAACGAATTGCTGGAAAAAAGTCTGCCGGAGGCCGTGGAGAACGAGATACGGCGTATTGTGGATGAAGACACAGACTTTCAGTACCTGCATAATCTCCGCACGCGTTCGGTGGGAAGTACCTATGCCATTGAGATGCACCTGCGGATGCGTGGCGACGTGTCGCTCTTTGAAGCCCACCGCCATGCCTGCCTCCTGGAGCATCGCCTGCGCGAGGAATTTGGAGAATCGACCCTCATCAATCTTCATATCGAGCCCCTTAAGGAGCATTCAAATGCGGAAAGCACGTCATCACATCCCTTGAAAACCGAAAAACAGTCATGAAATTTTATGTAAGTCCGCTGCTTGGCATCCACCTTCTCCTGCTCTCCTTCCTGCTCTCCCCTGTTGCTCCGGAGGCAAAGGCAAGGGCGACAGAGGCACAGCCGGCAAGGATAGAGCCGAAAAGGGTCGAGGCTGCATCATCGACGGAGATGGCCTTCATGGCGCGGCCGATGGAGTCCGGGAACCATACCGCATCGCCAGACTATGAAGAAATGGTCAGACAAGCCAGAATGCTGATGGAGGCCCGTCGTTTTGCGGATGCCGCCACACTTGTGCTGCAGGCCGTAGAGGGGCAGGAAGTGCCGGTCGACGAGGCCGGACGGGCAGCCTATGTGGAGGGCATGCTCATTGCCGTGGAATGCCAGGAGGAAGAGAATCGGCCCGAGCAGGCTTTCGACTTGTGTCAGCGACTGCTGGACGAAACCCTTTTGGACGATGCGCAACGGACAAAGGTGGAAAAGCACATCGTGCAGAACGGCTACGACTGGGCCACCACCCTGATGGGCGACCGCAGGAACCTGGAGGCACAGCAGCAGGCACGTGGAATCCTGGAGCAGGTGTTGCCGCTTTGTGATGCCGACGATGCAAGAGTCATCCGCAAGAACATCGCATTTGCATGGTATGTAGAAGGCCACGGCTACTGTATGGCCCAGCAGGTCGAGCAGGGATTGCGTTGCATGCGCGAGGCCTATCCGCTCTTTTGCCAGGTAGGGTATGCCATGGGCGAATATCTCAGCTTGCGCAATATCGGAAGCCTCTATGCTGAGCTGTGCGAACTGCAGCCGGCTGTGGAGGCCTATGGGAAGGCATGGGAGGTGGCACGTCGGACAAACGATGGGGGCAGGATGATGGAAGTGCTCACGGAGGTGAAGCCGCTCTATGCTATGCTGGGCGATGTCAATGCCGAGGCCGCAACGATGCTGAGCATGGACTCGCTGGTATATGGGATGAATGATTCCGTCGCCATCTTCCAGTATAATCTCGACAAAGGCCAAGAAGCGATGGGGCAGGGGGAGTTTGAACTGGCGGAATTGTGGTACAGGAAGAATGCCGGATTCGTGGAGCAAACCGACTCGAAAAATCAGCCTTATGCGCTCAAGCACCATGTGGCGCTTCGGGATCTCTATTTGCGCATGAACCGTTTTGACGAGGCTCTCGGCCATGCCGGGAAATGTACGGCCATCGAGCGGGCGATATTTGGGGAAGGACGCTCTTCCGAGGGACTTTCCATCATCTCTACCGCCGAAATCTATAAGCGTATGGGCTACAAGGAGCGGTGTATGGCCTGCTTCGACACCCTCTTTCTCAAGATGGAACGGATGGAGGAGCCCCGCGAAAGGTACCAGCTCTATTCCAGTAGAGGCATGGCGCATATAGCCTTCAAGGATTATGAAAAGGCCCTTCAGGACTATCGGACGGCTGATGACCTCTTGGCCACGAAATATGACGAAGCCGATCCCAGCCGAGTCACCCTCCTGGCACTGATGGGCAGGGCGTGCCATGAGATGGGGCGCAACGCCGAGACCGAGCAACTCTTTGTGCGCTATGCCCGGATGTGCAGCGAGGTGTACGGGGAGTACAGCCAGAAACATATAGACGCCTTGCGCTATATGGCAAAAGCCGAGGCTTTGGCAGGACACGTCGGGGAAGGATGCAGCCACCTGGCACTCGCTGCCGAGAAAATGCGGGAGCGCGTCAAGGAAAGGCTGCCCCACAGGGCGGGGCAGGAGCGCGATGCGGCATGGCAACGCATCTCATCGCTGATGATGGAACTCACGCCCTTTGCCATCAAGGCCGGGGAAATGCAGACCCCCTTCACGCGAAGCTGCTACGACGCTCTCGTGCTCTCGAAGGCTTTCCTGCTGGAGTCCGATCGTTCGGCATTCGACATCATCAGCCGCAAGGGCGATGCGCAGGCACTGGAGGAATATATGAATATCGCCTCGTTAGAGATGCGCCTGGAAAAACTGGAGCGCAACTATCGGCAGAATGCCGACAGCATCACCACCCTTACGGCCCTGATAGCCCACAAAAGCCGTCGGCTCGCGGCAAGATGCCGGGAATGGGGCGATATCACGGAGTTTATGGATATCGGCTACAACGAAGTGCAGGAAGCATTGGGGAAGAAGGATGTGCTGATTGACTTTACCTATTACACGACGGAGACGGATGGCCGAAAGTATGCCGCCTACATCGTGAAGCACGGTCAGGCGAATCCCCTGCTCATGCCTCTCTTTGCCGAGAGCCGTGTTGACTCGCTCGGTATCAGGATGCCTCAGGACTACTACGAAGGGGCAGCGGCAGCGGCTTTGCGCGAAATGCTGTGGAAACCGCTTTCTTCCCACGTCAGGCGAGGCGCCACAGTGTATTACGTACCGTCCCACCTGCTGTTTCACATAGCCTTGGAGTCGATACCTCTCCCCGACGGTACCCTGCTGGGCGAGCACTACCATTTCGTGCGCCTGTCCTCAGCGCGCGAACTGACGCGCTATCAGCCTTACCTCCGGCTGCCGGCCACTACCTCGCGGGCAGTGCTCTATGGCGGACTGCAATATGATGTGCCGGCCGATATCATGCTGGCGGAACGGCAACGGATGACCGCCAGCATTCCACCCATCTTTGCCTGTCGGGCGGGCGATGTGAGGCACGGAGAAAGTGCCTTTGCCGACTTGCCTGGGACACGCCAGGAACTGGCAGAAGTGGAGACGGTGCTGAAGAAAAAGGGCATCAGCGTAGTGCCCTATACGGGGACCGACGGCACGGCAGAATCCTTTGTCAGTCTTAGCGGAAATGCCCCGCAGATGTTGCTCATGGCTACCCACGGCTTCTACTATACGCCTCAGGAGGCAGAGCGTTATGACTTTCTGAAAGGCTACAAGGATGCCATGTCGCTTTCGGGAATTGTGCTGGCAGGAGGCAACGCGGCATGGCTGGGAAAACCATTGCCGAAGGGCGTGATGGGAGGCATTCTCACGGCCAACGATATTGCCAAAATCGACCTTGACGGATTGGAAATGGTGGTGCTTTCCGCCTGCCAGTCGGGGGCAGGAATGGCTACGTGCGAGGGGGTCTATGGCTTGCAGAGGGGCTTCAAGAAAGCAGGGGCAAAGACCATCGTCATGACGCTTTGGGGGGTGAACGATGTCGTGACACGCGAGTTTATCGTCAAGTTCCATCAATGTCTGGCAACTCCGAAAAATGCCTGGAACAAGCGTGCCGCATTCGAGCAGGCGAAAGCTTATATCCGAAAGCGTTACCCTGAGCCTTATTGTTGGGCACCCTTCATCATGCTGGATTGAAACGGGCATGGGGCAGGATGCCGACAAATGGTTGGGGCGAACGCCATGAAATACGTGCAGGGATGTTCTATAAATTAGCTTG
>CAMGOT010000153.1 GCA_946060685.1 uncultured Bacteroidales bacterium
CATGACGGTATGCACTTTCATACCGCCTTTGCTCATAGTTATCATTGTTATTTAGCAAACACAAAGGTAACTACAAGGGCTGAATACCATGCAAGGTACTCAGTCCTAATTTCGCTTACTCATAAAAGTTTTACCGGACAGCAATAAAAAGTATTCAACTTTCGCTGGGTTCAAAGATATTGTGTTTCAGAAGTAACGGTACGCCCTGAAAGGGCAGCAAGTACATAGCCCAGGCGGGCGCCCTGGGTGAAAGGCATTCTTTCCCGACTCCAGTTTTCCCCCGCCACATCAATATCATATATTTTCCGTTTCTTCTTAATATGGATAATAAATAGAAAAAATGTGTTGCTGATGATAGATTGTGGATAATGTGGATAAAGCGGAGAGTACAATGCCTAACGCGCTGAATATGATGGAGGTTAGGGGGATGGTGGTGTGGTGTATAAAATCGGGGAAAAAGCGCATTTTATGGTGGAAAAGAGGGTGTATATGGTGGATGACGAGTAGAAGGAAAAAGCCGGAAGCAATAGTTTTTATCCACGACTGCATACCGCCCTGTACACCGGGTTACGAGGAAGTTCTTCACGGTTTATCCACCGCTTTTTCCACCATAAAGGGGGAGAAAAAGAGGAAAAAGGAGGTTTGTAGGTGCTTTTTAAGGGAAAACCTGTGGTGGGTTGTCTATATTTTCCATAAATTTGCAGCATAGTCCAAATATAAAGGTAAAAAAGAATATGAAGAAAAAGATAGTAGTGCTCACCGGTGCCGGAGTGAGTGCGGAAAGTGGCTTTGCTACTTTCCGCGACCAGGGCGGACTTTGGGAAAAATATCCTGTGGAAAAAGTGGCCACTCCGGAAGGATGGCGTGAGAACCCCGACTTTGTGAACGAATTTTACAATGGTCTGCGTCATCAGCTGGTGGAGGCGCAACCCAATGCTGCCCATAAGTTGCTGGCGCAACTGGAGAAGGACTATGATGTGGTGGTGGTGACACAAAACGTCGACAATCTGCACGAGCGGGCAGGTTCTACCAAAGTCATACACCTTCATGGCGAACTGATGAAGGTGTGCTCCAGTGACGACCCTGAAGATCCGCGGTATGTGAGGGAACTTACCTCCGGCCATCTTGATGTGCTGCCCACCGACAAGGCTGCCGACGGTTCCAGGCTGAGGCCCTTCATCGTATGGTTCGGGGAGGCGGTGCCGGAGATAGAGCGTGCGGCAGCCGAGTGCATGAATGCCGATATCATGCTCATCATCGGCACATCCCTTCAGGTATATCCTGCTGCCGGACTCATCCGCTATTGTCCGCAGCATATTCCCGTGTATCTCATCGACCCGAAGGAAGTGGCCACTCCCCATGGCTATGATGTGACCGTCATCAAGGATATCGCTTCCAAGGGAATGGAGCGGCTCCTGAAGATGCTTCCTCGCCCATGATTTTTGCGCCCATCATTCTGACAATATCAACATAATAATGAAAATCAGCCAATCTTCGGAATTTAGGGAAAAATGGGCAAGCTTCAACGGTGCCTACCTGCTGGCCGATGTAGTGAATCGTCCCACGCCTTCTGGTCTGTGGGATGAAATATTGCAGGTTAGCCGTACGCTTTGTGCCGACTATACCCCTGATAGCATCAAGGAACGCAGTGGAATAGCAGCCACCCGTGCCGCATATCGTGCCTGCGGCAAGGACCCCTCACGCTATCGTCCTGCCTGCGAGCAGCTGGCACGCCGTGTGCTGCAAGGCAAGAGTCTGTATAGTGTGAATGCGCTGGTGGATTTGGGCAATCTCGTATCGCTCTTCAGCGGTTATGCCACAGGCTTGCTCGATGCCGACCGTGTGGTGGGCGATGTGCAGCTGGGTGTGGGACATAGCGGAGAGCCATACGAAGGCATTGGGCGGGGAGTGCTCAATATCGAAGGGCTGCCTGTCTACCGCGATGAAGAAGGCCCCATAGCCACTCCTACGAGCGACAGCACCCGCACCATGCTCGGCATGAACACCCGAAGGCTGCTCTTCATCATCAATGCCTATGATGGCGACGAGCAGAACATACAAGCCACTATAGCCTTTGCAAATGACCTGCTAAAACACTATGCAGAAAGCAAAAATGTGGAGATATACAGGTTTTAGGGAAATATTTGACACTTAAATAACTGATAAACAGAAAAAACAAAGTAAATTTGCAACTCATATTTTGTGAATTATGTAATTTTGCGAATTATGTAATTTTGCGAGTGAAGTATAAAAATCATGCGGAAAAGGCACGCGCGGAAAAGGCGTGGGGTTTCTGCGAGTAGAAAAAACGATACACACACATATATATATTATATACTACCCATATATCAATAAATGGAGAAAATATCTTATGCTCTCGGCATGCTCATTGCCCAGAATCTGAAAGAAATGAAAGTAGAGGGTTTGGAAACTACCCGCTTTACCCAGGCCGTGACGGCTGTGCTCGGTGGCGAACACACGGAGATGACGCTGGCAGAGGCACAGGCTATCGTGCAGAAGTTCCTGCAGGAGCGCGAGGCTGAGGCCGGACGTGCAGCACGAGAGGCCGGGGAGAAATTCCTGGCAGAGAATGCCATGAAGGAAGGAGTGACCGTCCTGGAGAGTGGACTGCAATATCAGGTGCTGACGGCAGCGATTGGCATGAAGCCCACAGCCGACGACAGCGTGCGTTGCCACTATGAGGGCCGATTGATCGATGGCACCGTGTTCGATTCCAGTTATCGTCGTGGCGAGCCTGCCACATTCCCCCTTCGGGGTGTCATCCGCGGATGGACCGAGGGATTGCAGCACATGGCTGTAGGTGCAAAGTTCAGATTCTTCATCCCCTATCAGCTGGCATACGGCGCACAGGGTGCCGGTGGAAGCATTCCTCCATATGCAGCACTTGTGTTCGATGTGGAACTCTTGGGCATAGAGGGCAAATGATATGTAGAATCATTCCGTCAAATAGAAAGTAAAAAAAAGTTACGATAAAGAAAATGAAAAAATTTATCTTCGCTGCTATAGCAGCCGCTGCACTTCTGAGCGCATGTGAAAAGCCGGGAAGTGTGAAAGCAAATCTGAAGACTGATGTTGATACCCTCAGCTATGCCCTCGGTGTGGCCAACAGTCCCAGCGACGACGATATCAAGAACTATCTGGTGCAGGCCGGAGCCGACTCCATGTATGTGGAGCAGTTCATCAAGGGTCTGAAGGATGGACTCGCCGTTTCCGACAACAAGAAGGAAATGGCCTATCAGCTGGGTATGCAGACCGGTATGCAGATGAAGATGCGTATGTTCACCAGCATTGAAAACCAGGTGTTTGCCGGCGACAGCACACGTCATCTTTCCGCCAAGACTTTCCTCATGGGTCTCAACGATGGACGTCATGAGCGTATTGCCATGACCGACACGGCGGGCGTGCCTTACAACCGTCAGACCATCCAGCCCTTGCTCATGAAGACCATCCAGAAAATGACTGCCAAGGCCAACGAGCAGGTATATGGCGAGAAGAGAAAGGCCAGTGAGGATTTCATGACCAATGTGGCCAAGCAGGAAGGCGTGAAAAAGCTGGACGATGGCGTATGCTATAAGGTCATCACCGAAGGAAAGGGTGCCGTGCCTACAGCCGAAAATACCGTGGAAGTGGAGTATGAGGGTCGCTTGGTAGACGGTACCGTATTCGATGCCACCAAGGGCAGTGCCGCCAAGTTCCCTTGTGGAGCAGTCATCAAAGGCTGGACCATCGCTCTCACCCACATGCCTGTAGGCTCCGAATGGGAAGTGTATATTCCTTGGAATCTTGCCTATGGCGAGCAGGGTCAGGGTCCGATTCCTCCCTATTCGGCACTCGTGTTCAAGGTGAAGCTCGTAAGCATCGTAGAAAATTGATAGACAGATAAAAATGCAATAAAGGCAGAGGATGAGGCAATATCCTCTGCCTTGGTCATGAAAAAAGGATGAAGAGGGAATTCCATCGTCATCCTCACAACAAAACATATAAATAAGACCATTTATCCATGAAATTCCACAAATTGATGTTTATGGCATTGGCAGGCAGTCTCTGTATGGGTGCCGTAGCCAGTCAGCCGGCCAAGAAGAAATCGCAAAAGAAGGCCAAGACCACAGTAGTGGCAGAACCTGAAGTAAAGCCTGTGGATGCAGAGACTTTCTCGTATGCCGTGGGTGTGGCACAGTCGCCCAGCCTGAAGCAGTATATAGGACAGGGCAACAATGTGGATTCTCTCCACTATGCCGATTTTATTGATGGTATGACAGGCAAATATTCCGAGGCCGAAATCGCCAAGATGCGTGCCATCATTATGGGAACCACCATCGCCCAGCAGAATGAGAAGCAGGTGATTCCTGCCATCAACAAGCAGGCAGCAGGCAGCGATACGGCAAAGTTCATGAAGACCGACCTCTTCATCAAGGGTCTGACCGAAGGTCTGCTCGGACGCTCGTCCATCACCCCCGATTCTGCCATGAAGGTGGCTGAGCAGCAGTTTGAATATCGGCAGATGGTGGTGAAGAAGGAAAATGCCGACTTTCTGGCTGCCTATGCCAAGAACGACAGCGTGAAGAAAACCGCCAGCGGACTGCTCTATAAGGTCATCAAGCAGGGTGACGGAGAACTGCCCGTCGACACCAGCAAGGTGGAAGTGAACTATGAGGGCCGGCTCATCGACGGCACAGTGTTCGATTCCAGCTACAAGCGCAACCAGCCTGCTACTTTCGGTGTAACCCAGGTGATAAAGGGATGGACCGAGGCACTGAAAATGATGCCCGTAGGCTCTACCTATGAACTGTGTATTCCCTACGATTTGGCATACGGAGAGCGTGGCAACCGCAATATTCCGCCCTATTCCACACTCGTATTCAAGGTGGAACTGCTCGGTATAAAGCAGAAATAAACATCCACATACAAAAAGAGGGAGGAGCCTTATATGCAGAGGCTCCTCTTTTTTATGGGTTAGATAAAAAAAAGTGTGATGTCCTCTATTAAGGAGTTTTCTATAGAAAAAAAAACAATGGAAGAAAAAAAGGATATAAATTGGCAGCTCCGCGAAGTGAAGCGTATGCTTCGTGGTGTGATGAGCGGTCCTGTGAGTGCTTCGATGCGTGGGCAAGGGCTGAACTATAAGGTGAACTTCGGTGTCGACCAGCCTCGTCTGCGTGAATTGTCGGCCGAAATCATAGGTTTTTCCGACGATGCTTATTCTTTGGCCCAGGCATTGTGGAAGGAAAATATCCGCGAATGCCGCATCCTGGCATGTATGATCATGCCTCCCGACAGATTTCCTTCAGATATGGCCATGGAATGGGTGGAGCAGCTGCATTATGCCGAGGAGGCCCAGGCATTGGTGATGTATCTGCTGTCTGAGGAGGCGTATGCAGCCGACATGGCCTTCCGTTTGGTGGCAGCAGAAGAGAAGATGCAGCGGCTGGTGGCATGGCTCATCTTCGGCCGTGTGTTCGGTATGGGGAAAAATCTCACCGACCGCGATGCCGACGAGATGCTGGATCACGCACTGGCAGAACTGAAGGACCAGACAGCAGATATGGAACTTCGCCGGACAGCCCTTAATGCCTTGAACAGATACATGGATTTGGGAAGAGCTGAGGAAGCACGTGGCATGAGGATT
>CAMGOT010000154.1 GCA_946060685.1 uncultured Bacteroidales bacterium
CAAGCATAAGAACACTTCCTAAATGAATAAAAAACTAATTTATAGAACATCCCTTCAATATTTTCCTCTTTCAGTGAGGAACATCCGCCAGGATGGCTCACATTCCTGATTTCTATGCCTTCTGCCCACACTTCACCATGCAAAGCCATATTGCAATGCCAGGGAGAAATGCCGGCCAGGCATAGGATAGTTCGGCACCACGGCATACTGCAGATTTGCCAGATTACAGCATTCCACACTCAGCCGCAGCCCACACACGAAGGGCAAGGCACAGGCCAGCGAAAGATCGTGGGTATGCCATGAAGGCAGGCGATTGGCAAGCGTATTGGCTGAAGCCCTATACCGTTCGCCCACCATAGTGAAGGAATAGTTCAACTGCAGCGTATGCCACGTCAACCCTGCCATAACACCTGCCGAATGCCTGGGCTGATAGGCAATCTGTCCGCCATACGTACCGTAGCGCGGATCGTTGTCCGTAGGGTCCGTACGGTCTTCTGCACGCAGGAAGCCATAGTTGCCGCCTACGGTCAGTATCAGGCTGCCCGCCTTGGGCATCCATGTCAGGCGAGCGGAAACGTCGCATCCCCGTCCGAACACTTTGCCTACATTCATCATCAGCCACCGCCATTGGCCGCTCCCACGCGGCACGGCGATAATCTTGTCGTCCACCCACTGCACGTAAGCATCTGCCTGGCTGCTGATGCGCCACCTGCCATCCCCCCACGTTTGCCCCCAGTTCATCCCGGCATCCAACTGCCAGCACTGCTCCGGTCGCAAGGCCACATTTCCTATTTCCGTATAATAGAGTTCATTGAGCGTAGGACGCCGCTGATGTCGTTTTCCGAAGATTCGGAGCATGACATCCTCGCCCAGACGACAGGAAAGATGAAGGGCTGGCGAAAGGTCGGTGGTCAGACGGTGGGAATCGGGCATTCCGGCATCCTCTGCCGTCAGCGTCTCCAGCACCACTCCCTTGATGCGCCATCGATTCCACACCATGCCGGCCGTAATGGCAGCCATGAGCGTGTGGCGCTCCGGATGGTTCAGATTTCCAGGAGGCAGCGTCAGGCGTGAAGTCTGCTTCAAACCGTTATAAGCATAGTCTGTAGCCACAGCGACTTCCATGCGCGGGCCTCCCTGACCCTCTGAAAGAACGATGCCATGAACGGCCGAAAGAAACAGCTGAGGCTGGACAAAGGTGCGGTCGACCATCATACGCGTGGTATCGGCATCCTGATAGCGCAACTGCTCTACTCCACCCTTGCCGGAAAGCCGCAAGGTATAGCCACCCCAAGTACGCTTCCATCCTCCTTGCACAAAAGCTGTGGCATCCCACTGCCGCTGCGCACTGCCCCACACATTATTAACGATTGCACCCGGTATGCCACGTTCGGCACCATAGGCATAGACCTTCATATCCCATTGTGCCACGTCGTGCGATGAGCTGTGAAGATTGGCTTCCCAGCGCAAGGCATGCACATCTCCGCCAGTACGCACTGCGGTAGTGTCGTAGGCCACGGAACCGTCAGGAAAATACTTCCGCACATGGAATTTGTACCGTCCGTCAGCCGTCAGCCATGCCACATGTGCATCGGCTGAGATGCCATTGCGCAATCTATACTCCCAGCGTGCAGAAGGCTCCACACGTCCGAACGAACCGCTGCGCAGGCGAAACGACAGTCGGCTTTTGCTCTTCCCCAACTGCGGACGCCGACTTTGCAGGTAGACGGTGTTCCCGCTGGCATATTCCCGGGCAGTCTGAAGCATCTGCGTGCGCTGTCCGTTGTAGAGGTCTATGCGCTCCAGATTGCCGACATCGAAGCGCCCGAGATCCACCTGTCCGTTCTGCTCATTGGTCAATGGCAGTCCGTCGAGAAACACACCCACATGCGTGCTTCCCATCCCCCGGACATCAATCGTCTTCAATCCTCCGATGCCGCCATAATCTTTCACTTGCAGTCCGGCAAAGAAGCGCATGGCATCTGCCACGGAATGCCCCTCAAAAGAACGCAACAGTTGGCCGTCCAGACGTTGTAAGGGTGACACCGCTGAACGCTGAACACCTACAATCCGGGCCGCAGGGAGCAATGAATCACGAACGGCATAATCGGCCTGTCCGAACACTTCCACACTCATGCCCAGCAGAGCCTGCAGGCACTGTAAGCGGAGAAAATATTTCTTTCCTGTTTTGGGGATGAACAAAAGAAGAGCACATAAGGATGCTAAAGGCTTTATCATGATGAGCTTGAAGGATGTATGGCATAATCCGACAGCACCGCCACCTGCCGTTCTTCTTTACGGCAGGCTCGCAGTGTCCACAGGAAAAAGCGAAACATTTTGAAGGTCTCGCACCATCAGCCGTAGTCCCGCAGCCAATGGTGGTCATGTCAATCAGACGGCAGGTCTCCTGGCTTCATCCTTAGGACAGAAGCGTCTTCCCAGCCCTGGAAAATCAGTCAGCTCGTCTGATTTTCAAGCCAGTGACATCATGCTTCTGCCCATAAAAAAGGACTCACAGTTACGGGTATAGCCGCAGCTTTTCACTGCGTTCCCTCTTAGCCTGTACCCACTACCTCTAAATAGGCAAAGGTTCAGGAACCGTCGTTGCGAGTGCAAAGGAACGAAAAAATATCAAAAATACACCTGTCATATCCATATTTTTTCGATTGGTTCCCGTGTATTCTCTGCAAAAGCATGCTCATCCACAGACATTTCCCGTCCAATGAAGCATCCAAAAGACCTATACCCATAGATTAATTTTCCGTAGAAAACATGCTGAAAACTTGTCGGATCAGAATAAATTTGTACATTTGCACACGATTCCATATCGCATACTCCCACGTTGGAAAGCGGTAGTCTGTCAACACATCTCAGAAAACCATAACCATCATGTCATATTCCATCGAAAAGGTGGCAACGCTCATCGGCGCCCATCGCTATGGCCAGGTCGATGCACAAATCGACTGGCTCCTGACCGACAGCCGTTCGCTGGCATTCCCTGAAACGACGCTATTCTTCGCCCTTCGCACCCGTACCGGCGACGGACATCGTTATATCGATGACCTCTATCGCCGTGGTGTGCGAAACTTTGTAGTCAGTGCCGTACCCTGGCAGGAAAGCCGCCTGGGAACCGTGGATTTCGGTGAAAGAAAAGCAGACCATACCCTCTCCGACACAGATCTTTCCAATGCCGGCAAAATATATCCCGATGCCAACTTCCTGAAAGTGGTATCGCCCCTCAAAGCCTTGCAGCGGCTGGCAGAACGCCACAGGGAAGAGCATGAAGTGCCTGTCATCGGCATCACTGGAAGCAATGGAAAAACCACCGTCAAGGAATGGATTTACCAACTGCTGTCGCCTTCACGCTTCGTCACCCGTTCACCACGCAGCTACAACTCACAAGTGGGTGTGCCTTTGTCTGTATGGCTGCTGGGCAGCCGCACGGAGGTCGGAATGTTTGAGGCCGGAATCTCGCAACCTGGAGAAATGGCCGGCCTCAAAGCCATCATTCAGCCCACCATAGGCATTATGACCAATATCGGAGAGGCACACCAGGAGAATTTTGCCTCCATCGAAGAGAAATGCCTGGAAAAACTCTCGCTCTTCGACGATGCCGAAATGCTGGTCTATGATGCCGACGATGCCATCATTGCCCAGTGTCTGGAGCAAAGCCGATTCCATGGCAGACGCATCGGATGGTCGCGCAAGGATGCCAAGGCGCCACTCTTCGTGAAAAGTGTGGAACGAACGGCAGGCCACTCGCTGATTAGATATACATTTGGCGAACACGAGGACGAGGCGGGCATACCCTTCTGCGATGATGCTTCTGTGGAGAATGCCATCCATGCCCTCGCCGTTTGTCTGGCGTTGGGCATTCCTGCCGATGCTCTGGCAGCACGCTCGCGCCAGCTGCAACCCGTAGCCATGCGTCTTGAGGTGAAACAGGGCATACGCGGACTGACCCTCATCAACGATTCCTACAACTCCGACCTCACAAGCCTCGACATTGCCCTCGACTTCCTGCAACGCCGCCGCGAGCAACATCGCTCCGTGGTCATTCTCAGCGATCTGCAGCAGACGGGCATTGCACCCGATGCCCTCTATCAGCGCGTAAATGAAATGCTGCATAGCCGCCATGTGGATGTCCTCATAGGCATCGGACCGCACATCAGTGCAGCCCACACCACCTTTTCCGGTTTGGAAAAGCATTTCTATGCGACCACCGAGGACTTCCTCTGCAGCAGTCTGCCGGAATCCCTTGCCGACGACACCGTACTCCTCAAAGGAGCGCGCGAATTTCACTTCGACAGTATTGCGGAATGCCTGGAACTGAAAGTCCATGAAACCGTGCTTGAAGTCAACCTTCAGGCTTTGGCAGAAAACGTGAGGTTCTACCGCTCCTTCATGCGTCCCGAAACAAAACTGACCTGCATGGTCAAGGCTGGAGCCTACGGTAGTGGAAGCATCGAGGTGGCACGCACACTTCAGGATTTGGGCGTGGACTATCTGGCTGTGGCCAATGCCGATGAAGGGGCAGAACTCCGCAAGGCAGGTATCACCATGGGAATCATTATCATGAACCCCGAACTTTCTGCACTCCACACCCTGTTCCAATATCGACTTGAGCCGGAAGTGTATAGCTTCCGGTTGCTGAACGCCCTCGTGCAGGCAGCACGCCGTGAAGGAATCACGGGCTTTCCCGTACACATCAAACTCGATACGGGAATGTGCCGTTTAGGCTTTGACCCCGAGAAAGACATCGACCGTCTTATCGACAGCCTGCTCCACCAGCAGGCCCTGCGTCCTCGTTCGGTATTCTCCCATTTTGTAGGTAGCGACAGCCCTGACTTTGATGCCTTCTCCCAGCAGCAGTTTGAGCGTTTCGATGCAGCATCCACCCACCTGCAGAAAGCCATGCCTTACAAACTGTTGCGCCACATCTGCAATTCCGCAGGCATAGAGCGCTTCCCCGACCGGCATCTCGACATGTGCAGGTTGGGACTGGGGCTTTATGGCATCGATCCCATCGACAATCGTAGGCTATCCTGCGTCACTACACTCCGCACCACCATTCTCCAGATTCGCAAGGTGCAGGCTGGGACCAGCGTAGGCTATAGCCGACGCACCGTCCTCAGTAGACCTTCACGCATTGCAGCCATACCCATCGGCTATGCCGACGGACTTGACCGCCACTTGGGCAACGGCACAGGCTATGCACTGGTCAATGGAAAACCGGCACCCTATGTGGGCAACATCTGCATGGATGTCTGCATGATTGATGTGACGGACATTGAGTGCCAAGAGGGCGACAGCGTGGAGATTTTCGGAGAACACCTGCCGGTAAATGTCCTGGCCGACCAGCTGGGCACCATCCCCTACGAAGTCTTCACCAGCGTCAGCGAGCGCGTAAAACGCATTTATTTCCAATAGTTCAGCCTTCATCGTAAAGAGGCTGACACAAAAAAAGTTGGCACGATTCCTGACTTTCACCATAGGCTGGCAGTGAACCACTGCACCTAAGGCAAAGCCAAGAATCGTGCCAACCAATTTCTATAGGGGTGTTTCCTTAAAGGGATGTTCTATAAATTAGTATATAATCTTTTTTTTCAAGGGGTGTCTGCTTGG
>CAMGOT010000155.1 GCA_946060685.1 uncultured Bacteroidales bacterium
TTCGGGGCGTGCTTACGAGCTCATTCACAACAAAATAGAACTTGCGAAACTTGAATGGAGTAATTTTCGAGGCCTGTCGTCCCCACACTATCTTCATCCATTTGACGGTGGGAATTTATTGCACCCGTCTTCAGCTATTTGCTGAAGGAGTAGGGGGCATCAGAGGGGTCGGTGCCTCGGAGTTTGTTGGGAGTGTCGCTCATGTCGAAATGGATTTCCCCGCCTTTCACCATGCTTTGGTGTTCGAGATAAGTGTGCGTGTATGGTTCGCCGTTCACGTTGATGCTGTTCACGTACACGTTCTTCTCGCTGTTTCCCGGAGCGGAGATGTTCAGCGTGTTGCCGTTGGGGAAGTGGATGGAGGCCCGTCGGAACAGGGGAGAGCCTATCGCATATTGGTTGCTGCCGGGGCATACGGGGTAGAATCCTAAAGCGGAAAAGACGTACCAGGCTGAGGTCTGGCCGTTGTCCTCATCGCCGCAGTACCCGTCGGGAGTGGCGGAGTAGAAGCGTTTCATGATGTCGCGCACGCGGAACTCCCCTTTCCAGGGCTGTCCGCCCCAGTTGTACAGATAGATGGCATGCTGGATGGGCTGGTTGCCATGGGCATAGTTGCCGGTGTTCATCACCGTCATCTCCAAAATTTCGTGGATGGGGAATCCATAGTAGGAGTCGTCGTAATGAGGTGGCACGACAAACACGCTGTCGAGCATACGCACCAGTTCGTCGCGGCCGCCCATCAGGTCGGCAAGCCCCTTGATGTCGTGAAACACGCTCCAACTATAGTGCCAGGCATTGCCTTCCGTGAAGGCATCGCCCCATTTCAGCGGGGAGAAGGGAGTCATGAAACTGCCGTCGGCGTTGCGTCCGCGCATCAGGCGGGTCTCATGGTCGAAAAGATGCCGGTAGTTCAGGGCTTGGTCGTTCAGCTGGCGGATGATGCTGGCTTTCACGGGCAGATGCTGCTTCTTCGAGGTCTTCTTCGTGGCAGCCTCGGCATTCATCGTTTTCGCAATCTGCAGGATGCACCAGTCGTCATAGGCATATTCCAGCGTGCGGGCGGCACTCTCGTTGATGTCCACATCGTAAGGCACGTAGCCCAGACGGTTGTAGTATTCGTAGCCTTTTCGGCCTGTACTGCTCACTTCGGGATGTACGGCATTCTTTCCATGCAGCAGGCCTTGCAGCATGGTTTCCGTATCGTTCACACGGATGCCTTTCATGAAGGCATCTGCCATCACGGCGGCAGAGTTGTTGCCCACCATGCAGCCGCGATGTCCGGGGCTCGACCATTCCGGGAAGAAGCCGCTTTCCTTGTACACGTTCACAAAACCTTCCATCATCTTCTCGCTCTCGTCGGGATAGACGAGATTGAGCAGGGGAAAGAGGCTGCGGAAGGTGTCCCAGAATCCTGTGCCGGTGTAGAGATAGCCATCGCATACTTCGCCGTTGTGGGGCGAGCGGTGGACGATTTTGCCATCGGCGTCTTCTTCCCAGTATTTCATAGGGAAGAGGAGCGTGCGGTAGAGGCAGGTGTAGAAGGTCTGGGCTTCCGGCGTACGCTGGTCTACGGCTTCACGGTCGATGGCGATGCGCCCCAGCCATTCATTCCAGATGCGGCGACCGTCTTCCTTCACTTCATCGAAAGTGGTATGCCCCACTTCGCGTTGCAGGTTTAATTCTGCCTGTTCTGCACTGATATACGATGATGCCACGCGGGCATGAACCACTTCTCCGCGACGGGTCTTGAAGCCTATCATGGCAAGGGCATGGAATCCTTCGGCATTCAGGCCTTCGTGTGCGCTGATGCGGTCGGCATCCTCTCCTTCCTTCAGGGCTGTGCCGAGATAGGTGGAGGTATAGTCGAAGGCCTTGTCGAACTCGATGATGAAATATTGCCGGAAGCCCTCTTCCACGCCGCCGGAGTTGCGGGTCGTGTAGCCTCGCACGATGCGGCGTTCGGGAAGGATTTCCACGGCAGAACCGCGTTGGTAGGCATCAATGCACACATAGCTTTGGGCATCGGGGAAGGTGAAGCGGAAGATGCAGCAGCGGTCGGTGGGGGTGAGCTCCGCCAGCACGTCATGGTCGGCGAGGTACACGCTGTAATAATAGGGCAGTGCCGTCTCGGCCTTGTGAGAGAACCATGAGGCGCGTTTGCTTTCCTCGGCCTCAGGCTTTCCCGTCATGGGCATGAGGGAGAACTCGCCGTGGTCGTTGATCCAGGGGCTGGGCTGGTGGGTCTGTTTGAGGCCTTGTATCTTATGGGCATTGTAGCTGTACTGCCAGCCGTCGCCGTTGGCACCAGTCTGCGGTGTCCAGAAATTCATGCCGAACGGACGGGTGATGGCGGGGTAGGTGTTGCCTGCCGACAGGCTGAAATCGCTCTGACTGCCCATCAGCGGATTCACTAGGGAGGCATAGTCCTGTGCCATGGCGGGCAGCAGGGTGCTGGCCATCAGGCAGAGAAGAAAGAATATCCGTGTCTTCATGTAGCGTACTGTTTGTAAGGTTGTTGGTGTTGTTGCGGTTGTTGTTGCTGTTGGAAGAGGTTGAATCCTCCGAAATAGGGTATTTGCAATAAGGGATGTTCTATAAATTAGCTTGAGACAATTTTCGAACTATCGCACAGTAGATTCCTATCCTTTAAACGCGCACATAGCGGGCTATGTAAGTGTTTGAAGGATAGGAAGATACAAGCGAGAGGTTGAAAAGTGGCCAAGCATAATAAAACTTTCTAAATGAATAAAAAACTAATTTATAGAACATCCCATAAGTGGTTTTTGCGAAAATGTGGCTTTTTCAGCAGCCTTCCCCGAAGTTGCATCCGTTCCGGTACGGGCCACCGTTGCCTTCGGTTTTGTGGCAGTGCAGCAACCGGCTTGCTCCTTAATACCATGCTCCGCAGGGCACGTCGCTCATCTCGAATTCCAGGATGCCGCCTTGCTGGATGATGCTGTCGCTGATGTGGCTGTAGGGGTAAGGCTGGCCGTTGAGGCGTATGCCTTTCACGTAGTAGTGGCTATGGTCGACGTTGGGGGCAAGGATGCTGAAGGTGTTGCCGTTTTCCAGGTGAAGGTCAAGGCGGGGAAACAGCGGGGTGCCGATTTCATAGATTCCGCCGATGGGATTGACGGGATAGAAGCCCATTGCACTCATGACGAACCATGCCGAGGTCTGTCCGCAGTCCTCGTTGCCGCACAGTCCGGCGGGGGTGTCTTTGTAAAGTTCGCGGCAGATGGTCGCCACATAGTGCTGGCATTTTGAGGGTTGCCCGACGTAGTTGTAGAGGTAGGCCACATGGTGTGAGGGTTCGTTGCCATGGGCATATTGTCCTATCATTCCTGTGGAGAAGAGCGGGCGCTGGGAGGCATCTTCCTCGGTAAAGGTGAAGAACTCATCGAGCTTTTCAGCCATCTTCTTCTTTCCGCCCATCAGTCGGCACAGCCCTTTCACATCGTGCTGCACGCTCCACTGGTACATCCAGGCATTGCTTTCGCACACGTGCGGGCCGTATGCCACGGGCGAGAAGCCTTTGATGAAGGTGCCGTCGGCGTTGCGGGGTTCTAGAAATCCCGTTTCCGTGTTGAAGAGGTTCTCATAGTTCTTCGAGCGCGCGGCAAATTCGCGGGCTGTCCCTTCCTCGCCCAGATAGCCTGCCAGTTGTGCGATGCACCAGTCGTCGTAGGCATATTCCAGGGTGCGGCTCATGCTCCAGTCGTCATTCCCCCCCATATCGTCAGTTCCTGTGGGAACATAGCCCATGTCCATATAGGTGCCGATGGAGCGGTAGTCGCGTTTGCGGGCGGTCTGCACGCAGATGTCCAGGGCTTTCGCAGCATCGATGCCGCTGAAGCCTTTCAGTATGGCATCCACGATGACGGGCACGGCATGGTAGCCGATCATCATGTCCGTCTCGCTGGCCCACATGTTCCATACGGGAAGCCGTCCGTTCTGTATGCCGAAGTCAATCAGGCTGTTCACCATGTCGGCCACGCGGTCGGGGTTGGTCAGCGTCAGCAGGGGATGGGCGGCGCGGAAGGTGTCCCAAAGGGAGAAGGTGGAGTAGTGGGTGCCGTCGGTATGGTGGATGCGGCCGTCAGGCCCCAGATAGTTGCCGTCGATGTCTGAGTAGATGGTCGGGGCGAGCATGCTGTGGTACAGTGCGGTGTAGAATTTCCGCGCATTCTCGTCGTATTCCTCCTCGCTCATGCGGCTCGGGATTTTTTCATCGGCTTTCGCCGAGGTCTGTATCACGCCCAAATGGAGTTTCCACTCAGTGCGTGCCAGTTGCAGGTAAGTGGCAAAATCATCCTGTGGCGCTTCGCTTTCCAGGTTTTTGGTGGCGCCATAGATGCTGGTGCCGCTAAGGGCGGTGGTGACGGTCAGTTCGCGGTGTCCTGGAGCATTGCTGAAATGGAAGCGTGCCACTATTCCTTTCCCGCCGTCGCCTTTGGGAATCGTGTCGATTTCTACTTTGAAGGGCGGTTGGGAGAAGCGTGTGGCGAAATACACCCGTTGCCCTCTTGCCCAACCGTCGGAATAGCGGTAGCCCCGGAAGTTCACGGAGTCTACACGCTGCAGTTCGCTGTCGGTCGTGCGGTCCCAGTTCATGGTGCGGTCCAGGTTGAGGATGACCACCCGCTCCTTGCCGTTTTCGGGAAACACGTACCGCTGTATGCCGCAGCGTGGGGTGGCGGTGAGCGTCACGTCGATGTCATAGTCGGCAAGCCGCACGTGGTAATAGCCGGGGGTGGCGGATTCTTCCTCATGGCTGAAGGTGGAGTAGATGCCCAATGGCAGGCGTTCGCCTTCGGAGTGCCAGTCGGATTTGCAGGGCAGCGTGACGGGCATGAACGAGATGTCATACATGTCTCCGGCTCCGGTGCCGTCAAGATGGGTGTGGGAGAATCCCGTGATGGTCGTGTCGGGATAGAAATATCCTGCTATGCGGTCCCAGCCTCCGATGAGGTTGTCGGGCGAAAGCTGAACCATGCCGAAGGGCAGCTGGGCGCCTGGGTAGGTGTTGCCCGTAAAGTCCGTGCCGACAAGCGGATGGGCATAGCGGGTGTAGTCGGTGCTCCATGCCGGAAAGGCACAGAGGCTGAGCATGAACGTGAGGAGATGGACGGCAATACCTTTCATAGTGGTCAAGGTTTTTTTTCCTGATGGTCGAAGTTGTTCCTGATGGTTGGAAGAGTGTTTTTTTGATAGGTGGCGTAGGGCAGTGACAGGCTAAAATCCCTGCTCTTCGGGGCAAAGTTACAAAATAATCCAAATATGCGTTATAAATAAATATTATATGTGCCAAATAAATGCCGTAAAGGGACATAAACGGAAATTTAGTCCCGTTTTCAGGCCGAAATTTGGCAAAAAAAGTATCTAAACATAAATGGCAAAGTATCTAAACATACTTGGCCATTTATGTTTAGATACTTTGCCATTTATGTTGACAGCCTTTTTTTTCGGTGT
>CAMGOT010000156.1 GCA_946060685.1 uncultured Bacteroidales bacterium
GAGAAGTTGGAATGGTTCAAGACCATCAACATTGCAGGCAAACCGCTCAACGACCAGGAAATCCATAATGCCGTCTATGCCGGTCCTTTCGTGAGTGATGCCAAACGTCATTTCTCGAAATCCAATTGTGGTGCCTATCGCCTGGGCAAGGACTTGGTCAATGGTTCACCTATTCGCCAGGACTTGCTCAAGAAGGCCCTTGAATGGATGGCTGCCCATGAGACGCGCAACGGAAAGCCACAGACACCTGTCGGCTATATGTCGCGACACCAGCATGACCCCAATGCCAACAACCTTTGGACGTACTACCAAAACGTGCTGAACTGGGCCATCACCAACTTCGACAAGAAGAAGTTCAAGCAAATCATGAAGGGGCTGGACTGGGCATTATTCTATGACACATACAAAGAGCAAACGCTCGACATCGAAGCCCTACACGAGGAGATTTCCCGACTCATGCGCGACAGCGAAATCCAAAAACCGCTCGGCATCATCCCCTACGTATTGACCCGCGACGAGCATTACTTGGACCTCCGTTCCTTTCCCGACGATATCAAGCACGCCGTATGGGAGAAGCAGCACCACATCTGTCCTGCCTGCAAAAAGGAATTCGCCTTCGAGCAGATGGAGGGCGACCATATCACCCCATGGTGTGAAGGTGGCCGGACAATCGAAGAAAACTGCCAAATGCTCTGCAGGGAGTGCAACAGAAGAAAGGGGAGGAAATGACGCGAAGAAAAATCACGACCGTTCTTCCCAAACAGCATAAAAAAAGTCCGTATTCACCAAGAGCAGACGGTGGATACGGACTTGCCTGTTATTATGCTACATCAGGATTCAATCCTGAACTATGATTTTCATGGATTTTTCATCCAGGCCGATATGGTGGGCAAACGAAATGGTCTTTCCGTCGTAAACGGCCGAAACGTCAATGCCACGATGCTGCAGCTCCTCTATCAGAGCGGCATCATGGGAAACACGCGCAGCCGACCATCCACGTTTGCCTACTTGTGCATTGAACGAATGAATCAAAGAGGAAAGTGGTGCTTCTACAAACTGCGAAGCGAAAGAAGAAAACAGTTGATTTTTCTTTTCAGAATGTTGTTTTTGAAGTGTTTGTAAAATCTTCCACATCGTACCTTGGCCACCGTGGCTACCCCTTTCAAAGTTCCTTAAAGCTCGGTTGGCGAGTCCGCTCGTAAAGCGACTGCTCTTGATGTTTTCGGGTGCAAAATTAAGACCTGTTTTCCGAACGTGCAATATTTTTCGAAAAAAAAAACACACACAGGTGGGTTGACTTTGACTTCCTCCTGCGCGCCTCGTTTCCTTAAATCAGCTTTGCCGGATTGTTGATTTTGGTTGAAGTCAAGCAACTTTTGACGAAGGTCAACAGCAAAACAGAGCGAGCGAAGAGGCTGAATATATGCAGACTATTCCGAGTCATGACAGAGCAAAAGAAACCAAATAACATAATATCGAAGGATTTGGGTTAATAGAGAAGAGCAACCCATACTACAATATCGCCATTAAGGTTAATAACCTTACGGCTGTAGGGTTATTAACCTTACGGCTGCAAGGTTATTAACCTTATCGGCCGCGAAGTTGACATACATCAGCGACGCAGTAAAATACCCTTCCGTTCTCTTACAATTCTTGCCTCACAGAGAATACATCTGACTCATGCAAAAAAATAGAATATAACTGCAACATCAACAGGCTACAACAGAAAAACATAAGGATTCGGATACACAAAAAAAAGACACCCCACTTTGGAATGTCTTGCTTGTTTTTAAGGTGGCAAGTTTATGGCATCCAAAAAAAGGGTGCCGGCAGCTCCGACACCCCTATGATTTTTTTCGGACTAATGCTTCTGCGACTTTGCAAAGGCATCGATTACGGCTACTGCCGTGATATTCACGATGTCGCGCACGCTCGATTCAAAGTCGGTGAAGTGGATGGGCTTGTTCAGTCCCATCTGTATCGGACCGATCACTTCGGCATCCTCCGCCATGTTCTTGATCATCTTGTAGGAAGCGTTGGCGGCAGAGAGGTTGGGGAATACGAGGGTGTTCACATCCATGCCCTTGATGCGCGTGAAAGGATATTTCTCATCACGCAGTTCACGGTTGAGGGCAAAGTTCACCTGCATTTCGCCATCGATGGCAAGTTCAGGATGCTCGCGGTGCAATTTCTCGATTACCTGCTGCACCATGCCTGCACTGCCCTCAGAATCTGTGCCGAAATTGGAATAGCTGATCATGGCACACACAGGCGTACGGTTGAAGAATCGCGTGGTGGAGGCTGCCAGCAGCGCAATGTCCTCCAGCGTTTCGCTGTTCGGGCTACGGTTGATCAGCGTATCGGCGATGAACGTCAGTCCGCGTTTCGTGTTCAGGATGTGCATGGCGGCAAAATGATTGAAGCCGGGACGTATGCCTATCACCTCCTTCGCCACCTTGATGGTATTGGAGTATTTCGTGTACATACCCGTAATCATGGCATCGGCATCGCCCGTCTCCACCATCATCATGCCGAAGAAGTTGCGCTCGTACATCTTGTCGATGGCCTCCTGCAAGGTATATCCCCTTCGTTCCATCTTTTTGGCATGAATCTCCGCATATCGCTGACGCATGGGAGCATATTTCAGTTCGCGCAGATTGAGCACTTCGCATCCTTCCAGACTCAGTCCCATATCTTCGGCCATATGTCGTATCTTCTCCACATTTCCAAGGATGATGGGATGGCATATCTCCTCTTCGCGTGCCCTTACGGCCGCCTCCAGCATCACGGGATGCGTACCCTCGGCAAATACCACACGTGCAGGATGCAGGCGCGCCGTATCAATGAGGTTCTGCGAGAATTTCGTCTCCTGCCCCATCAGTGCCCTCAGCTGCTGGCGATAGGCCTTCCAGTCGGTAATGGGCTTGCGCGCCACACCACTCTCCATAGCAGCACGCGCCACAGCCATCGACACCTCTGTGATGAGACGCGGATCGACAGGTTTAGGGATGAAATAGTCGGGGCCAAAAGTGAAATCGCGCACATTGTAGGTGCGATGCACGATGTCGGGCACAGGACGACGTGCAAGGTCGGCAATGGCACGTACCGCTGCCATCTTCATCTCCTCGTTGATGGCCGACGCTGCAGTGTCGAGCGCACCACGGAAAATATAGGGAAAACCGATGACATTGTTGATCTGGTTGGGATAGTCGGTACGTCCCGTCGACATCAGCACATCCGGACGCGCCTCCTTGGCAGCCTCGTACGTAATCTCCGGCACGGGGTTTGCCAGGGCGAAGATAATGGGATTCACTGCCATCGTGCGCACCATATCCTGCGTCAGGACATTGCCCTTCGAGAGCCCCACGAAGACATCGGCTCCCTTTACGGCATCGGCCAGCGTGCTGATGTCGGTACGTGTGGTGGCAAACTCCCGCTTCTGCTCCGTGAGATTTTCCCGCTCCGTGCTGATGACTCCCTTGGAATCGAGCATGACGATATTCTCCCGTCGGGCTCCGAAGGCACAGTACAGGCGCGTACAGCTGATGGCGGCCGCTCCTGCACCGTTCACCACAATCTTCACATCCTCCAGCCGTTTTCCTGCCACCTCTACGGCATTCAGCAGTCCGGCACAGGAGATGATGGCTGTGCCATGCTGGTCGTCGTGCATCACGGGGATGTCCAGTTCAGCCTTCAGCCTGCGTTCTATCTCAAAGCACTCCGGAGCCTTGATGTCCTCCAGATTGATACCGCCGAACGTCGGTGCAATAGCCTTCACGGCTGCAATGAACCGCTCGGGGTCTTTCTCGTTCACCTCAATGTCGAAGGCATCCACTCCGGCATAGATTTTGAAAAGCAGGCTTTTGCCTTCCATCACGGGCTTGCCGCTCATAGCCCCGATATCCCCCAGGCCGAGCACCGCCGTACCGTTGGATATGACTGCCACAAGATTGCCCTTGTTCGTGTAGCGATAGGCATCCTCAGGATTCTTCTGAATCTCCAGACAAGGTTCTGCCACTCCAGGGCTGTAAGCCAGCGAAAGGTCGGTCTGTGTGCGATAGGGCTTTGTGGGCACCACCTCTATCTTTCCCGGACGGCCTTGCTCATGATACGCCAGGGCGGCTTCTTTGGTTATTTTTGCCATAAAAAAATAAGTGTTGGTTTTGTTATGGTTGGAAAAAATGCCTGTAAGGGAACTGGCCACAGGCAGTCTGCTGCGGGCGTCTCGCTCCCCTGCACTTTCTGCCCGGCAAATTTACGTCAAATTTATAGGGTGCGAAAGTCATACTGCCATATTTTCCGCACGAAAATCCGTCACTTACTGTTTTTTTAACGAATAGATAACTCGAAGTTTTTCTTTTGTGCGCAGAAAATTGTAATTTTGCGCCCAAATCGGAAGTTCACGGCAGGCTCGGTTTACGCTATCGTTTTCGTTAAGCCAAATGGGCAAAGCATGTTTACTTGTACTTTGCCATGGCGAGGAAACGCAGGTTTTACTCTCTTTTTCGTGCTGCAGTATGCCCCCTTCTCCCTGCGGCTTCCCTTTTCTGCTCTCTCGCAGACAAACATCTCTCTCAAACCAACAAGATAGAACAATGCACGCCCCTGCGCACGCATGAATAGACCACACATAGGATTCCCCTGAAATTTTTATCCTCCATATATGCAACACTCTAC
The DNA here is from genome assembly GCA_946060685.1 of uncultured Bacteroidales bacterium. Lineage (GTDB taxonomy): Bacteria > Bacteroidota > Bacteroidia > Bacteroidales > Bacteroidaceae > Alloprevotella. Next base: position 4,678 of record CAMGOT010000156.1, read on the forward strand.
CGACCTCTATCCCATAGGCACCGTCAAGCGCAGAGTCATCGACTATGCCACCAAACAGTTTTTTGAGAAAGGCATACGCGATGTGACGATGGACTCCATCTCGCAAGGTCTGAAGATGTCGAAACGAACGCTCTATCAACTATTCTCCGACAAGGAGCAGCTCATCATTGCCTGTGTGGAAATGGGAGTGGAGCAAGCCCGCAAGCTGAAGGACGCCATGCTTACCGAGCATTGCGACACGCTGGAGATTATCCTCAAACTCGTGGAGATGCGCCTGCAACTCTACTCCACTATGTCGGAACGCTATGTGCTTGACGTGGAGCACTATCCTGCCGTCAAGGCTTACTTTGAGAAATTCAGGGACGAATATGTGGCGGAGAGCCTGGTTTTCTTTGAAAAATGCATGAACGAGGGCACCTTCCGTGCCGACATCAATCCTATGATAGTATCGCGCTCCTCGTTCATCAACAATTTCGCCATCGCCGGTTCTCATGATTTTGATGAGTTTACACTGAACGACATCATCCTGAACACTGCCATCATACAGCTCCGGGGCTGCTGTACCAACAAGGGGATTGCCGTCCTGGACCGATTCCTGGAGAAATACCACAAGGAAAACCATACTATGAGGAAGAATGAGGAATGAGGAGTTAGGAATGAGGAGTTAGGAATGAGGAATTGAAGGAAGCTGGACGATCAATTCCTCATTCCTAATTCCTCATTCAACAATTGAGGGGTGTTCTATAAATTAGCTTGGCTTCGCCTTCCTCCTTCGCACCTCGGCCA
>CAMGOT010000157.1 GCA_946060685.1 uncultured Bacteroidales bacterium
CTTGGCGTCGCTTGGTCGCTTTTCCACCTCTCGCACAGTATCTTTTTGCTTTTCACTCACTTACATAGCACGCTATGCTCGTGTTTGAAAAACAAAAACCTACTGCACGATAGGTAAAAAATCGCCTCAAGCTAATTTATAGAACACCCCTTTACTGTTTGTATGAGAGTATTCTTTTTAAGTCTGGTGTTTACCATCGCTTTTCCCTTCGTGCTTTCATCGTGCGGTTCGGAAGATGAAGGGACAGTGCGGGCATCGGCATCCCTGATGACTCCTCAGCGATATGAGTCGGGAATACTGGGCACGCGCACGGATATGGGGTATTTCCTCGAAATTGACAGTCTGCGAGGGAAGATGCTTTTTGCCGACAGTCACAAAAGATGTGTTGTCAGTATCGATGGTATGAATGATGCTGCCGTGCAGATGGTGGATATGCGGATGTTTGCCCCCGACTTTGGAAAAATCAATTCGCTGAAAGCATTGCCGGACGCTACCTGGCTCCTGACGGAGACCCGGGATTCGCTCCCTATGCGTTTCTGGAAAGTGGATCCTGATGCCCAGGAGGCACGGCATGTGTTTACCATGCGAAATATCTACCAGACCTTCAGACCGGAATGGGGCTATGAATATGCCCGCGATTTGCAGACCATTTTCATCTCAGAATACGGCAATTCCGCAAACAATCCCATCGATCCTGAGGATCCCGAAGGAAAAGCCCCTTTGGGCTATAAGGCAGGAGCTACGAAAGTGTGGAAATCAGAGGATATGGGCGCGACATGGCAGGAGCTCGTGGATTTCAGGACTTTTCCTGATGTCTATTATGAACGGCTGCACGTCCATGCCTTGCATTACGACCAGCGGCGTCATCGCCTGTACGCATCGACAGGCGACCATGTGAAGAAAGGCGAAGGTTCTGACAAGAAAATTTTCTGGACGGATGACTTCAAGACATGGAAATGGCGCGACTGGAAATTCTATTGGGGAGATACAAATGACGCCTTTTCACATGGGCAGGTGGTGAGTTTCTATGTGGCAGAGAATTTCATCGTGGCAGGAGGCGATGACTATAACAACTGCATCTACCGCATTAACCTGAGCGAGACGCCTGAGGACATGCAGATGGAAATCGTGTACCGCTACAACCCGGATGTGTATGGCATCATCACCCAGTATGCCCAGCGCTTCTTGCGTCTTGACAATGGGATGATAGTCACATTGCTGACGGGTGGCGATGGTAATGGCTTCCCGCGTCAGGTGCGGGTGGCAGGAACCTTTGACGGCTATAAATGGTATGAACTTTTTAAGGGACAGGAAGAAAGCAAAACACAATATTTTGCCAATATGAATACTTTGGCATATTGGAACCATCGCCTTTATTTTTCCTGCCAGCAGATTATGGACGGCACGGTCCGCAATGTGTTTTATGAGATGGCAGAGCCGGGAGTCTTACCAGAGTCGGGCATTGCCCCCGTCGCTATTCGACAGGGGCAGCCTGGCGAAGTGTATGACCTCTTGGGGCATCCTGCCCGGAAAATCAATTCCGGCATCGTCGTGAGCAAAGGAGTGAAGATGCTGGAGAAATAAGCGCAAGAGCAACATGAATCATAGAATTTGACCTGTACGTAGGAATGCTGTCGGCAGAAAGTCCTGCCTTCCTGACAGCCCAACCGTACAGGTCGAAATACTTTTGCCCTTATCGTGCGTTTCGCTAACCATACAGGTTGAAATAGTTGGAAAAGATAAACTCGGATTTTTGTCTTCGGAAAATTTGTGTTAACTTTGCAGCGTAGACAAAGATAGAACAGCGTATTATGAGCAGCGTAAAGAAATTACCATACGGAGTGTCCGATTTTGAATACGTAATGAGAGAGAACTATTATTACGTAGACAAAACCATGTACATTCCCCTAATCGAGGAACAGCCTAATGCCTTGATGTTCATCCGTCCGCGTCGCTTCGGCAAGAGTCTGCTGCTAAGCATGCTCAAGACCTACTATGACAAGGCGAAGAAGGAGGAGTTTGAGGAGATTTTCGGCTCGCTGTGGATTGGCATGCATCCCACGCCCCTGATGGGAAAATACGAGGTGATGTGTCTCGACTTCTCCCGGGTGGGCGGCACTATCGACGAACTGCCGAAGATGTTTGACCAATATCTTGCCATGCAGCTCGATGATTTTATGGAAAAGTATCAGGCAGACTATCCTGCACATTTGGTGGAAAGGTTTTTCAGACTGGGAACAGGCACCGAAAAACTGACGATGATCACCACCACAGCCGCCAGGCTCCGCATTCCGATGTATCTCATCATCGACGAGTACGACAACTTCACGAATGTGGTGCTGAGCGAGAAGGGCGAGGAGGTGTATCACCAGATGACGCATGCCGAAGGCTTCTACCGCGATGTGTTCAAGATGTTCAAGGGCACCTTCGAGCGGATTTTCTTCACGGGAGTGAGTCCGGTGACCCTGGACGACCTCACCAGCGGCTTCAATATCGGATGGAACATCACCACGCTGTTCTATTTCGACAAGATGCTCGGATTCTCCACTGAGGAGGTGCGCGAGATGTTCACCTACTACAAGCAGGCAGGCTCGCTGCCTGCCGACTGCGACATCGAGGGCATGATAGAGGAAATGCGGCCCTGGTACGACAACTACTGCTTTGCGGAAGAATGCCTGACGGACAACAACCGGGTGTTCAACAGCGACATGGTGCTGTTCTACCTGCGCAACTACATGATGTACAAGTCCTCGCCCAAAATCATGCTCGACCCGAACACGAAGACCGACTACAAGAAGCTGAAGCAGCTCATACAGCTTGACCGCCTCGACGGCAACCGCAAGGGGATTCTCCGGCAAATTGCCGAAAAGGGAGAAATCGTGTCGGAACTCGTCCCGTCGTTCCCGGCCTACCAGCTGATCAGGCCCAGCATGTTTGTCAGCCTGCTCTTCTACTATGGCATGCTGACGATAAAAGGCGTGCGGGGGGCACGCCCGATACTTGCCATTCCCAACAACAACGTGAGGATGCAGTACTACAATTTCCTGATGGAGGAATACGACAAACGATGCGGCATAGAGACGATGCAGCTTCAGGACGGCTTCGACAGTATGGCCTTCGACGGCGAGTGGCGCGACATCCTGCAATACATGTGCGACTGCTACCGGCAACAGTCCTCCGTTAGCGATGCCATCGAGGGTGAACGCAACATCCAGGGATTCTTCATGGCCTATCTGAGCCTGTGCAACTACTACATCACCGCCCCGGAACTGGAACTCGCCCATGGCTACTGCGACTTCTTCCTGCTGCCCAACATGAAGCACTACCAGCCTTGCCACAGCTATATTCTCGAACTGAAATACCTCCCGAAGTCCGACTACACCGAGGAGAAGGCCCGCGTACAATGGGACGATGCCGTGGAGCAGATACACCGCTATGCCGCGGCACCGAGAGTGGAGGCACTTCGCCAAGGCACCCGGCTGCACAAAATCATCATCCAGTTCTGCGGCTGGGACATGGTCCGCATGGAGGAGGTGGAATAGAGAAAGGCTGTACAAATGCATAGTTATAAAACACCCCTTAAATAAAATCAAATGAACAGTCCCCTGGTTTATACTGATCTCTTGATAGATTTTGACGATACACTTTACGACACCCATGGAAATGCCGTTATCGCTCTGAAAGAAATTTATGAATTGTTTCATCTGAATCAACATTTTGAGTCATCAGAGGTTTTTTATGACAATTATTGGCAGACGAATGTGCAGTTGTGGGAACAATATGCCCATGGTGAGATTGAACGCGACTATTTGATAGTGGAGCGTTTCCGCCGTCCACTGAGTATCGGAAAATACTGGCCGGCACATCTGATGGAGGATGTTGATGGGCAGCGCATGGTGTCTGCGGCATTCTGCTTGGAAGTAAGCGACCGTTTCCTGGAACTTTGTGCCTCAAAACCCGGAGTGGTGGAGGGGGCGCACGAGGTGATGACGTATCTTCGGCATCGTGGTTACCGCTTGCACATGGCGAGCAATGGTTTTCATGAGGTACAATATAAAAAACTGAAGGCTTCGGGACTCGCGCGTTTTTTTGATACGGTGGTGCTGAGTGAGGATGCCGGTGTGAACAAGCCATCGCCCCTCTTCTTTGAGTATGCGTTGAAGGTCACAGGAGCCCCCAGAATGTCAACGCTGATGATAGGTGACAATCCTGATACTGACATTCGTGGTGCCAGGCAAGCAGGTCTCTCTACGGTGTTTTTCAACCGTAAGCCTTGTAGTGTCGCCATCGAAACTGATTATGAAATTCATGCTCTCTGCGAGCTGAAGGAGTTATTGTAGGCAGATTCTAACCTGCCTGATTTATAGTCCCCCCTTATCCAAGTGATGAGGCTTCTGCTTCTCGGCAGGGAAGGAGCGTATGTTCTGCATTCTCCCGGATTTTCAAGAAGAGACCGCCATTTGCGCTCCATGGCAGGAGCACAAATGGCGGTCTTTGGCATATGATGGTTTTCTGCGTTGCTGTTGCAATCGCCGTTGCACACTTTCGGGTCAGACTGGCAGAGACTTTGAGGAAGTCGTGGAGCTTATTCCCACTCTATGGTCGAAGGTGGCTTTGACGATATGTCGTAGCAGACGCGGTTGACACCCTTTACCTTATTGATAATATCGTTGGAAACCTTTGCCATGAAATCGTATGGCAGGTGTGCCCAGTCGGCTGTCATGGCATCGCTGGAAGTGACGGCACGGAGAGCTACGGGATTTTCATATGTACGCTCATCGCCCATGACACCTACCGAACGTACTTCGCTGAGCAGAATGGCTCCAGCCTGCCAGATCTGGTCGTAGAGACTCACCTCAATTTCTCCATCCTTCATGTCGGCGGGCACACCTGCAGCCAATACACGGCGTGCCTCTTCGCCCGACAGGCGGACTTTGTATTCACGCAGTCCGCGGATGTAGATATCGTCGGCATCCTGCAGCACGCGGACTTTTTCGCGAGTTATGTCGCCCAGAATGCGGACGGCAAGACCTGGGCCGGGGAAAGGATGACGCGTGATGAGATGCTCTGGCATACCCATCGAGCGACCTACTCGACGCACCTCATCCTTAAAGAGCCATTTGAGAGGTTCGCAGAGAGAGAGATGCATCTCTTCGGGCAATCCGCCGACGTTGTGGTGGCTTTTGATTACCTTGCCTGTGATATTCAGGCTTTCGATGCGGTCGGGATAGATGGTACCCTGAGCCAGCCAGCGGGCATCCGTGATTTTGCGCGCTTCGGCATTGAACACCTCCACAAAGTCGCGTCCGATGATTTTGCGTTTCTGCTCAGGTTCGCGCACTCCTGCAAGATCACTCATGAATTTTTCTGAGGCATCCACACCGATGACATTAAGTCCCAGACACTCATAGTCGCGCATCACATCGCGGAACTCATTCTTGCGGAGCATACCGTGGTCGA
>CAMGOT010000158.1 GCA_946060685.1 uncultured Bacteroidales bacterium
ATGGCATACCCTCGTCAACCAATATCAATTCCTCGGAATTAAACGACAATCCCTAGATATTCTAGAGGTTCTGGTTCTTCTATAGGTTCTGGTTCCACTAGTTCTTCTAGTTCTGCTTGAAGTTATAATGTCCCCAGATACCGCTAATAGCGGGAAGGCTACAGCAGGGTGTTCCTTGCGAGGTGCAAGCTGATAGGGCAATCAGAAAGATTCTGTGGAAGAGATCTGAGGTAATGGGGGGGGGAAGTGTGTAGGCGTTTGGCAAAAGCTTCAAAGGACTGCAACTACTTGGTAAGTTCAGTGTAAATCAAGTGGTCGTGTGAGGGCAGATAAAAAATCCCTGCGAAATCTTCGCAGGGAATAAAGGTGGCTATACGCTATATGCTTTTTATGCGTTTACTTCTTCCAAGTCCATTTGTTGCTGCTGAAAATGTTTTTCTTGTGTGATTCTGTTTGTTGTTCCATGGTGGAATTGACTGATAAAGGTTGCTTGTTCATTTCAGGATAGGCAATTCGGGTGTGATAGATTGTCTTTAGCGAGTCAATGAATACACGCTTTGCATCGGAAATGTCTTTGAATGTGATAGGACATTCTGTGAAGCAACCAGACTTTTGCTGTGTGTCAATTATGCGGTTTACCAGGTCAGAGATGCTCTCTTCGTTGTATTCTTTCAGGGAACGGCTGGCTGCCTCCACGGCATCAGCCATCATTAGGATGGCCTGTTCGCGTGTGAAGGGATTTCTTCCCGGATAGGTGAAGTCTTCCTTATTCACATTTTCCTCTCCATGCTTGTTGCAGCTTTGTACGTAGAAATAGCGTGCCATTCCTGTGCCATGGTGAGTGAGAATAAATTCGCGTATCACTTTTGGCAGATGGTATCGCTCTGCCATTTTCATGCCTTCGGGCACATGGCTGATGATGATTTGTGCCGATCGTTCTTCTGACAGAACCTCGTGGGGATTCACATCGGTCTGATTCTCTGTGAAGAACACCGGGCTGACAAGTTTTCCGATGTCATGGTATAAGGCTCCCGTACGTACCAGTTGCGCTTTGGCACCAATTTTGTCTGCTACCTCAGCTGCAAGGTTCGCTACCTGCATGCTGTGAACAAATGTGCCCTGTGCCTCCTTTGACATCCTGCGCAGGATTTTTGAATTGGTGTTTGAAAGTTCGATGAGTGTCACGGTCGATGTGAATCCGAACATCCATTCCATGGCATACAGCATGGGATATGTGGAGAGGAGTGCCACGCCATTGAAGGCAATGTGCGTGTAAAGACGCTTGTTGAAACCATCGGGAGTGACTCCCTGTGACAGTTCGTAGCATACCCCCATGGCACACATGGCAAAGGTGACGATGGCCGCTGTACGGAAAAGTTGCTGGCGTTCGGTTAGGTCGCGTAAGGAGTATATTCCTGCCAGTCCTCCCACCATCTGCACGAGCACAAACTGATAGCATGTGGAAAGTGGTATACTGGTGATAAGTATCAGTACGGTGTGTACCATGAAGGCAGTACGAGTATCCATGAACACCCGCACGAAAATGGCAGCCATGGCAAAGGGAATGAGATATACTGTCAGCACGTTGAAACGCAGCATCAGGCAACTGAGCACACAGAAGAAGGTGATCAGGGAGAAAAGCAGGCAGACGCTGTTGAAATTGCTGAAGAGGTCTCGTCGGAAGAGATGCAGATAGAGCAGCAACAGCATGAAGAGGATAATCACCATGCCTCCCTGTCCTATCATGAGAATTTGTCCCTGCGTGTCGTTTTCCGTGACATTCTGCTCTATCTCATCCTTTAGGGAGTCGAGTTTTGCCTTTTTCAGCGAATCCACCCGTTCGGCACGGTCAATGATCAGTTCACCCTGCTCCACATATCCGTCTGTTGTGGACACGGATGCCAGGATATTGTCGCGTGCGGCTCCCGTCTTGACGCTGTCGTAGAGGAGATTGGCTTCCAGATATTCGTTGAGTTTAAGCCGTGCCATTATCTCTCGCGAGTAAGTCTCCGTTTCATGCTCCATCAGGTATTGATAGGCCGTTCTCGTGGAATAAATCTCCTCGATGGGATGCACGGTTGCTATTTTCTCGCTGATGATGCTCACTGCCTTCTCCTTGCCGTTGGTCAGTTGGCTGTATACTTCAGGTTCCACCACTCCCCGTGCGTATACCTCTTGCAGCATTGCCACAGCGTGGGTGTAATAATTGTATGGTACGTCGGGAAACTGTCCCTCTGCATAGTCTGAGCGGAAATTCCGCACCATTTGCGTTCCCACGGCAGGCGCGGAAATGAAATAGGGTGTAAGTCGCTCCAAGGCCTGCTGCCGTTCTTGTCGAAGTTTCGCTTCCGGCTTCTTGATAGGGAAGGCAAACTTGGCTATGAGAGGATCATAGCGCCAGGGCTGACCTTGTGCATACTCATAGTTGAAGGCCTCGCGCTCCTTGGGGAGTGCCCATAGGATGCAGATAAGGCTAACCAGCGTGCAAACGAAGATGCGTAAAGGATAACGGATTTTTTCTCTCATAGATGATCATATAAGTGATTTCAAGGCATTTTTTCAAGGTGTAAATATGCTTTAGGGGTGTTCTATAAATTATGGGGTGTCTGCTTGGCTTCGCCTTGCCTTGTCTAAGGAATACCGTGCCGGGAATGGTGTGGTCGAACCAGGCATTGGGACTTCATGCCAGGGCGTTCCTTGCAGTCAGGAAGTGGCGTCCGGTGATGATTCTTTACGAGTGGTGTACATGAAAAACAATGAAATCATCACATGGCAGGAAAAGCATATCGGGTGCGAATTTACTGCAAAAACCCACATTCGCCAAATTTTGATATGTAAAACTTGGCCGTATGCAGGAAAGTAAGTAATTTTGCTGCGCAACGTCTGCGTAAAGACTTCTCTGCAAATAGTTTTTCGCGTGGCCATCTGTCTGCATGCTGCCAATGGCCGGAAATCTGCCCGATTCTCTGGTGTATCTTCCCAACGATGTCCAGTGTGCAGTTTCCTCTCTTTGCGGTCTGTACACCCAATTGTTTTTTTTTACTGTCCCCTATATATTTTGCCTCGTCATGAATATCATTTCCCTCGGCAATTTTCGCTGCCTGCTACCCCTCGTTGTCGTCCTGTTTTGCTCACCCCTCTCTTTCCATGCCCAGGAGCCTGTGACAACAGATTCGGGTGTCGAGATGTCTCTTCCCCCAGCTCCTCGCTATGGCTATTGTAGCCTTACAGCCCTGCTGACCTCCTTGCCCGAATATGCTCAGGCCATGGAGGAACTGCAGACGCTCCGACAACGCTATGAGCAGGAAGCCCTGCACAATGAGGATGATTTCAGACGTCGCTTTCAGGAATACCTGCAGGGGCAGAAGAATTTCCCCGAGCCTATCCTGCTGAAGCGCCAAGGAGATTTGGAGCGTGCCATGGAAGAAGGCCTGGCTTTTCGCCGACAGGCCGACTCGTTGCTGGTAGAGGCAGAACGTGAACTCCTTTCTCCCTTGCGCAAGCGCATAGCCGATGTCCTGGTCAGTATCGGTACGGAGCGTGGCTACGACTATATCATGGACACGGACCAAGGCGTTTGCCCCTTTCTCAATCCTGCTGTGAGCGAGGATATTACGGCTTATGCCCTCAGCAAGTTGGAAGAGCAGCAGCCGAAACCTTGAAGGAGTTGCCTATGATATTGTCGGGGCTATAAAATCCTGCAATCCATCTCCTCGTACTCTCCCTGTTTTCCATGAATGTAATATCCCCGAAGAACCTTCTGCTATGATAGGAATTTTTGACAGCGGATATGGCGGACTGAGTGTCCTGCGGCAAATCCGCAACCTGATGCCCGAGTATGACTACCTTTATCTTGGCGATAATGCCCGTGCCCCCTACGGATCACGCTCCTTCGATGTGGTCTACCAGTACACGCTACAGGCCGTCGAAGCCCTCTTCTCGCGAGGCTGCGAGCTGGTCATCCTCGCCTGTAATACGGCTTCTGCAAAAGCCCTGCGCAGCATCCAGCAAAAGGATCTCGCCCGTCTGGGACAGGAACGTCGTGTGCTGGGAGTCATCCGTCCCACCGTTGAGGCGATAGGCGATATCACTCGCTCCCGTCATATCGGCATCCTTGCCACCCAAGGCACGGTCGATTCCCATTCTTATGAGTTGGAACTTGCCAAGCTGTACCCTGATGTGGTGGTCACGGCTCAGGCATGCCCCATGTGGGTGCCACTGGTAGAATACTGTGAGTTCGACGGTCCCGGGGCTGACTATTTTGTGAAGAAGCGTATTGATTCCGTCCTGCGCTCCGACCCTCTTATTGACACTCTCGTGCTCGCCTGCACACACTATCCATTGTTGATGAGCAAGATTCTCCGCTACACCCCTCCTGGTGTGCGCATCGTGCCTCAGGGTGAGTTGATAGCAGCATCGCTGAAGGATTATCTGCAGCGCCATCCCGAGATGGACGAGCGTCTGGGAAAGAAAGGTGCCGCCCATTTCCTGACCACGGAAGATCCGCAAAAATTCTATGACAGCGCTACCATATTCATCCCCCATACGAATGTCAGCGTGGAGCGCATCCAACTATGAGGCAATCCCTCCGGCAATGGGTTCGCCCATGCCGGAAGCATCCTGCTTCTTTCGGGACAACTGTCCCGCAGATTCCTGACGGGAAGCATTGGCCTCTCCTGATTTTCAGAACCCAACACTCATTCTTTTTTCAAAATGCAAGATATCGACAATCTCTATCCCATTACCGATCGTATGCTGCCACGCTCTGCCAAGGAAGACCTTTTGGGGCAGCGTGGTGTGATGATATGGATGACTGGCCTTTCAGGCTCCGGCAAGAGTACTGTGGCATTGGCTTTGGAGCGCGAACTTCATCGTCGTGGCCGACTCGTGCGTCTGCTGGATGGCGACAACGTGCGGACGGGCATCAACCGCGGACTGGGATTCTCTCCCGCAGACCGTACGGAAAACATCCGGCGCATTGCTGAAGTGGGAAAACTCTTCGTTGAGACAGGTGTCATCACCATTGCCTGTTTCGTCAGTCCCATGCGCGAATTGCGCGAGATGGCCCGTCAGATTGTGGGCGATGCCGATTTCCTGGAAGTATACATCTCCACACCCCTTGAAGAATGTGAGCGACGGGATGTCAAAGGGCTTTATGCCCGCGCCCGCCGGGGTGAAGTGAAGGATTTCACAGGTATCTCCGCCCCCTTCGAGGCACCGGAGCATCCTGCCGTCAGTCTTGACACCTCGCGGCTTAGCGTAGAGGAGAGCGTGGAGCAAATCATCAAGCTGCTGCAACTCTGATTAGCTCTCTTCAGGAATAGCTTGCCTCCGCGCATATATGTACTGAGCACCAATCCGAAACAAAAAAGGGGTGTTCTATAAATTAGTATATAATCTTTTTTTCAAAGGGTGTCTGCTTG
>CAMGOT010000159.1 GCA_946060685.1 uncultured Bacteroidales bacterium
ACATCCATGATTACTCCGCCTTTGAGCATCTGTGCCAACTGGCGGTTAAGGGCTGTTCTATCTTCCATTTTCGGAATTTGTTTTGATAGGGGGATGGTTATATTACTATTTTTCTTTGCAGCAGTCCATTTTTCTTCATGCCGCTGCCCCCGACCTCCATGCCCGCGGAAAGCCCTGCTCCCCCCGAGCGCAGCATATCGGTTGCCGCAGCATCTTGGCTGCCACACAAAATCGGCTGCAAAGATAGGGAAGAAAAGCGAGGGCAGCAAATTTTTGCCCTTGAAAAACGGTGGTGGGCTTTTTCATACCCTCTCATTTTCCATCCCCGACGTAGAAAATGGCATTTTTCTGACTTTCCGGAAAAACCTTTGGTTTGCGGTATGGATGCGGAGGGCACGCCATCAGGCCCGACACGCACACGCCAGCACGCCTCGCCGCCCGACGCGCACGCGAGAGCTCAGAACGTCACTCCCACCGAGAGCGAGAATTTGTTCTGCCGCGTGCGTGCGTGCTCGTAGAATTCATGGTCGTTGAGCCCGAGGCCATAGTCCATGCCGAAGGCAAAGGCCTTATAGCGCACGGCCACTCCGAATTCCCACATGGCATTCAGCCTGTCGGGCACGGCATTCTCCACCCGCTCGTCGCCTACAGCCACCACGGGTGCCAGCCTCGGCGGCACGAAGCCTTCCTCGCGCCCGTCGATGATGCTCTCGCCCTCCTCCAGATAGTTGCCGTACTTCTGGTGGTCGGTCCGTCCGGCGCGTCCCCAGGCTTTGTAGACTCCTGCCATGGCGATGTTCAGTCCCACGCCCGTGGTGAGGTCGATGCTCAGGGGGATGTCGGTCTCGATGCGGTAGGCCATTCTGAGGGGGAAGTAGAGGTCGTGCTCCGTGAATCGGTTGTAGCCCATGAGGTTCAGCGTCGTGGTGCCGGAAATGTACACTTCGTAGAAGATTCCCGTGCGCACTCCGAAATGGCTCTCCGTCATGGGCTGGCAGGCCAATCCCATCCTGAGTCCGTTGAGAAACTTGTCCTCATCGCCCCATAGGTTTTCGTGTACGCGTCCGCTCACGGGAGCCTTCGTGCCAAAGCGCTTGGTCACGTAGCCCACTTCGAAGGCCAGCATTCTGTTGTCCTCGAAGGCTTTTCCATAGCCTGTCCTGTCGTGTGCCGATGCTCCCTGGGGGCGTGCCGGACGATGTGCCCACGCCTGAGCCCGCGCTCCCGTCGGCATGGCGAGCATCATGGCGAGCATCATCCCGACTGTCATCGCTATTTTCTGCCGGGTCGTGTTCTGTCTTTTCATCGTTAAATTGTCTTTTTTTTTAAAACGCAAAGTTACGCAAAACTCGGCCAAACCGCCAAGTTTTCTCCGTTAAACTTTGTCAAAAGGGCGGCATTTAATGGCATTTGCCGCTTTTGGGGCAATTCCGGCACGTGCCGCAACTGCATTCTCCCCCTCGCTTCCGGAGAAACCGCAGGGCCAGGCATGCGGCTATCGCTATGAGGGCAACGAGGATGAAGGTGGGGAAATTCATAGGCGGGAAAAAAATCACTATCGGGGGGAAATGTACAATCAGGGGAGGGGGGGGAGGAAGAGAACCCACAAGCATGAGGGAGGGAGGCACGCGCAATCACAGGAACTGGAACACGAGGGCTGCGATGTAGGCGCAGATCCATGCTATGAGGCATTGTCCCACCACCACCAGCCATGCCCATCGCTTGCTCAGCTCGCGCCGGATGGCTGCCACGGCGGCCACGCATGGCGTATAGAGGAGGCAGAACACCAGGAGCGATGCCACTCCCGCCGTGGTCAGGGCAGCCTGGAGGGTGCCTTCGGGGAAGAGTATGCCCAGCGTTCCCACGATGCTCTCCTTGGCCATAAAGCCCGAGATGAGGGCCACGACAATGCGCCAGTCGGCAAATCCCAGCGGCCCGAAGAGGGGTGCGAGCATTCCGGCGATAGTGGCAAGCATGCTCTCCGAGGCATCGTCGACCATGAGCAGATGGAAGTCGAAATGCTGGAGGAACCAGATGACGATACTGGCGAGGAAGATGACGGTGAAAGCCCGCTCCATGAAGTCGCGCGCCTTTTCCCACATCAGCATCACCACATTCCGCAGTCTGGGCAGGCGGTAGCATGGCAGTTCCATGACGAAGGGCACGGCCTCCCCTCTGAGCAAGGTGCTCTTGTAGACAAAGGTGACGATGATGCCCACGATGATGCCCGTGAGATAGAGCGCCAGCATCACCATGCCGCCGTTTGCGGGGAAGAATGCTGCGCAGAAGAAGGCATAGACAGGCATCTTTGCCGTGCAGGACATGAAGGGCGTGAGGAGGATGGTCAGCCTTCGGTCGCGCTCGGAGGGGAGTGTGCGTGTGGCCATGACGGCCGGCACGGAGCATCCGAATCCGATGAGCATGGGGACGATGCTTCGCCCTGAGAGTCCCAGCCGCCGCAGCAGGCGGTCCATCACGAAGGCGATGCGTGCCATATAGCCGGAATCCTCCAGGAGGGAAAGGAAGAAGAAGAGGAGCACGATGATGGGGAGGAAGGCCACCACGGCTCCCACTCCGGCGCAGATGCCGTCGACGACGAGGGAATGCACCACCTCGCTGATGTTCATCATCGTCAGCCCCTGGTCAATCCATTGTGTGAGGCTCTCCACGGCCTTCTCGCATCCTCCCTGCATCCATGCCCCGAGGCTGTCGAAGGTGATCCAGAATACGGCTGCCATGATGGCGCAGAATGCGGGCAGGGCCGTCCAGCGTCCGGTGAGGATATGGTCGATGGCGTTGCTCCTCCTCTGCTCGCGGCTCTCGCGGGGCTTCACGACGCATTTCCGGCAGAGGTCGCGGATGAAGGCATATCGCATCTCTGCCAGGGCCGCGGGGGCATCCAGCTGCCGCTCCTTCTGCAGTCCGTGGAGGATGTGCTGCATCATTCCCCTTTCGTCGTCGTCGAGGTGCAGCCGTCGCAGCACGTCGTCGTCGCCCTCCAGGAGTTTTCCCGCGGCAAATCTCACGGGCAGTCCTGCGGCTCTGGCGCGGTCCTCCGTGAGGTGCATCAGGGCATGCAGGCATCTGTGCAAGGCTCCTCCGTGCTCGTCGTCGTGGCGGCAGAAGTCCCTTTGCTGCGGGCACTCCTGATAGCGTGCCACGTGGATGGCATGCTCCACGAGTTCGTCCACGCCTTCGTTCTTCGCGGCGGCGATGGGCACCACGGGCACTCCGAGCAGATGCTCCATCTCGTTGATGAGCACGGTTCCGCCGTTGCCTCTCAGCTCGTCCATCATGTTGAGTGCCAGGACCATCGGCACGCCCAGTTCCATGAGCTGCATGGTGAGATAGAGGTTGCGCTCGATATTGGTGGCATCGATGATGTTGATAATGGCGTGGGGATGCTCGTCGACGACATATTGCCGGCTCACTCCTTCCTCGGCCGTATAGGGCGAGAGGCTGTAGATTCCGGGGAGGTCCACCACTTCCGTATCGGCGTGGCCGCGTATCTGCCCCGACTTTCTCTCGACGGTCACCCCGGGAAAATTCCCCACGTGCTGGTTGGCTCCCGTGAGCTGGTTGAAAAGTGTGGTCTTTCCGCAATTCTGGTTGCCCACGAGCGCGAATCTCAGCACCTCGTCCTTCGGCACGGCCTTTGCCTCCGCGGCATCGTGGAACCGTTCGCCTTCCTCGCCGAGTCCGGGGTGCGGCCGTCCTCCTTTCGGGGCGTCGTCATGGGTCTCCACGGGCACGTCGTATGTCACTTCGATTTCTGCGGCATCGGCCTTGCAGAACGACAGCAGGTAGCCGTGGAGCTGGAGAATCATGGGGTCGCCCATCGGGGCGAACTTCACCACTTGCACCACGGTTCCGGGTATGAGTCCCATATCGAGGAAATGCTGCCGCAGCTTGCCGCTGCCGCCCACGGCGTTGACGAGGACTTTCTGCCCTGCTCCTATCTGATTTAGCGTGGTCATGTGTGTATATTCTGGCTTGTTGTTGGGGGATGAAATAGTGTTTGTGTGAGGCTTTCCGGTTCGGAAATGGCGGCAGCAGAGCCGCCTTTCGCCGGCAAACTGCTGCAAAAGAAACAAAAAGCTCGGAATACCCAGCGGATGCCGGGGCAGAAAAAGGCAAAAAATTGCAGGAGGGGGCGTTTTTTAAACATTTACCTTGACCTTGACAACCTTAACCTTGACGTTTAACTCTGAAACCTGAAACCCTTGAAACTTGAAACTCTCCCCGCCTTTCTCTCTTCCAATCCACTCCCCGCATGGAATTTTGTGCCAAAAGTTTGGCATATTCGCAATATTTTGCGAAATTTGCCCCGTAGTTTGGCCTTTGCCGCCTCTTTTCACTCCTTATTATATAATATATATATACAGACTATGAAAGTAGCCCTCATACAAATATCCTGCTCCTCCGATGCCGATGCCAACCGCCTTAAGCTTGCCGCCTGCATCGCCGATGCCGCCTCCCAGGGCGCGGAACTCGTGGTGCTGCAGGAACTGCACAACACGCCGTATTTCTGCCAGACGGAGGACACCCGCCACTTTGACCTTGCCGAACCCATTCCGGGGCCTTCCACGGAATTTTTCGGCCGTCTGGCCCGCCGGCATGGTGTGGTCATCATCGCCAGCCTGTTCGAACGCCGTGCCCCCGGGCTCTACCACAACACGGCCGTCGTGCTGGAGCGCGACGGAAGCATAGCGGGCCGCTACCGCAAGATGCACATCCCCGACGATCCTGCATACTACGAGAAGTTCTATTTCACTCCCGGCGACTTGGGATTCCTCCCCATCGACACTTCCGTGGGGCGCCTTGGCGTGCAGGTGTGCTGGGACCAATGGTACCCCGAGGGGGCACGTCTCATGGCACTCCGGGGGGCCGAAATCCTCATCTATCCCACCGCCATCGGCACGGAAAGCAGCGACTCGCCGGAGGAGCAGGAGCGCCAGCGCGAGGCATGGACCACCGTGCAGCGGGGGCATGCCGTGGCCAACGGACTTCCCGTCGTGAGCGTCAACCGCACGGGATGGGAGCCCGACCCTTCCGGCCTCACGCAGGGCATCACGTTCTGGGGCTCATCCTTCGTGGCCGGACCGCAGGGGGAGATGCTCTACCGCGCGCCGCAGCACGAGGAGGTGGTGAAGGTGGTGGACATCGACATGAAGCGTTCGGAGAACGTGCGACGCTGGTGGCCCTTCCTGCGCGACAGGCGCATCGAGGAGTTCGCACCCATCGCCAAGCGTTATCTGGACGTATGAGGCCTGCCCTGCCGCTTTCAACTTTTCAACGACTACTCTTTTTATAAGTAGGTATTCAAAATTAGTTTATACTAAGATTTAATTATGCCACTTAT
>CAMGOT010000160.1 GCA_946060685.1 uncultured Bacteroidales bacterium
AAAATAGCCAGTAAGGCGGATGCACAGTTCTGGCTTTCAGCCCGTTCATGTACACTAAAACGCCCCGCATAAGCACGCCCAAGGTGCCCGCCTGGGCTATGTAAACCATTGGGCTTTCAGCCCGTTCATGTACACCAATACGGCCCGCATACGAACCGCATGAGCACGCCCTGAAAGGGCAAAAGTCCATGTCAACATCCCCGGGCAAGTATCTAAACATAAATGGCGATTTATCTTTACATAAGTGGCCAAGTATGTTTAGATACTTTTTTTGCCTGTTTTTCCGGACTTTTTGGGGGAAATCGTCAGCGTGTCCTTTTCGGTTAAAATGCTTGGGAGATGATGAACGCTTGGCAGCCACAGGTTCATTTTCCGTCTGTGTGCATTCGTCCACGCATTGCCTACTCTGACGTGCAAAAAACTGAGGTTGACAAAAAAAAGCGGAAAATATCCGCACACTTTTGTTTTGTTTGTGCATATTTTGCTTAATTTTGCTCCGTTTTTCCCCTTTGTCGTTTGGGGAACGACACAGAGCCAAAGATATTCACCCTTTTTTACACACACACACCTCTTTATATTATATAGCATCAGTATGCCTCAGAAATGCACGCCCCAAAGTTTCATTGCCCACATACAGGATACCCT
This sequence comes from uncultured Bacteroidales bacterium, assembly GCA_946060685.1. Lineage (GTDB taxonomy): Bacteria > Bacteroidota > Bacteroidia > Bacteroidales > Bacteroidaceae > Alloprevotella. Next base: position 646 of record CAMGOT010000160.1, read on the forward strand.
TGTAAAAAACTGGAACGAGAACGCCTTTACGGACTATAAAGGCGAGACCCTGCGCTTTTGCGACGTGGCGCGACGCATTGCAAAACTGCATATCGGAATGCAGACTGCCGGGCTGCAGCGTGGCGACAAGGTGGCCATCTGCGGAAGGAACAGTGCCAACTGGGCAGTGGCTTATTTTGCCACCATATCCTATGGGTGCATTGTCGTGCCCATACAGTGCGAGTTTCAGCCTGAGCAGATTCATAACATCGTGAACCATAGCGAGTCGCGGTTCCTTTTTGTGGGCGACGGCGTGGCGAAGGATATCGACTTTGAAGCCATGCCGCATCTGGGCGGCATAGCCCATCTGCCCGACCTTACCATCCGCAATACCCGCAGCGAGAAGCTCACCTATGTGCATCAGCACCTCAACCAGCTGTTCGGCGAGCGTTATCCTGCACGTTTCGGGCGTGAGGATGTGGTGTACAAGCCGGAAGAGAGTCCGGAGGATCTGGCCATCATCAATTACACCAGCGGCACGACAGGATTCTCCAAGGGCGTGATGATTCCTTTCCGTGCATTGTGGAGCAATCTGATGTTCACGCTGGAGAGTTTCGGGCAGGATGTGCATCCAGGCGATGCCATCCTCAGTACCCTCCCCATGGCCCATACCTATGGCATGACGTGCGAGATGATTTTCGGTTTCCTTCATGGTTGCCACATTCATTTTCTGGTGCGCCAGCCAGCGCCTTCCCTTGTCATGGAAGCCGCCGCCCGCATCCGTCCGGCCATACTCATTGCCGTACCCCTCGTGATTGAAAAGATAGTGAGGAAGCATGTGTATCAGCGGCTCGACATCCATCGTGCCCGCTATCTGCTGCAACTTCCCCTTATCAAGACCCGCGTGAAGCAGCGCGTCGTGCAGTGGATTCGCGACCAGTTTGGAGGACGCATCTATCAGATTATGACCGGTGGTGCGCCGATGAGCCAGGAGATAGAGCAGTTTCTGATGAACATCGGATTCCCCATCACCAGTGGCTATGGTACCACCGAGACCTCGCCCATGATTACCTACAGCGACTGGACGGACCATGTGCTGGGCTCCTGCGGAACGGTAGTGCCCAATATGGAACTGGCACTCCTCACCAGGGACGGGCGCAAGGTATGGGCCGGCGAACCGGGATGTGAGGACTGTGAGGGCGAGGTCATCTGCCGCGGTCTTAACGTGATGCTCGGCTATTACAAGAATCCGGAGGCCACGCGGGAGGTGATTGACGGGGAAGGATGGTTTCATACAGGCGACCTTGGCGCATTTTCCCCCGACGGACATCTCTTCATCAAGGGGCGCATCAAGAACATGCTGCTCGGTGCCAACGGGCAGAACATCTATCCGGAAGAGATAGAGGACAAGCTGAACTCCATGCCCGTGGTGGCAGAGAGCCTTGTGCTGCAGGCTGGCGAGCACTTGATAGCCCTCGTCTATCCCGACCCCGATGATGTGCAGCAAATTCCCCTGTCGAAGGAAGAGGTGGCGATGGTGATGGAGCAGAACCGCTGCGAACTCAACGCCCAGCTGCCCAGTTATTGCCGTCTGAAGGAAATCCGCCTTCACGATTCGGAGTTTGCCAAGACGGCGAAGAAAAGCATCAAGCGCTATCTTTACAAGGCTTGAGCCCTGCGGGGAGTGCAGCCCCCATCTGCTGGCAATAGCCACTGTGCCAAAGGAAAAACAGCCGGGAAAGCCGCTTCGGCAGCGGTTTTCCCGGCTGTTTTCTGCATAATCTCCCATTTATCCCCCACAGAATTTGGTAGGTTCGGGAGTAATGTATACCTTTGTCGCCGAAAATTCAAAAAGAATCAGCCCTAAATCTCACACTATGCCAAGAGTAAAACCATTTTGCGGCATCCGTCCGCCCAAGCAGCTTGTAGAACTTGTGGAAAGCCGCCCCTACGATGTCCTCGACAGCGAGGAGGCACGCGCAGAGGCCGGCAGCAACGAGAAATCGCTCTACCACATCATCAAGCCAGAAATCAATTTCCCCGAGGGTACCAGCGAATACGATGAGCGCGTGTATGCCAGCGGTGCCGAGCAGTTCAGAAAATTCCAGCAGGAAGGCTGGCTCGTACGCGATGCAGAAGAGAACTATTATCTCTATGCACAGGCTATGCCCGATGCTGCGGGCAACCTGAAATGGCAGTACGGCATCGTGCTCTGTGCCCACGTGGACGACTATATGAACGGTGTCATCAAGAAGCATGAGCTGACGCGCCGCGACAAGGAAGACGACCGTATGCGCCATGTCCGCGAGACGAATGCCAATGTTGAGCCCGTATTCCTTGCTTTCCGGCATCATCCCGTGCTGCTCAGTCTTATCGACCGCGTGGCAGCCACTGAGCCCGTGTATGATTTTGTGGCTCCCGTTGACGGTTTCAGCCATAAGTTCTGGATCATCAGCGATGAGGCCGACAAGGCTACCATCACAGAGGCTTTTGCCAAGATGGACGCCCTTTACATCGCCGACGGTCACCACCGTTCTGCCGCCGCTGCACGTGTGGGGGCAGAGAAGGCTGCCGGACCGGATGCCGAGAGCAGTTTCTATATGGCAGTATGCTTCCCCGCCGAGCAGCTCACCATTCTCGACTATAACCGTGTGGTGAAAGATCTCAACGGACTGACGAGCGAAGAATTCCTGGGACGTCTGGCAGAGAATTTTGAGGTGGAGTGCCGTGGTGCCGACATCTATCATCCTGCCCACGCCCATCAGTTTGCCCTCTATCTCGACGGTGAATGGTACAGCCTTGATGCCAAGCCCGGCACTTTCGATCCTTCCGATCCCATCGGCGTGCTTGATGTGGACATCAGCAGTCGCCTGATTCTGCAGGACATTCTGGAACTGGGCGATCTCCGCTCCAGCCAGCGCATCGACTTTGTGGGAGGTCTGAGAGGACTTGAGGAACTGAAGCGTCGTGTCGACTCCGGCGAGATGAGAGCCGCCCTGGCCCTTTTCCCCGTCAGCATGGAGCAGGTGATGAATATTGCTGATACTGGCAACATCATGCCGCCTAAGGCCACATGGTTCGAACCCAAACTCCGCAGCGGTCTTGTGATTCATTCGCTCGACTGATGCCTGCTGATTGAAAAAAAATCCCACCGTCAACCCATAGTTTTGACGGTGGGATTTTTTTCAGGTGTACGGCTGAGCGATACGCCTTTTCGTCCCAGTAGGATGCATCGGGACGATGCACGTAGGCATCATGTACAACCGACAAAACAGGACATGACGGCAGATGGGTATCCACGGCACATGCAAAAGACGCGGAACAGCATGCCGCGTTGTTCGTGGAAAAATTCCCACCGTGCCGGATGACTTTATGCAAGGCAGTACTACTGGTTTTTCAGAGAAGATATACTTCATGTGCCAGAGAAGATATACTTCATCGGCCAAGTAAGTATATCTTCTCTGAAAAAGGAGTTGTAGATGCGTTTTGGGGGCTGTTTCAGTTTCAGACTTTTTGTTGTCAGCGGTATAGTGGTCACCTACAACGTAGGGGCTGTGATCGAGGTCATCGGTGATATTAGGGTCAGAGGGACAGGTTCCGCAGGCTCGCAGAGTTCGAACGTTCAGCCACCGCCACCAAGCTTGGCATCGACAACCATGTACCATCTCAGTATATCCCAGCCCTCCAGCAGCTGTGCAAAGAGATTCTCGAACCCCTCCGTGCCTTCATCAATTCCAGCACTCCCCCTCATAAGGGGGAGGAGGGGGTCGTTATCACCTCCAGTCCCCTGTCCTCCATTATAATCTTTTTCATTCCTTGTGTGATTTATTCCTTCTTATGGTAATTATAATGTAGTATAGGAGCAGTTAATGCCCTATCTTTATATGCGTTGCCCTCGCCCAAAGTTCCTCTAATGGTCCTCGGCGGAATCTGCTTGTCCAGAAACGGCAGAAGTAATAGAGGCAGATGCAGAACAAGATGCCAAGAACGAAACTCATTCTATGGTGGCTGACCGTATAAAGACCAAGTCCCCAATTGTAGAAGAGGAAACCGCCGATGATGCTCTGCAGGAGATAGTCGGTAAGACTCATCTTGCCTATGCACTCAAGGTGCGAGATGGCTTTACGCATCCGTGTGGTGTAATATAGCAGTGTGATGCCACCGACATAGAATAGCATCATAGAGAAATTGCGCCACGAGGTGAGTTGGATTTCAAGACTCTTGCCAATACAAACCGGCAATTCGTCAATAGATATGGTGAGTAGCAGCACTTGTGTTACAGCAAATACCAACAAGGCCACCTTCATCGCCTTCTTCCAAAAACCGAGATTGTCAGCCTCGTTGATAAAGAGGCGTTTGCGTCCCAACAGCATACCTACGACAAATAGCATAAGAGTCTGAGTGAGGCGACCATTTTCTATTGCCCAACCGAAATTGATAGGCAGACCCGTAGTCACACCTGCCTTTGCCACATCAAGAAAACCTCCATTGGCACATGCCTCATAGCACACTCCCCACAAATGTCCATAACCAAGAGCCATCGGAGTTGCATCAGGAACAATGATACCCTTTATGATATAATAGATCTCTATGGGTTGCAGGAACAGT
>CAMGOT010000161.1 GCA_946060685.1 uncultured Bacteroidales bacterium
CCCGCTATGTGCGCGTTTAAAGGATAGGATTCTACTGTGCGATAGGAAAGAAAATAGTCTCAAGCTAATTTATAGAACATCCCTACACAGGGGCCAACGGCTTCAGAGCCATCTGACGGACTTGTGGACATTCCGTCCTTTTTTCCCCAGGTCGAGCGGCATACGGTAGCCCAGTGTCACCTCGTGCTGTCCGAATTGCATGCCTATGCCGGAGGTGTTGGCCTCGTAGCTGTAGCAGAGGTCGATGCCGTGGAAAGTTCCTCCGATGAAGATGGCGACGCTGCGCTGCGGAGCGTAGTTCAGTCCGCCGTACATCCTCCGTTTCTCATATTCATACTGCATGCGGCAGGTGATGTCCGTACGATAGTCCGCAAAATCTGTACGAAACATCACAGAGGGCGTTATAGAATATAACGGAGATTTTAGTCGTATATTGTATGAACCGCTAAAATTCAGTTGTCTTTTCAGCGAATATTCGTTTGTTTCGCCCAAAGTGATGATGGGTGCCATGAGATGTTGTGCAGAAAGTCCCAGCAGCAGGTTGCGGCGAGCATAGTAGATTCCAGCACCGAGGTCGAAGGAATTTCCTGTCAGGTCGGTGGTAGGAAAAGCCGGGTCAGAACCATCTGCCAGGTCGGCATCGCTACCGCTGATTTCTTCTGAGAGCAGGTCGGCAGCCAGTCCGATAGAGAATGTTCCTCCCCAGAGTTTAAGATGGTAGGCATACTGTATGCAGAAAAGTTTCTGCGAGAAGAGTCCGAATACATCGTTCGAGAATGCCGCTCCTACACCATGTCGGGTCTTGCCCAGCTGAAAAGCCATATCCACTCCTGCGTATAGCGTGGAACCTGCATCCTCGAATCCCGCAGCGTGGCTTTGGAACGCCGCGTTGATGGACAATTCCGGTGTGCGTCCTACGGCGGCGGGACACCATTGCGGTTCAATCTTCCAATACTGCTGAAAAGCGGCATCCTGCTGCGCGTGGGCAGGCACCACCAGCAATGGCTGTGCGAGCACCGCGGCAAGGGCAATCAGCAGGGAAGGGTAGAGGATGCGAAGAGGATGGGTCATTGAGCAGGAAACGATAAGGGAGTGTTCTGACTGGTACAAAAAAAGTATTTCACTCAAAGGGTGTTTGCCCGGTCGCTTGCCGAACGACTGCACGATAGATGAAAAATCACCACGGACTCATTTGTGGAACACCCCTAAAACGGGAATCTGCCTGCAAATTTAGAGTTTTCTTCTCGCTTGGGCAAAAAATGTTGAAAGAAATACCTGTTATCCCCTTTGTTTTACAGTATTTTTTATGACTTGGCTTATGGCATGAAATATCTTGGAGCGATTGCAGGACATTTCCTGACGGTTGAAATAGAAGGCTGGCCCCCTTATGGCCGAAGCCGATTATAATCAGTAAGGGGGGCTATACATTAACTTGAGCTAACGTATAGCCCCCCTCTCAAAACAGATGGCGGGCAAAGCTACTGCATCAGATGCTTTTCTTGTGTCGGTGCATGATGTGGCGCAGGTCAGCCTGTTCGGCCCGCAGGGCATCAAGTTCGACGATGATGGCCGCCTGCTGTTGTTCCAAAGCTTTCGGTGTCTCCTCTGCATTTTCGGCAGATGGGCGTCGAGGGTCGCTCTGCAAAGCCATGTAGCGTTCCTCTGCCATCTTCATCCGTTCGTTTGCCACGGTCAAGGCATGTCGGCACTCCTCTACGGTATGTCGCAGCAACATCCAGTCACGGGTGTCGGCATAAAGGGATTTCAATTCCGAGTTCTGGATGGCGCTGTGTGTCAGATTGTAGCGTGCGATGGCATGGTCCAGCGCCGTGGATGTCTCGCGCAGCTTGTCCTCTTGCTCCTTTCTGCATCCCGCCAGACTTTCGCGTTCACCTTCCAGGGCAGCCAGTGCCTGTTCGGCATGGTGCAGGTCGTTGTTCGTGTCCTCCACGGTCTGCCGTGCCGCCTTGACGGATTCGTCGAGTGTGGAAGCATGTTCCTGCGGTGTTGCCACTCCGAACTCCTTGCGCAGTTGTTCGCGTTTTGATGCCAGTACCTCCCGCATTCTGTCGCGTTCTTCGCGGTCGGCCCCCACCTTCTGTTGCAGGCGGGCCTGTTTCTGTTCCGCCGTCTCCACGCGCAGTGTGAGCATGGCATGCTGGTGTTCGCAAACCACCAGTTGCTTCTTGGTCTGCGTCCAGTCGTTATAGAGTTCCGAGAGGTTTTTCATGAAGTCGTCGAGATACTCGTCGCGCCATCCGCTGAGCGTCACCACATCGTCGAGATCCTTGTAGAGGTGCTCCAGGCGCACATCGCTTTCCGTCATTGCCTTTCGGAAAGCCTCCACACGCTCATGCACGAGTTTGAGTTCCGTGTCGATATTCCAGAACTGTTGCTGCAGTTCCTCCACCCGCTTCTCTGCGGCATCCACCTCTTCGCTGACGGTGTGCAGCTGCAGGGTGTGGAAATCGAAGGTGCGGATTTTCTGCTCCAGTTCCTTGACGTGGCGGTCCTCAGAGTCGATAATCATTTCTATCGTGGTACGCCGTGCCTCGCGGTTTACGGATGGCGAGCATCCGGCAAACGAGGCGTCCAGTTTCTCAAAACGCTTCCATTCCTCCACGAGGTTCTGCTGCCCCTCCATCATGCGTTGCAGCATGTTTCGCTCTGCCTCCAGTCGTCCGGCAAAGAGTTGTGCCTCTGCAGCCACCTCATTGCTCACCACGCGCTGTGCAGCATATTCGTCGCGTGCCTCCAGATAGTCCTTCTCCAGTTGTGTCTGCGTCTCGCCCAGTTCCTGCTCCACCTCAGTATGGTAGGGATGATGCGCACTGCCGCACACGGGGCAAGGCACCCCCTCTTTCAATCCTTCACGGAGTTTGCGCGTCTGTTCGATTTGGAGCAGGATATAAGCCTTGTTTAGCCGCAGGTACCGTTCCTCCATACGTTTGACATCGCGTTCTGCCACTTCTCTTTCCGCACACCGCTGCTCATATTGCCGTGCCAGTCGTTCGATGGCAGCCCTTTGTGTCTCGATGGCACTGTAGCCCTCCATGATGTTTTTCCAAGCCTGTCTTGCCGACAAAAGCTGTACTCCCCGGTTCTGGTGCTCGGCGTAACTGTGGTATAGCCTTGCGCTGTCGACCTCGTCAATGGCTTTCTCATGGACTCTCAGGTCAGCCCTGAGGGCATCCAGGCGTTCGCGGGCAGTCTGAAAAGCCTTTTTCAGTCGCTCGTGCTGTAGTGTCACCTCGTTTTGCCTCAGGTTGTGTGCCGTGAAATTCTGGTGAAGCGTGTCGTTCACCTTCGACTCGCTGTTGTAGAGTTGCAGCTTGTCGTTCACCGCCTGGAACTGTTCAAAGAGCTGTTGGTGAACGGCCAGCGACTGTCGTTTCAGGTTCAGCGTCTCCAATCGCTTTTTCTCCTGTTTCGCCTCGTTCTTTCTGGACCGCAGGTCGGCCTCTGCTTCTGCCGCCTGCCGGAGGCTTTCTGCCAGACGGTCCTCCATGTTGATGAGGTCGGCAGTGAGTTGGCGTATCTCTCCGTTAAGTACCAGTCCGCCGACGATGGTGCCTTGCTGTCTTGCCTGCAGTGCCTCGCAGTCGCTCAGCCGCTCCATGGCCACGTTGCAGCGTTTTCTCAAGTCGTCGGTCTCATGTCGTGCATTGTCGATGCGCTGTGCCACCTCCGTCTCCTGCTGCTTGATGGATTCAATCACATCTCTGCGCTCTCCGATGCGCTCATAGAGCGGACGCAATTCCTGCACGCTGTCGGAGAGTTCCAGGCGCATCTCCTCGCCCCGCAGTGCCAGATATTGCTTGTTCACCTGTCCGTGGTGGTGCGTGGCATCCTCCAGTTGCTCTGTAGCCTTCTTGTTCTCCTTGTGCCACTGCAGCATTCCTGCCACGATGTCCAGCCGTTGCTGGCAGTCTGCAATGCTCACTGCCACCTGGTGCTCTCTTTCGCGGGCAGTCTTCAGGTCGGCATCGCACAGTTGAGGTGTGGCAGCGGCATCCTGCCGCGCCATCAAGCCTTCGGTGATATATCTGTTCTGTTGCATAGTGTCTGTTGTAGATCAAAGTGATGTTCGGGTGAGCGTCCGGTGGCCTACAGGCTGCTTTTGAGTCCTTTCTTCCAGAAGCGCTCCGTGATGTCCTCGCATTTGCCGTCGGCATGATAGCGGTACATCCTTTGGTTGGTGGTGGGTGAGGATAGCGGTCCCAGTTCCTCGCGCCAAGGTCCGAGTTTCACATAGTCAGGTGCGGGATAGTCGTTGAAACAGCGGGGCAGGGTGGGGTGTCCGGAATACCAGCCCGTCTTCAGTCCTGGCATGGCCAGCCTCAGTTGGCTGAGGATGAGGAGCACACTTTCAGGGTCGTTGTCGCCTCCCATCAGTGCCACGCACGTGATTTCTCCTGCGTATTCCTCGGTCATGGCACGCAGTCTCGACAGGCTCAGGCGTTCTCCCTCGTCGCCCCAAAGGTACATACTGTGACACCCCGGGCAGGCGTTCGGGCATTGCGATAGATTGACGGCAAGCGTCACTTCGTCAGGAAATTCCTGAAACACGATATCATGGTTGACGTATTTTAGCATAGTGGTAGTATGGTAGGTGTGTTGTGTGTGTGGAAAACGGGAAAAAATCCGTACAAAGGTACGACATCCCTTTTACTCCTGCAATATTTCCTTCCTTTGTAGTGTCAGAAAAAGCGCGTTGGTGGCGGTTTTCTGCAAGGACTTCTTCACTTTTGCCCGTCTTTCCGGCTTTTTCGTGGAAAACCATGTTCCGGAATCATGATACTTGTAGAAGATGAATCCGAGGGTGAAATACATAAAGTCGCTTGCCGACATATTGCCTCGCAAGGTATTTGCCACAGTCCAAAGCTGTGTGCGCAGTTTTTTGTTGCAATTCTTCGCTTATATTTATTGTTACGCTATAATTTCAAAATGCTATTGCAATAGTTTTCTTCCTTGGTTATCTTCCAGCACCTTCATCTGCTGAATGGCAATCTGATTCAGCTTTATCAGTCGCTCTCCCTGCGGCAGTCCTTGGTCGATGAAGACGGCATTGAGGTTTTCCATGTTTGAAAGACAAATCAACTCGTTGATGGT
>CAMGOT010000162.1 GCA_946060685.1 uncultured Bacteroidales bacterium
TCGTCGGCAACGGTGCCGTCGCAACAACATTCATGACTGGCGTGTTTATGGCCCGAAAAGGGTTGGCAAAGCCTGTGGGCAGCATGACCCAATATGACAAGATGCGCGTAGGCAAGGGTGCTGAAAAGCAGTATCTGCACTATGCCGACATCGTGCCCATGGCCAGTCTTGACGACATCGTATTCGGAACCTGGGACGTTTATCCCCAGAACGCTTTCCAGAGTGCCATGTATGCCGAGGTATTGAAGGAGAAGGACATTCTCCCTGTCAAGGACGAACTGGAGAAGGTGGTACCCATGAAGGCCGCCTTCGACAAGAACTTCGCAAAGCGTCTGGACGGCGACAACGTGAAGGACTGCAAGACGCGTTGGGAAATGGTGGAGGCTCTGCGTCAGGACATCCGCGAGTTCAAAGCGGCCAACGATTGCGCACGCATCGTGGTGCTCTGGGCTGCTTCCACTGAAATCTATGTGCCGGTGAACATGGAGGTTCACGACACGATGGCACATCTGGAGGAGGCCATGAAGGCCAACGATACGAAGAATATCGCTCCATCCATGTGTTATGCCTATGCCGCTCTGGCCGAGGGCGCACCCTTCATCATGGGCGCACCCAACACCACTGTCGACATCCCCGCTATGTGGGAGATGGCCGAAAAGACCAAGATGCCTATCGCCGGAAAGGACTTCAAGACGGGACAGACGCTCGTGAAGTCGGGATTCTCCCCCATCATCGGTACGCGTTGCCTGGGACTGAGCGGATGGTTCTCCACCAACATTCTCGGCAACCGCGACGGACTCGTGCTCGACGAGCCCGACAACTTCCGTACCAAGGAGGTCAGCAAGCTCTCCACGCTGGAGACCATCCTCAAGCCTGAGGACCAGCCCGACCTCTACACGGACTACTACCACAAGGTGCGCATCAACTACTATCCTCCCCGCAACGACAACAAGGAAGGATGGGACAATATCGACATCTTCGGATGGATGGGCTATCCCATGCAGATCAAGATCAACTTCCTCTGCCGCGACTCCATCCTTGCCGCTCCTCTCTGCCTCGACCTCTGCCTGCTCTCTGACCTTGCAGCACGCGCCGGCCGCTATGGCATTCAGCGTTTCCTGAGCTTCTTCCTCAAGTCGCCCATGCACGACTACACGCAGAACGAAGAAGCCGTCAACCACCTCTATCAGCAGTATACCATGCTCAAGAATGCCATCCGCGAGATGGGTGGCTATGAGGCCGACGAGGAAATCGACTAATCCCTGAGGGGGTGGCTGTCTGCACCCTCCACGTCCCGCTTGCCCCATCATGGGCAGGCGGGACGTTTGTCGTTCTATGGCCAAAACGCCTTTACCCCACCATAGTGCCAATGCCAATGGCCCGCTCCCGGAGCTTTACGCCTTCCGCCATCCACTGAACAAGCGGCAAGCCTGCATGACGGCACTTGCCGGCCTTGTTCTGGCGCATGGCATCGAGCGAAAAGGAGAAAAAACGGCGAAAAAAGCATCCTGTCGTCAAAACTGGTAACTATTACCGCAATTCAGGTAACCTGACATTACGCACATTGCCGTAACTTTGCACCGCAAACAGCTTAACACACCCCAAAAAAAATCATGAGCAAGAAAGTATTAGTCATCTCAACAAGCCTGCGGCCGAAGAGCAACTCTGAAGCACTGGCAGATGCGTTTGTACGTGGAGCACAAGAGGCCGGACACGATGTAGAGAAAATATCCCTGAGAGGGAAGAATATCGCATTCTGCCGTGGATGTATGGCATGCCAGCAGTTGCGCACCTGCGCCATTCAGGATGATATGACCGGCATCATCCGGCTGATGCACGATGCCGATGCCATAGCCTTCGCCACTCCTATATATTATTATGAAATGTGCGGACAGATGAAGACGCTCATCGACCGTGCCAACGCCCTTTATGGCTCCGACTATCATTTCCGCGACGTATATATGCTCACTGCCGCTGCAGAGGACGACCCTGAAGTTCCCGAAAGGGCCATACACGGACTGGGAGGATGGATTGCATGCTATCCAAAATCGAAGCTCGCCGGAAGCGTATTTGCAGGAGGAGTGAACGGAACGGGAGAAATCGAAGGTCATGCCGCTCTTCGCGAGGCGTATGAAATGGGAATGTCTATCCAATAACATCCTATGAGCATCAAACACTTCATTGCAATCCTTTTAAGTAGGTGTTCAAAATTAGTTTTATGTTTGAATGCTCTATTTGGATGCAGATTTTAGTCTTGAAATAAAGGAGCATAGCGGGCTATGTGACTGTTTTCAAGGCTGAAAGATGCGCCAAAGAGAGTGTGCAAACATAAGTGGCATAATTAAATCTTAGTATAAACTAATTTTGAATACCTACTTAACATCGGCTTTTACTATCAGTATGGCAGCACAGCAGCCCCATGGCAACATGGCTTCCGCCCATTCCCTGACCCTCACTGACGTCTGGGACAAGACTTTCCCGCAGAGCCCCAAGGTGGAGCACGAGAAAGTGACATTTACCAACCGCTTCGGCATCACCCTTGCCGCCGACCTCTACATCCCGAAAGGCTCCACCGCAGCGCTTCCCGCCATTGCCGTCAGCGGGCCGTTTGGCGCGGTGAAGGAACAGTCGAGCGGACTCTATGCCCAGCGTCTGGCAGAAGAAGGATTCCTGACCCTCGCCTTCGACCCCTCATTCACGGGTGAGAGTGGAGGAGAACCACGATATTCCTCCTCCATGGACATCAACACCGAGGACTTCTGTGCAGCCGTCGACTATCTCTCTTGCCACAAGCAGGTGGATTCCGGTCGCATCGGCATCCTGGGCATCTGCGGATGGGGAGGCATCGCCCTCAATGCTGCAGCACTCGACCCTCGCATCAAAGCCACAGCGTGCATCACCTTGTACAATCTCACACGAGTGACCCAACAAGGCTATTTCGACGTCATGGATGAGGAGGCACGCTTCAGGCTGAAGCAGCAACTCGCACAACAGCGCACCGAAGAATACCGAAGCGGGGAAATCAAGCCTCAGGGTGGACTTCCTGCCGATGCCCCTGCCGATGCCCCCGATTTCCTGAAGCAATATATCGACTACTACAAGTCGGAGGCCCGCGGCTATCATCCGCGCTCGCTCAATTCCAACATGGGATGGAACATCACCACTCACCTCATGCGCCTGAGTCAGAACCTCTGGAGTGCAGCTTCCGAAATCCGCACGCCAGTGCTCATCGTACATGGCGAGAAAGCCCACAGCCGCTATTTCGGCGAAGAGGCCTATCAGAAAATCACCAGCGGAAAATATGCCGCGGGAAAACGCCTGCTGATTGTACCCGGTGCCACTCATTGCGACCTCTACGATGGAGGAAAAGGCAACTTCATCCCCTGGAATGACATTCTGGCCTTCTACCGTTCAGAATTGCGGAAAGCGCAGTAAAAAAATCCCTCCGCACGAAACTTACAATGAAAATCCTGCTCATTCTATTGGCATGGGCATTCATCTTGACGAGTGCCCATGCACAAACCACCGGCTATATGGAAAACTCCCATCTGTCCCATCTGTCCCCACGCCAGCTGCATCTTGCATCGTGTGCCGCCCTTGAGGCACAAGGCGATATGGCTCGGCTTGACGACGCATTGCGCCAAGCGCTCGATGCGGGCATCAAGGTCAACGAACTGAAGGAGGCTTTCTCCCAACTCTATGCCTACACGGGATTTCCCCGAACGCTCAATGCACTGGGAGTCCTGAAGGCTGTGCTCGACGACCGCAAGGCAAAGGGCATCGACGACCATGAAGGCACACCATGGCAAGCACCGGAACTTTGGGCCAATGCCTCGGAAGCCCTCGAAAAAGGTGCGGAGGTGCAGACGCGCCTGTGCGGGGGAGTGCCCTACGATTATCCCTTCTGTCCGCAGGTCGACCATTATCTGAAGGCTCATCTCTTTGGCGACATCTTCGCCGGAAGGCAACTGTCGGAAGCCGACCGCGAAATCGTGACCGTTGCTGCACTGTCGGGGATGAAGGGCGTGGAAAAACAACTGGCTTCCCATAAGCGCGGGGCTGTGGAGATGGGCAACAAGGAGGAAGAAGTGGAGGCACTCTGCCGCTTCCTTTCAGAGAGCGGCCTGTCGCAGGCTGACCATGCCGCAGAGGCGGCTGCCGGCGACTGGAGCAAAGGCAGCCCCAACAGCCGGTATGCACAGTATTTCACCGGCAACAGTTATCTTTCGCCCATCGTCCCCAAGAATCTCCCTGCCGACGGGCCGACGGTCCAGGCATACAGCAATGTGACTTTCGAGCCCGGATGCCGCAACAACTGGCACATCCACCATGGTGCGCATCAGATACTCATCTGCGTCAGCGGAAAAGGCTGGTACCAGGAATGGGGAAAGCCTGCCATTCCGCTTCATGCGGGCGATATCATTGACATTCCCGAGGGGGTGAAGCATTGGCATGGAGCACAGGCGGATTCCTGGTTCCAGCACATCGCCACTCATGTCAAGACCACCGAGGAAGGCGAAGGCAACGAATGGCTGGAGCCGGTAAGCGACGAAGAATATGGTAAACTCACGTCCCCCCTTTTTTAGACCATGAAAGAAATCCGGTTTGACTCCGTACAGGCGTTCAATGACTTCTACGGTTTTGAAACGCTCCATCCGCTGGTAAGCGTGGTGAGATTCGACAGGCAGAGGGAGCAGGAGGAATGTATCGTGCATTATGGCCTTTACGCTCTCTTCCTCAAAGAGAACAAAGGATGCCAACTCTCCTATGGCCGCACGAAGTATGACTTCGACGAAATGACAGTGACGAGTTTTGCTCCTGGGCAAACTATCCATGTAAAGCCCACACCGGGCGTGAAGAATCCGAAATGGACGGCTATCGTGTTCCACCCCGACCTCCTCGCTCGCACCACACTGGGCAAAACCATCGGGCGATATGAATTCTTCTCCTATTCCAGCAATGAGGCTTTGCATCTCTCCGCGAGCGAAATCGACATCTTCCGGGGCGT
>CAMGOT010000163.1 GCA_946060685.1 uncultured Bacteroidales bacterium
GCCAAGCAGACAGCTCTTGAATAAAAGATAATTTACTAATTTATAGAACACCCCTCTACAGAACGCCGTGGCTACAAAAAAACACAAAACAGGGAGGATGCACCGGAACCGCATGTTCTGACGCATCCTCCCTTTCCTATAGGGCAGCCACAGAAGGATTATGCCTTCTTATAACCGCACTTGGGGCAAACTCCATTCTCATCGAGAGAAATGCCACAGAGCGGGCAACGATCCATCGTCTTGTCGGTGGGGAACTCACAGCAGGCAGCATTCACACCGCTGGTGAAGGTGAGTTTGACGATGTTGAGCTTGTCCTTCAGCAGTTCATAGACAATCTTGATCATTCCCTCAACGGTCATGGTCTCCTTCGTCACAACCAGACGAGCGTCGGGATAAGCCGTGGCAAGTTCGGTCTTGAAAGCCTCGCCCTTCATCGTATTGCAGGGATGACCGTCCTTAATGCCCTGCTTCTCATAAACATCGAGAATAGCGGGGAGCAGAGGATCGTCCTCACGCAGGATAAGCGCGTGGTCAAAATTCTTCAGGACATCCCATGCCGTCTTCTGGATTTCATTGCAGGGGAACACCATGTTCACGCCCTCGTTGACGTTGTCCTCCACCTCAATGGTGAGCACGCCGGTGTGGCCATGAAGATACTGTGCCTCGCCCTGGAAACCATAAAATCTGTGGGCATACTGAAGATCTAAAGTGGTGATGCTTCTCATAATGTTGTTGTTGTATTAAAGGGTTAATGAATATTTTCGGTATCGAAATAAGGCAGGCTATAATTTTACGCCATATTTCACAAGGCTCTCGTTCATCATTCCTTTCGGCATAAAGAGTTTGAGCGTGTCGATGACACTGTTGAGCATCTTCTGCCGGATATAGTCCTCGCGGATATAGAGCGATACTCCACGCTGCGACACATAGTCGCCCTCAATCCGCCTGACATTGTCACGCTGAGCCTCGGAGAGGAAAGGCAACTGCATTTCGGGAATGACGGTAAAGCCACCGTTTTCGTCCACTACCCGCACCAGCGTGTCGATGCTTCCAGCCTCATAAATCTGATAGCCTTTGGAATTGGCATTGCAGAAAGAAAACAGACTTTCACGCATGCACTGTGCCTCCTTCATGATCCAGAAACTCTCGTGCTCCAGATTCTCAGGTTTGAAAACCGGCAGTTTGCGCCAGCAGTCCTTGGAGAGATAGACATAGAAGCGCTCGCGGTAGAGAGGAATCTCGTACACCCCTTCACGGGCTTTGTCGGAAATGGCAATACCCATCTCTATTTCGCTTTGCAGCAGCGAATCGATCACATCCGCCGACTTCATTTCCTGAATATGCAGTTCGACAGAAGGAAACTGCTCCCGATAATGACGGATGAAGCGAGGAAGGATGAAAGGAGCTATCGTGGGACTGACGGCCATGACGAGCCTTCCGCCAATTTTGCCTTTCTCATCATTCACCAGTTCGCTGATGCGTGCCGTCTCATTGAGCACCCGCTCTGCCTGACGGATGATTATCTCGCCTGCCTCGGTAGGCACCACCGACTTGTTCGTGCGCTCGAAGATGCGGACATCCAGCTCTTCCTCCAGCTTGACCAGCATGGCACTCAGCGTAGGCTGTGATACCCGACAGGAGTCTGCTGCCTTGGCAAAATTCCTGTAGCGGTTGACGGCGATGATGTAACGTAATTGTTGTAGGGTCATCGGGATGGTTTTTCTTTTTCGATTGCAAAGGTATAGCAAAATTTCATTTTCAACAAATGCTTTTTTCTATAATTATATAGATGTGTTCTATGAATTGTGTATTTGGCAGCATTTCCTGGCAGCTGCCTGCAGCCTCGCCCCCCACCGGAAAAACAAACGACAACTAAGACAACAATAATAAAAAAGTTGTTTCAAGTTGTCCCTGTTGTCGTCCACAAGAAAACAAGGGAAGAGACTTCTGGCTATGCCCAAACATAAGGAATCTTGCCGCGTTCGTCGGTAAAAAGTATGTATTCGTCCATAACATCATGCCAACAATTAACTTTTTCACAAAAACCACATCTTTTATATGCCAGTGCAGGACAGCACCGGCACCCAGAAACAAAACCGACGTCGGGGCAAACCATTATATCCCCAAACACCAAAGATTCACAGATTATGAAAAAGATTATCATGCTGCTTGCCGTTGCTTTGTTCAGTTTCGGCAGCATGAATGCACAGCGCCAAAATCAAGGTGGCCGTCCGAGAATGAGCGTAGAGCAGCAAGTGGCGACACTGAAAAAGGAGCTCAACCTGACAGATGAACAAACTACAAAAGTGACAGCCCTCTACACCGAGTTTCAGAAGCAACGTACGGCTGCCACCGCAGAAAACAGGGACAGCATGCGCGCAGCCAGCCAGAAACTGGAGAAAGATGTACAGGCCCTGCTGACTGAGGAGCAAAAGGCTCTCTACACCAAAATGCAGGAACAGCGCAAGGCTGCCAGGGGCGGCGGCAAGACCGGTACGAAAAACAAATAATCCCCCCACTGGCAGGCCTGCCACCGGCACCTGACCAGAACCAAACATTTCCTCCCAGAACGCCAGAGTCAAGGGTGGTGTTGCTAAAGGATGCGGCATATACGCCCATCTCGTCCCGTTGGAGCCGTACGGACAAGGAGCGGATTCCAGCAGCGCTCTTGATAGGTTTTTGTGAGTAGTCCTGAGCCCACCTCTTTGTCGGGAGACATCAGCTGTGGGGTCAGGACTTTTTTGTGTACATGATGAAAGGGAACTTACACAGAGAAGCAGGATGAAAATGCGAATATGACAGGATAACAGGGGAAGGATTCCTAAAAAAGACAAAGGCAGACATAAAAAAGCAGGATGCACCATAGCGCATACGCCATAAAATCGTACATTTGCACCACCTATTTATCCACATCCAAACATTAACTACAGCATCCTGCCACCATGAACACCATATTCAAGCCATTATCAGCACTTCTGATCCCTGCCTGCATCCTGGCATCGTGCCAAAACGGAACAGACATCACCTATGAGAAAGCCTCATGGGCCGACAGCACGGACTATGCCTACGTCAACGTCGATCTGGAATTGCCCGCTTCGGACAACGATGTGGCCAATGCCATACGCGAGGACCTGGTGGAAATCATGAACCTGCAAGTCGAGAACGCACTGGACGAGAGTTACAATGCTCCTACCGACGGTACAACCCTCACCGTCAACGAACAGGCAAGAACCTACGGAACCTCCGTGCTTGAAGTCTATACCATCGAGAGCAAGAAGCTCAACGACTTCAGATTCGAGAACGACCCTGACACGAAGAAATATCCGCCCATCCCCTATTCCGCCGACTTCATCCTGGAAAAGGCCTATGCCACCGAACATTTCGTGGTGTTCCATAACACCAACAGCATCTACTGTGGCGGAGCACACCCCAGCGAGACAGGAGCGGGCTATCTGACCTACAATCTGACCGACGGCAGCAGACTGACGGAAGTCATCGACAGCACACGGCTGAAAGACCTGCAGCCCATCCTGCGTGCCGGACTACAGGAATACTTCACACAACAGACGGAAGGCGAGAAGGTGAACCTTGACGAGCTTCTCCTGCTGGATTCGGCACTCGTGCCGCTACCCACACGTCTGCCCAGCCCCGCCCCCGAGGGACTGCGCTTTGAATATATGCAATACGAAATAGCCCCCTATGCTGCGGGAATGCCGACTTTCACCGTGCCCTACAAGAAGATAGAGCCTTACCTCATGCCCGAGGCGAAGGAACTGCTAAAAGGGTGTACCACCAAATAAATATTCCTCCCTACAACACATATTATAAAACGTACGCACGCGAGAGCATAGCATTATGGACATCATCACCAGCGGACAGAATCCCCGCATCAAACACCTCGTAGCACTCCAACAGAAGTCGGGCGAAAGGAGAAAGACTGGACTTTTCGTCGTAGAAGGGCAGCGCGAGATACAACGCTGCACGGAAGCCCGGGGCAGCATCCAGACCCTCTACGTATGCCCGGAAATCATGGAATCCTCGGCACGACAAGGGAACACGGAATGGGCGGCAGACATCAACGAGGGAGAAGGGGCTTTAGACCTCTGCCGACGAAAATGCCCCGACGCGGAGATGATATGCGTCAGCAAAGCCGTGTATGAAAAGATAGCCTATCGCGGCGGTACGGAAGGCGTGGTAGGAACGGCAAGAATGCCCCAGAACAGCCTTGACAACCTGGAAGACACGCTCTGCAGAGGAACCGGAAAAGGCTGCACACCACTGATTATCGTGCTGGAAGGTGTAGAGAAACCCGGCAATCTGGGGGCCGTGTTTCGTACAGCCGATGCGGCCGGAGCCACTGCCGTCATTGTCTGCGACCCCCTTACCGACCTCTACAACCCTAATCTTATCCGCGCATCATTGGGGGCAGTGTTCACTGTCCCCTGCGCCTTGGCAAGCAGTCAGGACACTATAGCATGGCTGAAAGAGCGGGGCATCAGCATCCTCACCGCACAACTCCAGGATTCCAGCCTGTACTACGACACCGACATGACACGCCCTACAGCACTCATCATGGGAACCGAAGCCACCGGACTTACGCCCCAATGGCGTGAGGCCGCGGATGCACACATCCGCATTCCCATGCTTGGACACTGCGACTCGCTCAACGTATCGGTAAGTGCCGCCATCCTGCTCTATGAAGGCGTACGGCAAAGAAACGAGCGGAAAGGAGAATAAGCCATAGCTCTGCCGACTTCCTGCCATCCTGCGTCTTGATGGTCAAAATCGCTGTAAAACTGGAGGATTTTCCTGTATCTGACAAGCAAATCTTACAAAACCACATTAACGAAACATCTTTTTAAAGAAAAAACAATCCAATTCCTTGCAGGTTTAACCAAACTGCCGTAACTTTGCACTCGCAATTCGGGAACAAAATTGCCGAAGACATTGCACAACCAAGGTGCGTTAGTTCAGTTGGTTAGAATACATGCCTGTCACGCATGGG
>CAMGOT010000164.1 GCA_946060685.1 uncultured Bacteroidales bacterium
AGCGAGAGGTTGAAAAGTGGCCAAGCATAATAACACTTCCTAAATGAATAAAAAAACTAATTTATAGAACATCCCTATAGTCCTTTTCCTTGATTCTCCGGAGGTTCTCCTCCGTGGCAATTCCCGCATCAAGGCACACGAGCACCTTCCGCTCCGGATTTGACGGCGTGCGTGTCTTCTGCGAAAGGGTATCTATCATGTCAGGCAGGGAATCTGGGTCTGCCATATTGCCCGCAAGGATAGATGAATAGCGTATGAAACATCATTCGCCCTTAGCAGTTTTCTTCAAGGACACACGCCGCCCTGCGGGAGCCTCCACAGGGCGAAGGCGAATGTGGCGAAGGGCGAAACTGTTGACATAGGCATTCCGGGCCTTGATGCTGATGCTCACCATACCGCCCTTATGATGGAAAGGCGCGGAGACGAAATAGGACCAGTCATCGGCGAAATCCTCCCATTCCGTGCTGTCGGGATGGCTGAGGATGGGGAGTGTGCATCCTTCCTCCCACTTCATTCCCTTGAGACTCTTTCCCGCTGCAGAAGGGACAATGGAGGCCAGAGGCTGCAGGGTGTCCTCGCTGCCACGCACTTCCACGCCTATGCCCTTACCGTTTGTTCCGCTGAGCATCTCCAGCACATAATAGCCTTGGTCGTAGTATTCCTGCCGCTGCATGCTGATGCTCATGGGGAGCGATGCCGTGTCGCGCCGTATGGTCAGAGCATGGGGCGGCAGTCCGGCATATCCCGAGCGGGATTCTATGATGCAGGGTTCCACGTTTTCCATGCTTTCCAGCGTCCAGCCCATCTCGTCGAGTGTACGCCAGCAGGAAGGGCTGCCCAGCCGTATGCCGCCACGCGTGCATGCTGCATCGTACTGCTCATCCTCGCAATCCTGCACCTGCAGACCCACCAGCACGGCCGAGGCGATACTGATGCCAAGCGCCACAATCCAGGTGAGAATCAGGCTGACAATTCCGACGGTCGACATGGGCTTGCGGTTCTGCCGCAGGAAGGCGATGATGGCCCATATAGGAATGCCGATGACGATGATGCCTGCCACAGAGCCAGCCACGACGAGCGAGGTGTCCATGCATCCGACCACGCGTTGCACTTCGGCACCCATGTGGTCGGTAAAGAGGGATATCCCAAATCCGAACATGAAGAGTACGAGTACCAGTGCCATGAAAGTAGCAAAAAGGGGCAGGAGAAGCATGAGGAGAAGCAGTCCGAGAATGATGCGCAGGCATCCCGATTGCAAATGCCGCGAGGGGCGTACGGCCTGCGAAGCCTGCTCTTCCGACTCGCTGACAATCTGCTCCTTCAGGTTCTCGGCATTCACGGTGCGTCCTTTCATGCGCAGACGGTCCTCAGGAGTACGGGCTTCCGGCAGAATAATCCACAGGGCCAAATACAGCAGGGGGACTGACCACCGCAACCAGTCGGGCCACCACCACTCTCCGGGCGACCACATCAGGATGGCCAGCAAAACGGTTCCCAGACGCCATATCGTGACGTCAATCGTGCCGGCATATTCCGCAAGTCCGGAGCATACGCCTCCCAGCATCTTATCCTGCATGTTGCGGTACATGCGGTGGTTTTTCGCATGGGCCCTCAGACGGGCGAAGAATCCGGACTGCCCTTTCCCGGAGGAGGCATCGGAAGTTTCGGCCGAGGCATCGGAAACTTCGGTGCCGGCATCGGAGGAAGCATCAGTATGGGGAGCATCGTCATCGTCGATTTCTGCAGGATTGCCGATTTTCTCAATAATGGCCTTGACCATACTGATGTCGACCGCTGCCAGCCCCTGCTCCTTGTATTCCCAAAGGAGTTCAGCCACCCGGTGCTCGATGTCGTCGGCAATCTCGTCGCCCCCTTCCTGGCTGTGGAAATAGTTTTTCATTCCCTGCAGATAATTGTCGAGCAGCAGGTAGGCATCCTCGTCGATGGCATAGACGGTGCCGAAGATATTGATAGAGATATTCTTTTTCATAACGTCATGATGTGTATGTGTGTGTAGGTAGGTGTATGTGTGCATGTAATGGGTGTGAGCGCTATTCAGGATTGTTCCCGGAAGCAGGCATGTCGCCAGCCGGCGGCAAGACGGCAGGATAGTGCTGCTGAAGGATGCTCACGGTGGTGGCAAGTTCGTTCCAGCTGCAGTCGAGTTGCCGCAGGGCCTCCTCGCCCTCCGGAGTGAGGGCGTAATACTTTCGGGGCGGTCCCTGCGTGCTTTCCTGCCATTCATATCTGAGCCACCCGTCTTTCTTCAGACGGTTGAGCAAAGGATAGAGCGTACCTTCCACCACGATCATCTCTGCCTGCTTGAGGCGCACAATGATGTCGTTGGCATACAGAGGGCTGTGACGCAGAAGGAGCAGGATGCAATATTCCAGCATGCCTTTGCGCATCTGTGAACGCGTGTTGTCAATATTTGCCATAGGCGAATGGTTTTAGGTATGTGGAGCGGAGAAGGCTGACAGTTCCCCGTAGGGAGCATGGCAGAAGATGGCAGGCCAGGGTACGCCCCCACAGCACCTCCTCCACGACGTTTGCTGAGTATGGTGCTGCAAAGTTAGGCTATGTTTGGTACTATGCAATGCAAAGTACTATAATATTCATATTTTCAACTCCAAAACTTCGTTAAAGACCGTCAATTAGCATCTACGCATGTCATAACGCATCCTTGAGTAGTCTCTTCCATGCAAGATGGTCATCGGATGCTTGGGGGATGAGGCAGGGACACAGGAAGGCGCGAAGGGGGAGCATCATGATGGTCAAGGAGGAAAAAGTGGCGGGATGGGATGGGGAAATCCCAACTGCAGATGTGTGACATTGTGGCAGAAGTGGCAGTCGACGACGGAGACTCGGAAAGCGTTGGCACGTGTGTTGCTACTAAATGGGGCAAACGAAAATGCTGCGGAATGCAAAATGCGGCGAAATGCAGTACTCCTTCATACACATTATAAATATTATGGGAGGGGCGCAGGAAACACCACAGCAAAGAAAATCTGACAAATAACAATAAAAAATAAAGAACAAAACAACAATTATGGGAAAGATTATTGGTATTGACTTAGGAACCACCAACTCTTGTGTTTCAGTATTCGAGGGCAACGAGCCCATCGTTATCGCCAACAGCGAGGGCAAGCGCACCACCCCCTCCGTAGTAGGATTTACCGGTGAGGGAGAGCGCAAGGTGGGCGATCCCGCAAAGCGTCAGGCCATCACCAACCCGAAGAAGACCGTCTACTCCATCAAGCGCTTTATGGGCGAGAATTGGAGCCAGGTTCAGAAGGAAATCGAACGCGTGCCTTACGAAGTGGTGAACGAGGGCGGTATGCCTCGCGTGGCCATCGACGGACGAAACTATACGCCACAGGAAATCTCGGCAATGGTGCTGCAGAAGATGAAGAAGACGGCCGAGGACTATCTCGGACAGGAGGTGACGGAGGCTGTCATCACCGTGCCGGCCTACTTCTCCGACTCCCAGCGTCAGGCCACGAAGGAGGCCGGACAGATTGCCGGTCTGGAGGTGAAGCGTATCGTCAACGAACCTACGGCAGCAGCCTTGGCCTATGGTATCGACAAAGCACACAAAGACATGAAGATTGCCGTGTTCGACCTCGGTGGCGGTACGTTCGATATCTCCATCCTCGAATTTGGTGGCGGCGTATTTGAAGTGCTTTCCACCAATGGCGACACCCATCTGGGTGGCGACGACTTCGACCAGGTGATCATAGACTGGCTCGTGAATGAATTCAAGGCCGAGGAAGGTGCCGACCTTACGGGCGACCCCATGGCCATGCAGCGTTTGAAGGAGGCTGCCGAGAAGGCAAAGATTGAACTTTCCAGCTCCAACTCCACCGAAATCAACCTGCCCTACATCACTGCCACCGCCACCGGACCGAAACATCTTCTCAAGACCCTCACGAAGGCTAAGTTCGAGCAGCTTGCCCACCATCTCATCCAGGCTTGCCGCATACCTTGCGAAAATGCCCTCCGCGATGCCGGATGCAGCGCACGCGAGATTGACGAAGTCATCCTCGTGGGAGGCTCCAGCCGTATTCCCGCCGTTCAGAAACTCGTGGAGGACTTCTTCGGCAAGACTCCCTCCAAGGGCGTGAACCCCGATGAGGTAGTGGCTGTGGGTGCTGCCATCCAGGGTGCCATCCTCAACCAGGAGGTCGGACAGGACATCGTGCTCCTCGACGTCACCCCGCTTTCCATGGGTATCGAAACCCTCGGAGGCGTCATGACGAAGCTTGTGGAGGCCAACACTACCATCCCCTGCAAGCGTAGCCAAGTGTTCTCCACCGCCGAGGACAACCAGCCTGAGGTGACCATCCATGTGCTCCAGGGTGAGCGCACGATGGCGGCACAGAACAAGAGCATCGGACGCTTCAACCTCGCAGGCATCGCTCCTGCACGCCGTGGAGTGCCTCAGATAGAGGTTACCTTCGACATCGATGCCAACGGTATTCTCAACGTGAGCGCAAAGGACAAGGCCACGGGCAAGGAGCAGAGCATTCGCATCGAGGCCAGCAGCAACCTTTCTAAAGAGGAAATCGACCGCATGAAGGCTGAGGCTGAGGCCAACGCCGAGGCCGACCGCAAGGAGGGTGAGCGCATTGCAAAAATCAACCAGGCCGACAGCATGATTTTCCAGACGGAGAATATGCTTCAGGAGAACGGCGACAAGATTCCTGCCGAAGTGAAGAGCGAAATCGAGGGTGCCCTCGGCAAACTGAAGGATGCCCACAAGGCTCAGGACATCGCTGCCATCGATGCTGCCATCGCCGAACTGAACAGCGTGGTGGGCAAGATGTACCAGGGCGCACAGGGTCAGCCTGGAGCACAGCCCGGTGGAGCCGGCTTCGGACAGCAGGGGCCGCAGCAGCCTAACAATGGCGGCAAGTCTGATGATATTCAGGATGCCGACTTTGAGGAGGTGAAATAAGCACATAGAGAAATAAGAATACAATATCAAA
>CAMGOT010000165.1 GCA_946060685.1 uncultured Bacteroidales bacterium
GGGCTTCGGACAGGGTTATCTGGCACTTTTGAGTTTTACCGGACAGCAATAATTTGCAGATATGCTTACACAAAGCCGAAAACGCGCGCTTTCGCCTCACCAAGAATGGAAAGAGGCAGAAAACGCGCGTTTTCGGCTTGTAGGGATGGATGCGGGGGCCTTTTATGCCAAAGCTCCCCCGCTCACACACACAGGGGGCAAAGTTGAGTGGCATGGCGCACGTTGCCCTTGGCATCGAGCACCTGTACTTCGATATGTTTGCCTTGCTTGCGGACCACGGTCAGCGTGGCACTCTCCAACGACGGGCCTCCACCCGTGAGCACAGGGTAAGGATTGCCCACCGTGCCGCTTCGGCATAACGGAATTCATGCACATGGGCATTGATGGAGACATCAAACGCCGCTTTCTTCAGCCATGGCAGCCACAGTTCGCGGCACGGCAGGCTGATGGCACCGGGGTCGTTCTCACGTTCAAACCAAAGGGGGATGTGATGAATGAGGACATGGCGCCGGGCCTTTTTATAGGCTTTGGAGGAGATTTCCTGCTTCAGGAAGTCGGCCTGGTCGCGCCGGAAGGCATTGAAATCGTTCAGGCCATAATACACCCACGTGGAATCGGGCTTGTCCTCACCACAGTCGAGCATGACGAAGCGGGTGTCGCCCCAGGAGAAGGCATGATAGGTGGTACCGTGGCCTTACCATTCAAAGAGACTGGGCATGCCGGAGGAGTAGGCATTGCGGATTTCATGGTTGCCGCGCAGGAAGATGCAGGGGATGGAGGCTGCATGGAAGGCACTGGCCAACCAGTGAATATCCTTGATGGCGTGTTCGCGTGTGGCAGGCTCGGAGAGGCAGTCGCCATTGAACACGACAAAATCATGGGGTATCGTCTCCGCCAAGGCTGAAAGGGCTGCTATCGTCGGGCCGTGGCCGTGAAGGTCGTTGAGCACAAGGGCGGTGAAATTCCGCGTGGTATCGGCAGGCAGGGTGAAACGATAGAAGGGAGTGCGGGCGGTGCGGCCGAAGGTCTTGGAATAGGCCTGGTTCTTCAGGATTTCCGTGGCACACACTCTATAATAATAGGTGGCCCGGGGGTAAGTCCTTCCAGGCGTACGCGATGCTCAATGTCGTGGACCACCTCCTGCCCGTTTGTCAACCGCCGGACAGTAGTGGTGTGCAGACTGTCGGTACCGACCTCCACCCAGGAGTGTACGCTGCCGTGGCTCTGGTACATCACGGTAGCGGCGGTGGTTCTGACATTTTGCAAATAAGGCTCGGCCTAGAGCAAGGGCTGCGCGGGCCGCGCCGACAGCAGGAATGGCAATGCCGAAAATAGGCTTAACAGTTTTCTCATGGTATTTATGAGGTATAAAGGCATCGGGAGGAGGGCTTCGTTTTTCTCGCCATAAGAGTCAACGCACACTTTACTCCTGCACGCGGCGCACGGCATCGTCATCATAGACCGCACGGCGGATGGTCTCGGGCGTGGCTCCTACGGGCGAGCACGAAAACTCGGGAATGTTATAGCTCTTCATGCGAAGAAGGTTTTGCTCGGGGTCCTGCTGCGGCAGGAGGAAGGGCTTGTGGTCTTGGCCCTGGGTATCGAAATAGCAGATGTAGGGACGGGTGTAGCTGCCGTCGTCGCGACGCGAGGAGAAGACAATCCAGCGGCCATTGCTGCTCCACGTGTGATAGCTCTCCACATTGTCGCTGTTGGCGGCAGAAAGGGGACGGAAAGCCTCGGCGGGCTGCCGGCCTTCGCCCACGGCCTGCAGATCCATCACGTAGAGGTCGGAGGAATGGTGCCAGATGTGGAACTGCCCGTAATCGCCCATCGTGAAGA
Organism: uncultured Bacteroidales bacterium; assembly: GCA_946060685.1. Lineage (GTDB taxonomy): Bacteria > Bacteroidota > Bacteroidia > Bacteroidales > Bacteroidaceae > Alloprevotella. The sequence continues at coordinate 1,843 of CAMGOT010000165.1, forward strand.
GCAGCCAGCGGCCGTCGGGGCTGACGCGGGGCAAAGTGGCCGACTTCTGCATGGCAGGACAGTCGAGCAGAAGAGTGGGGGCTGAGAAACGACGGGTCTGACTGTCGAAATCGAGCTGCATGAGGCGATAGCGCACATTGCGGTAATTGGCTATTACACTGTCGGAACAGGCCAAGTCGCGGGAAGTGCCCTGGAGCGTGTCGGGGAGATGGCCCAAGGGGGCAAAAGTACAGGAACAATAGTAAAGCCTGTTGCCGTCGGGCGACCAGGTGGGGAAGGTCTCCATCTCTACGGGAGTCTTCAGCACATTGGAAATCTTATTGTTCTCCACATCATAGAAGATGAGGTCTGAACCGTAATCGATGACCTCGACCTTGTCGGACTGGGCAATGTGAAAGGCCTGGCCGGTCTTGTTGGAGGAGAACACCACCCAGGGCTTCTCGGGATGCCAGGCAGGGTAAACGGCATTGCCCAGCGTGGAATCGCTCTTCATGTTCAACCGCTCGGCCTGACTGCCCTTCATGAAGATGGTGCCGCCATGATCGCCACGCACATGGAAGAGGCTCAGCCCCGTCTTGCCATACTGCTGCGGCGTGTGGCAGTTGATGCAGTGGTTGTCGCCCTCGGCATAGACATCATTGTTCTCGTAGACGGGATGCTCGTCAAATCCCGTGAGGTTGCGCTCGTAGATGCCCAGCTGGCGGTACAGCTCATACGAAGGCTCAATGAGGCGATAGGTCAGATAGGGGTCGATTTCCTCCTCGGCCACGGTGAGGGTGTAGGGAGGATGGTGAAGCCACCGGCCGTCGCGATGGGAATAGACATTCACTTCGATGTCGCTTCCACGGGCAGAAAGAAGCAGTTCGCGCCATGCCAGGGTGTCGAGAAGGATTTTCCCGTCCTCTCCGGCAGCGGCTACAAGCTCCTGCCCGCCGCGCTTTGCGGTGAGCTGGCAGACGAAGGCATCGCCCTCGCCGCGCACCATGAAATTCAGGGGGGCAATGTTGGGAGGTATCACCACATCGCGATATTCGGGATAGATGTTTGCCGCTTCGTCGACGGCTACACTGTCGGCCGGCACCACGGCATCGGGTCGGCAGGCCTGGGCGAGGAGTGCAATGAGCAGGGTGAGGAATATAGGGTAAGCTTTCATCGGTCAATCAATCAATTTACGCCATGCTGTTCGGACTTGCTGACAGTCTGGTCAATGTTTCCACTATAATAATAATAGTAATACGTGCCCAGCCATTCGGCACGCAGTTCGTCGGCTATGCGGCGATAGGAGGCCCGCTTCGTCTCGTCGTCCGAACCTGGAGGAGCAACGAGGGGAGCGATGTCCTGCGAGAAACGCCGGAACTCGCTAACGAGCATCGAGTTGTCGCGCACCTGAGGATAGGCTTCCAGCAACTGTGGGCGACGCAGACTGGCTATCAGGATAGCCTGCTGCACGCTGAGGGGAAGCGACTGCTTCTGTGAAAGCACACCGATACGCATCAGAAGATTGTCCATACTCTTGCTGTACATGGCGGTGGCGACACTGGTGACGAGGCTGGCATCGCTACCACGCATCATGATGGCATTGTAGCCCAGGAACACCGGCTGGCGGCAATGCTGCTCCATCATCTCGTCCATGGGATAGAGGCCGTGGATATTGGCAAAGACGGGATCCTTGACCAACTGGTCGACATGGCCCACAAGGGGCAGGAAACGCTCCACGAAAGCCTGCTGGAAGGGCATCTTCGACACGAGATGCAGATAACGGTGGGCAAGCTCCTGCTCATCATTGAGCAGGGCACACAATGCCATGCGCTTATAGATATTCACACGGGGACCCACGACGACGAGGTTTTCCATCGAAACGCGATAGGCACTGTTGGGGAGGCCGGCAAAGAAATTACAATCGGCAATGTAGTTCACGCCTTCATCATCGCCGCCATTGAAGTCCAGCTGCAGCTTGGGATAGTTGAAGGGGATGTCGAAGATATGTTCCAGCAACTGGTTCTGCTGCAACAGTGCTATGGCATAATAGGCTGCCACCGAACGTGTGGGATTGTAGGCCGAGCGGCCCAACTCTGCCACACTCTCCCAATCACCCTCTGCCACTCGATTCTGCATGGCGCAGGCGAGGCGTACATTCTCGCCTTTCACGAGGGCTTGCCACGTCAGGCCGCCATAGGCTGCAAGGGCAAGAAGGGCGAAAAGGGGCAGGCGGCACAGACCTGCAGGAACTGCTGCTGACGATGACTTCCGGCGCGACAGGAAATGACCGGCCACGGCAAAGAGGATGCTGAGGAAGAAAAGAGCCAGCGTCCAGATGACGAAGGTGGAAACTTCACAACGGAAATAGAGGTTGTAACCACGATGGACCATCCAGGAAAGCAGTGCCACCACTGGCAGGAAACCTATGCCGCGCAACAGACGGACGCAGTTGAAGGGACGGGCAAGGGCGCGGTCGAAGAACCATGCGGAGAGGGTGAGGACGAGGGCCATGAGCACACCTCCCACCCATTTGTTCAAAAAGACAAGCAGCACATAACGGGCTGCCCAATAGACCATGCCAAGAGGCATTCGGCGGACAAAAGTCATGGCTTCTGCATCGGAGCAGACGAAATTCTCGGCGGCGATTTGCGAAAAGACTTCACCATAGACAATGGTACAGAAAATGGTGAGCAGCACAAATCCCACGGCATACACCGTGCATGCAGGAAACTTCCTCGATGATGACGGTGCAGAGGATGGAGTTGATGTTTTCTTAGAAGACATATATTTAGGAGAGATATTTTTGGTTGTAATTGACAGCGAACGGGCGGGGAGACGCTAAGGATGCTATTCCTCAGAATATTCCTCCTCGTCGTCCGTCTTCTTGGCAGGTTTGCCGGAAGGCTCGTCATCGACAACGATTTCCTCGTCGTCCGTCTGCTTCTTGACGGGCTTGCCGGAAGGCTCGTCATCGACAACGATTTCCTCGTCATCCGTCTGCTTCTTGACGGGCTTGCCGAAAAGCTCGTCCTCGACAACGATTTCCTCGTCGTCCGTCTGCTTCTTGACGGGCTTGCCGGAAGGCTCGTCCTCGACGACGATTTCCTCGTCGTCCGTCTGCTTCTTGACGGGCTTGCCGGAAGGCTCGTCAT
>CAMGOT010000166.1 GCA_946060685.1 uncultured Bacteroidales bacterium
TACTGCACGATAGGTAAAAAATCGCCTCAAGCTAATTTATAGAACACCCCAAAAACCTAAATATACAAAAAAACATGAAAAAGACTTTGAAAGTGTTTGCGGCTCTGTTATGCTGCATCGGATTTTCTATGGTGCTTCCATCCTGTAAGGATGATGACAATGAAAATCAGAATACTGAACTGGTCGACAACAGCGCAGACCAGCCGACGGAAGATGCCCTGGAGGTGAAGCTCGGTGCCCGCACGTATGTGTTTGATGCACAATATACCGGTACGGGTGCAGCATTGGTCAGACGTTTGTCCGACAAGTCTGCTTCACTCGACGAGACGGTTCAGGCGGCAGTCGTTCATGATGATTGTGTGGCATCGTTGTCCGACAAGGACTACGAAGGCATCATTGCCCTGATAGCCCGAGGTGGATGCCTTGTCTATACTTCCGCAACAAAGAGCAATATGGATGCCTTTATCCGCGGACTTCAGCGCGTGGGCAAGGGCATGGGCGACAAATTGGACTATACGGAAGAGGGATTGACGGCCTATGGTAACCTCATGTTCATGAGTGCAGACTCCACAGGACTCATGGTACCTCCTTCCTTGCAGCTCCACGACACCAACGGCGTATTGTGTGATGCCTGTGCCTTCAAGGGTAGCGACCGATATGTAGTGATGGATGCAGAGGATCCGCAGGATGTCGTGACTCTCACAACGGAAGTGGGGGATAACGATGAAGAATCCGTCACTGAGGAAGGTGTTCTCTTGCCCACCAATGAGGCGACCCCCGACTATCTTTACGGACTTCATGCCGATGGCCTTGCAGCATGGATAGATGCAGAAAGGGATGAGGCTGCCGAGAAGATGCTGGCAGCAACACTTCTGAACCGTGCGGCTGCCGAGAACGGCGATTTCATGGATCTCGACAAGGTGTGCAAGGCTCATACCGAAAGCTATTCCTTTATTGCCTATGGCGCACACAAGAGGGCTCCTGTCACGGTGCTCTATGAGGTTTGGCCGGTAAACGACACGCAGGGAACTGACTATTATCTCGTACACCAGTCCATTTCCGTCGAGAACAGCAAGATGAAGTGTGGCCCTGAAAACAGCAGCACATGGCATCGCTACAGAGTGGGCGAGTTCTACGGTAGCAACACAGAAGCATACCATGCCTATATGGCTGATGTGAAGAATGAAGTGAAGTTCCAGGGTGGAAAGGCACATCTGGATCACGCCTCGCCCATCAACACCATCGGCAGCAGCTCTTTTTCCGAAGGCACCAGCTGGTCCCTTTCGGCATCCTTCGTCAATCCCGATCTGAGCGGTTCCGTTTCCATGAGCAAATCCTATACCTATTCTGTGTCTGACCTTAAAATGGTATATACCAAAAAAGGCAGCACTGGATCGCCCAAATGGGAATACATGGAGACCTCCAAACCGAAACTGACAGCCACATCGCATGGACAGTGCAAGGATATCCAAAAACTCGATGCCGACTTTGACTATTGCTGGATATGGCGTGTGGAAAATGCCAACAGTCAATATTCATTCCAAGGAATAACCACCATCGAAATGGAGGGAGTATGGCGCAACATCAAAAATCATTCCAAGCGTGGATACAAGCGGTTTGCCACTACGTCCAGCCACAATGTCACCCTTCCTCAGCCGCCCCGCTATGCTCAGGAGTGGAAAATGTTCATGCTACCCACCAACAATGAAGCTTTCAACAATTTGAAGACAGAGTTCCCTGACTATTTCAAGAGCAGTTTCCCGCTTTATACCATCACGGCTAATGACACTAAGGAAATCACGAAATGGATAGACAAGGTTTCGGCCGTCATCAATGCCAATCCCGTCACAGTAAGGCAGGCTTTTGGCATGGCCGACACTTCTACCGAAAGCGTGTCGTTCTCCTTGACCTGGAAACCACTTGAAGGAGACAATTTCGCAACGCGTCAGTTTACAATTCCACCCGTGAACTAATCTGTCTTTGAATCCCCTTCCATCCTCTTCCTTTCCGGATGGGAAGGGGATTTTTATGTCTGCAAGGCCCCCCATCATAGGATGGCTCCGCCTTTGCCTTTTCTGGGGTGTTGGCATTATCTTCCTCCTTGGCTGTCGCCTTCCTCCTTCTCACCTCAGGATAGTCCAAGCCAGCTTGGCCTCTCCATTCGGTTTGTCGTCGGTTGGCTGTCGCCTTCCTCCTTCTCACCTCAGGATAGTCCAAGCCAGCTTGGCCTCTCCATTCGGTTTGTCGTCGGTTGGCGACTCGGGATAGTCTGAATAAATTCAGTCTCTCCTCTCGCTCAGCTCTACTTTTTTGACCGTCTTCAAAAGTCGGTTCGTGCCTTGGCCAAGTTTGCCTGATATATTATCTTTTGGCAGCCCCTTATGCCAAAAAGGCTCGGCATTGCAATTCCAAATTCCGCAATGCCGAGCCATTATTCGTTATGATTGCCTCGTGGCAGTTAAGGGGCAGACATCGTCAACGCCCCCCTATTGCTCAGTTGACAGGAGTGAGACGCAACTTGAAGGAATATGGCTTGTTGGCCACACAATATGCCTTGCGGGTGTCGACTCCACCGCAGGAGGCATTTCCTACGCCACGGTATGCCGCATCAAGGTGCAGCACGGTGTATGGACGTGGAGTAAGTTCCCAAGTGTGGTTTGCCTCCATAAGGTCTTGCTCCGTATAGGGCACAGCAGCAAAGCTGACATTGCCCTCTGTCTGGATTTTCACGCCCTTTCCGTCGAAATCCGTGAATGTCACCTCGCGCAGTCCTTCCCGGTTGCCCGTGCTCTGCGGCTTGACGTAACGCTCCATCGAGGAAACCGGAGTGGTCGTATAGCGTCCCAGCATGATGCCGTCGCAGCGGTCGGAATAGTTCTCCAAAGGTCCGTAGGCATAATAGTCCACATGCTGGAGGTTGCGGTCAAGTCCCACCTGCAAGCCGGCACGACGCAGGTCTCCCGAATGCGGTGTGAATTCAGCATCGATGTCAACGGTTCCCTGAGGATAGAGCGTGTAGACGATGCGCGTGTCGCAGAGTTTCCCTTGGCGTGAAGTAGTGATGACCACAGGCTCAGCCGTTTTCTTTCCTTTGCCTTCAAGTCCGGCTACACTCACCTTGGCCTTTTCCGCCATACCGTTGGAGATGTTCGTAAATCGGTCGTTCTCTATCCAGCGGTGGTTGGTGTATGCCAGCGGCAGCCCGCATCCCAGCACCTCGCGTCCGTTCAGGACAAGGCTCGTCATCTCACCCGTCGTTCTGTTGACGGCAATCCGCGCATTGCCGTTCGACACCTCCATTACCTCCTGCTTCTCCTCGCTGGCGAATACAGCCTTCGTGCGCTTCACGGGCGGCAAAGTTCCGCGTTCACAGAGCGTGAACTGTGCGCATGCCTGCTCATGTCCGGCCTCACACCATGAAGTGGCAGCTTTATGCACGGCTCGGAGGCTGAGCAGCACTTCCGTGCCGCGTTTGCGTGCCTTCGCTATGGCATCGCGCTTCAGGCGCAGGGTGATGCTTCCCTCACTTCCAGGGGCAATATCGGGGAAATCCACCGTGGCCGTCTCCACCACGCGTCCGTCGTGCAGCACCTCATATTGCAGGGCGTAGGCAGCGAGGTCGCTGAACACATAATTGTTCTTAATATTAATATTATAGGAGTGGTGAGCGGCATCGCTGTCGGCAAGGCTGAATTTCACCCACTGATGAGCACCCTTCACCTCGCGGAGTTTCGCACTCTCCTCGCGGGTGGCAGGAATCACACCGTTAGAACAGAAATTTCCCTGATGCGGTCCAGGATAGTCGTAGCCTGTGTGCAGGCGGTGGATATTCTGCTTCATCTCCGCAGGATCGAAGATCGCCTGGTCCACCCAGTCCCATATACATCCTCCGATGCAGCTTGACGACTGCTCGATGATGTCCCAATACTCATTGAGATTTCCGATGGCATTGCCCATGGCATGGGCATATTCGCAGACGAACATAGGCTTGTCGAGTCCCGAGGTGTGTTGCTCCATCCATGCTATGTCGGGGTACATCTTCGAATAGAAGTCAGAATAGGCTTCTCCGCCATAGGGCTTGCTGATACGCGTGCCCTCATAGTGTACGGGGCGTGAGGAGTCCAGACGATGGGCCTCCTCATAGCAAGCCTTGAAATTGGAGCCCGCTCCAGCCTCATTGCCCAAGCTCCACATCACCACGCAAGGATGGTTGCGGTCGCGGGTGACGAGGCGCGTGATGCGGTCGACGAACGATGGAATCCACGATTCCATTTCCGATATGCTCTGGTTGGCATGGTCCTCAAGGTCAGCCTCATCGCATGCCCAGATGCCGAAATAGTCCATCATGGCATAGAATGTAGCAGCGTTGGGATAATGCGAGGTGCGCACCATATTGATATTGTTCTGCTTCATCAGTGTGAGGTCGCGGAGCATGGTCGATGTCTCCACGGCACGTCCCCGCAGGGGGTCGGTGTCGTGGCGGTTCACTCCCTTGAAGAGCATGCGCTTGCCATTGATATACACCAGACTATTGCGGATCTGGATGTCGCGGAAGCCATACTTTGTAGAGAAAGCCATCTCGTCGTGACCCTCAGCGTCCTGCATCACCACATTTACGGTATAAAGCGCAGGATGCTCATCGCTCCACAACTGCACCTCTGGCACATCGAAGGCTATGTCAAACCGGCTGCCTTCGACAGGGCTGAAAGCCTTCTGTCCCTCCTTCACCAGTTTGCCCTGAGGGTTGTAGAGCCGTACGGCAAGGGTCTTTTTCTGCTGAAGGTGGTCGCGGTCGTCAATGTCCAGCTGCACGTTGAGCCGTGCCTGCTTGTAGTCGTCGGCGAACGAAGCCGTCAGCACATGGTCGCGCACGCATTCCTTCGGCACATTATAGAGGCACACATCGCGATAGATGCCACTCATGCGGAACATGTCCTGACA
>CAMGOT010000167.1 GCA_946060685.1 uncultured Bacteroidales bacterium
TTGGCGTCGCTTGGTCGCTTTTCCATCTCTCGCACAGTATCTTTTTGCTTTTCAATCACTTACATAGCCCGCTATGTTCGTGCTTGAAAAACAAAAACCTACTGCACGATAGATAAAAAAACGCCTCTGCCGACGACAAACCGAGAGCCATCAAGTTTACTTGAATGGCCGAGGCGCGAAGGAGGAAGGCGAAGCCAAGCTAATTTATAGAACACCCCTTTACAGGATTTCAGTCTGAGCCCCTTTGCATGGGGCTGTCCTATGGCTCCACTCCTTGTGCGAGGGGCAAGAGCCGCATCGTTTCACTTTTTGCCGCAAATTTACACATTTCACGAGCGTAAGCCAAACTTTTCATCTGGGAATATGGGAAAAATCCCCGCTTTTTCCTGCCCCCACGGAAAGTTATCCGACGAGACTGCAGCAAAAATTTTATTTTTATGCCGCTACACGCGTGTGCCACGGCAGATTTTTTGTACCTTTGCCGCTGAAGCATAATCAAAAAACCCATATTGTAACAACCAAAAATATGAAGCGCATTACGATAGCCATCGACGGCCATAGTTCCTGCGGGAAGAGCACGATGGCCAAGCAACTCGCCCACGAATTGGGATATATTTATGTCGACACCGGAGCCATGTACCGCACCGTCACACTCTATGCCCTGCGCGAGGGACTCTTTTCCCCCGACGGCCACCTGGACGAGAAGCGCCTCCAGCAGGATATGCAGGAAGGCCGCGTCAGGGTAAGTTTTCAGCTGAATCCCGCCACTCATTTGCCGGAACCTTGCCTGAACGGTGAAGTGGTGGAGGGCAGCATCCGAGGCATCGAAGTGTCAGGACGCGTCAGCATCATCGCCGCACTCCCCTTCGTGCGCACCAGCATGACGGCCCAGCAGCAGCAGATGGGGCGCGAGGGAGGCATCGTGATGGACGGACGCGACATCGGGACGGTGGTGTTCCCCCATGCCGAACTCAAGGTGTTCGTCACGGCACGCGCCGAAGTCAGGGCACAGCGCCGCTACGACGAACTCATGGCAAAGGGGCAGCCCGCAGCCTACGAGGAGATTCTGGCGAACGTCCGCGAGCGCGACTATATCGACTCCCACCGCTCTGTAGCCCCCCTGAAGCAGGCCGACGATGCCCTCCTCCTCGACAATTCCGACCTCACCCGCGAGGAGCAAAGCCAATGGCTGCTTGAAAAGGCACGCGAGGCCATGGCGGAATGAGCGGACCCATATCAACAACAGATACAAGCCTATAACAACGATGAAAAAAATACTCTTTGCCCATGGTTTCGCATCATCGGGTGCCAGCGGCACGGTAGCCACCTTGCGTGGACTGCTCTACGATCCCGTAGCCACAGGCACGGCCGATGAAGTCCGCGTGCTTGCCCCCGACCTTCCCGTGATGCCCGACGATGCCATGGCCTTGCTGTGGAGCATGGCCGCAGAGGAGCAGCCCGACCTCATCCTGGGCACTTCGATGGGAGCCTTCTATGCCGAGCAGCTTCGCGGCTACCGGCGTATTCTCGTCAACCCCTCGTTCCAGATGTCGCGCCTGCTCACCTTCGGCGGCATGGGGCGCCAGGAGTTCCGGAACAAGCGCGAGGATGGCGCACGGGATTTCAAGGTCGACAAGGAGATGATAGCACAGTTTCGCGCCATGGAGAAGGAATCCTTCAAGGGCATTGATGCACGGGAGAAGCAGCTCGTATGGGGACTTTTCGGTGACAAGGACAAGAAGGTGAACCATCAGAAGGATTTCCAGAAGCACTATGGGCGCGAGCATTTCATCGTCTTCGACGGCGAGCATTTCCTCAACGACAAGGTCCTCTCCCATAGCGTGCTGCCCGTGGTAAGGCAAGTTCTGAACCTTTGACGACTGTTTTCAGCCGCGTCAAAGATTCAAGACTTGCCTCTTTTCAACGACAACGTGGACAACATCCGACAACTCCCTTATTTTTTTGGGAACTTGTCGTGGTTGTCTTGGTTGTCGTGTTTTTTTTTGACGCCAATGGTAGCCTCTTTTGCCTGGCTCCTGTCTGCATGGTATGAGCTGCCGAGGCAAATCCTGAACACAGGCCGATATGCTGCCAGGCCGAAAGAGGCTGTGTGTTTCAGGCCATCAGGACCCGTGTTTGGCCGAAATTCCACTCCCGTGCTTCGCGGCACGATGCGCGTGCCGATGCTCGACAGTTGCCACTTTCCGGCACACGACCGCGCCACGAAAAGTGCCCTCATGCCGCAGGATTCGTGCCATGTGCAGAAGAAAAGTGGGATTTCCCCTCCCCTCGTGTGTGCGCCCCAAAAGAGAAAAAGCATGGAAAAGAGGGGCATACATGCCTTTTGAGGCCTGGGAGAGGAAATTTTCATGCCATTTTGTTTACTATATTGTGTCCTTTCTGAGGTGTCATGGCAGGTGAGGAATTGTTGAAAATGTTGTATCTCATTGATTTTCAAATATATAGAAAAATTGTTAGTGCGGATGGATACAGTAGAACAGAAGAACAGTTTGTTTTTTGAGGGGTACACACCCCTTCTTTTATTATATAACTATCTATATATCAATAAGTTATAAAGTATAAGAAAGGGGTGTGTATGCCTTTTTTTTAACTGTTCTACTGTTCTACTGTATCTACTGTATCTTTATCTTTGTATCCTTTCAGGGGCTTTGCTCCTTCTTGCAAGAGGCTCCCGCTATGCTTCCTCTACAGGACCTTTGCAGGCGAAGTGGAGGAAGGTAAGGTAGAGGATGACCTCGAATGGCGCGCATCCTCGTAGCGCGTCTGGCCAGGGCCCGGGGTGGGGAATCCCAGTGGCAGAGCAGGCTTGTCCAGGCTCGCCCCGCAGACAGGATGCCAGGAGCAGCCAGGCTCGCCCTCGCACGTCGCGGAGACGGGATTCCTGCTTCCCACCCTGCATTTTGACTTCAAAAAGAGGGGAAGAAAATGACAAAATGCGGAAAATATCATCTTCAAATAACATTTTGACACTCATTTTCTCCGATTTTCCATAACTTTCATTAAATTTGCACACGCTATATAGCAGACACGCCCAGAACGTGCTGCTCCCTGATTTTTAACCTAATACTGCAAAAACAATGAAATATCCCAAAATTGGTATTCGCCCCACCATTGACGGCCGTCAGGGTGGTGTCCGCGAGAGTCTGGAAGAAAAGACGATGGCCCTTGCACAGGCCGTGGCAAAACTGATTTCCGAAAATTTGCGTAATGGCGACGGCACGCCCGTGGAATGCGTGGTGGCCGACACCACCATCGGACGTGTGGCCGAAACTGCCGCCTGCCAGGAGAAATTCGAGCGCGAGGGCGTGGGTGCCACCATCACCGTCACCTCCTGCTGGTGCTATGGCAGCGAGACGATGGACATGCACCCCCACTGGCCGAAGGCGGTGTGGGGCTTCAACGGTACGGAGCGTCCGGGAGCCGTGTATCTGGCAGCCGTGCTGGCAGCCCATGCCCAGAAGGGACTTCCTGCATTCGGCATCTACGGCCACGACGTGCAGGATTTGGCCGACAATACGATTCCCGCCGATGTGGCAGAAAAGATTCTGCGCTGGGCCCGTGCTGCCATGGCGATGGCCAATATGCGCGGAAAGAGCTATCTCTCCTTCGGAAGCGTGGCGATGGGTATTGCAGGAAGTATCGTGAACCCCGACTTCTTCCAGGAATATCTTGGCATGCGCAACGAGCAGGTGGACGAAACGGAAATCCTGCGACGTATGGACGAGGGCATCTACGACCATGAGGAATACGAGAAGGCCAAGGCATGGGTGGAGGCCCATTGCAAGGTCAACGAGGGATGGGACAAGAACCGCCCGGAGAAGCAGAAGACGCGCGAGGAGAAGGATCAGGACTGGGAATTCGTCACCAAGATGTTCCTCATCATGCGCGACCTCATGCAGGGCAATCCCAAACTCCGCGAGATGGGATATGCCGAGGAGGCGCTCGGACACTATGCCATAGCAGGAGGATTCCAGGGCCAGCGCCAATGGACCGACTGGAAGCCCAACGGCGACTTCTGCGAGGCGATGCTCAACACCAGTTTCGACTGGAACGGCCGCCGCGAGCCCATCATCGTGGCTACGGAAAACGATGCCCTCAACGGCATGACGATGCTCTTCATGCACCTGCTCACACAGAAGGCACAGATGTTCTCCGACGTGAGAACCTACTGGAGCCCCGAGGCCGTGGAGCGAGTGACGGGCAAAAAACTCACGGGACTGGCTGCCGAAGGCATGATTCATCTCATCAACTCCGGCGCCACCACGCTCGATGCCAACGGCTATGCCGTGGATGCCGAGGGCAACCCGACGATGAAGCATTGGTGGGACTTGACCGACGAGGACGAGGCTGCCATTCTCGAACACACCATCTGGCCGCCTGCCGACCGCGACTATTTCCGTGGCGGCGGCTTCTCCAGCTGCTTCCTCACACGTGGCGGCATGCCCATGACGATGGCACGCCTGAACCTCGTGAAAGGTCTGGGCCCCGTGCTGCAGATTGCCGAGGGATGGACGGCCGACGTGGACCCCGACATCAACGCCGTGCTCAACAATCGTACCGACCCCACATGGCCCACCACATGGTTCGTGCCGCGGCTGGACCCCTCGAAGGATTGCTTCAAGGATGTCTACAGCGTGATGAACAACTGGGGTGCCAACCATGGGGCCATCAGCTATGGCCACATCGGTGCCGACCTCATCACTCTTGCCTCCATGCTCCGTATCCCCGTGTGCATGCACAATGTGCCCGACGAGAAGATATTCCGTCCGGCAGCATGGAATGCTTTCGGCATGGACAAGGAGGGCGCCGACTTCCGCGCCTGCAAGAACTTCGGTCCTACGTATAAATAAAGGGATGTTCTATAAATTAGTATATAATCTTTTTTT
>CAMGOT010000168.1 GCA_946060685.1 uncultured Bacteroidales bacterium
CGCTGGTACGACTATATGAAGGCCATCGGCATTCTCGATGCCATGGCAGGCAATGAGGAGTATGCCGTGTATGCCCTGGAGGGTATGGGAACGGGAATCTCCACGTCAAGAAATATCGCCCGCCTTTCGGAGAAATATCTTGTACCCTATCTCCAGACGCTGCGTACCACTGCCTTCAGCGATGCCTTCCCCACATCGTCCGCAAAGGCCGTACGCGTGACGAATACGGACTACTATCCCACCGTGACCACTTCCGGCAGCGATGTCTATATGACGGCCGCCGCCAAGACCTATGAGCCTGGGCAATATGTAGGCTTCAGCCTGCCGGCTCCCACCCGTATCGTCGAGATGCTCGCTGCCGATTCCCTCTGTCAGAACTATAGTCTGCTCACCTCCGCCAATGGGCGCGACTGGGTGCGGATAGCGGCATCGGGAGAGGATATCAAGCCGGTGGAAGGTTTTGTGAAATATGTCGTCATTGCCAACGACAGCGAAACCCCACGCAGCCTGAAACTCACCAAGAACATGCTGCGCCTTACCCTCTCGGCCCAGCCGGAACTTACGGGTATCATCGCCCCCGTGGAGGCCGACTACAACGAACGCTCGAACATCTACGACAACGACCTTTCCACCTTGTGGAGCCCGATGGCCAACCAGAAGACCGGCGATGCCATTCGTCTCAACTATTCTGCTGCGGCTCCCGTGAAGCGCGTCCGATTTGCCGTACACACCACCAACGGCGACTATATGAAGACGGGGCGCATTGAAATTTCGGAGAATGGCACCACATGGAAGCGTCTGTCGCCAGTGGGGAAGACTACCACTTCGTTCACCCTCAGCGACATGACTCCCGTGGATGCCAACGGCAACAAGATGGTGAAGCCCGACGGCTCTGCTGCCGATGACTGCTATATCTATCAGATTTATCTGGACGGCAAGGAGCAGAATGCCCGCTATGTGCGGTTCTACAACCAGGCTGCCACCACCAGCAAATGGATTCGTGTGGCAGAGTTTACCACGGAGTTTGCCCTCACCACCACGCCTTGCGAGGAATCGCCGGCACTGAGCGACAATCTTCCCGATACTGGCGATGACATTCTGTCGGCCACCTATCATTTCCAGAATCTTCAGGCGTTGCAGAGCGTCAGCATATACAGCGATGCGGCACACCCTGAGGTGAGCGTCATGGGAAGTGACCTGGCCGATGATACCGTCGATGACGGGCAATGGATGCTGCTCGGACATCTGGATGCTGCCGTCAGCAATATCCGTCTCGAAGACCATCCCCATCTGCGTCGTCTGCGCCTTTCGGCCGATGCCGACACGGCCTTCCGCATCTACGAAATCGTGCCGGAACTGCAGAGTGAAATGCCCTCGCTGGATGTCATCACAAGCATACGGCAAGTGGAGGCGGAGCGTCCTGAACTCTCTCTTGACGGGAAGGATGCCTGCTATGATTTGAGCGGTAGGCGTGCGCAGCCCACAGAAAAGGGCATCTACATCTATCGTGGCAAGAAAATCATGAAATAAGGGGCATTCCCCACGTTTTTATAGCATGAAACTTCTTATCGATATCGGTAACACCAGTACAAAAATCGCTGTTTGCCGCCCTGAAGAACGGGGCGGCAAAGGCGATATTCTCTATACGGAGCATAAGGATGCCACAGAGCCTTGGGAGACCACCTTCCAGCGCCTTTCCCTCCAGTTTGCCATTGACGGCTGTGCCATCAGTTGTGTGGGAGCCGACGATGCCGGTTTGCATCGGGTACTTGCCACACTGCCTTACCCTTATGTGTGGTTGGAAAACACCACGACGTGTGCCCTTCATGATATTCCCGCAGGATATGGGGCCGACCGTCTGGCAGCCGACCTTGGAGCCATTGTACTGCTGAAGGAGAAGTGGCCGGCGACCTCTGTCAGCGACCTTACTGCCGACGGGCTGCTCATCGTCGATGTTGGCACATGCATCACCTATGATTTGATTCTCGACAGTCAGATTGTCAGTGGCGTCATCAGTCCCGGCGCACAACTGAGACTGCAGGCCATGCACGATTACACCGCCTTGCTGCCGCTTATCCATCTCGATGCCCAATATCCCGACTGCTCCACTACGCCCCTGCTGGGTACCGATACCCATACCTGTATGCTTTCCGGTGTGCTCCATGGCGTGCGGTTTGAGATTGAGGGGTATATCCATGCCCTCCGTAGCCGGTATCCTCGTCTGAAAGTCTGTCTCACCGGCGGCTTCTTCTTCAATGTCGATCCCGATGTGGCGGAAGTCTGCATCTACGATCCCCACCTCGTGCTCTACGGACTCCTCTCCCTGATTTGATAGAACATCTTCCCCCCCCCCTATTTAGAACACCCCTAAAATCC
Source organism: uncultured Bacteroidales bacterium (assembly GCA_946060685.1). GTDB lineage: Bacteria > Bacteroidota > Bacteroidia > Bacteroidales > Bacteroidaceae > Alloprevotella. The sequence goes on from CAMGOT010000168.1 coordinate 2,377, forward strand.
GATGAGAAAAAAAGTATTTGTCAGTGGTTGCTATGATTTGCTTCACAGTGGTCATGTGGAGTTTTTCCGTCAGGCAGCCTCTTATGGTGAACTGTATGTCGGCATCGGTTCCGATGCCACCATCCGCGAACTGAAGCATCACGACCCTATGTTTCCCGAGGCCGAGCGCCTGTTTATGGTGCGTGCCATCCGCTATGTCCACGATGCCTTTGTGAATGCCGGCAGTGGCTATCTGGATTTCACTCCTACGGTGGATGCCCTGCGGCCTGACGTGTTTGTGGTGAACGAGGATGGGGCATCAGATGCCAAGCGGCAATTCTGCGACGAGCGTGGCATAGCATACGTGGTGCTGCAAAGAGTCCCTGCTGAAGGCCTTACGGCGCGAAGCAGTACGTGCCTGAAGAACAGTATGAACCGGCGGGGATGATACGATGCGATTTACCTATGATTTCCTGAACGATAACTTTAATCGTTTCAACCGGGAAATTTTCGAAGATTGTCTGCCTCCGGTACTGTTCCTCAGTTCCTGTGCCCGCAGTTTTTTGGGGCGATATGAATTCTGTCGAAACCCTTTTACAGGAAAGACTGAAGCGGGGTCGCGCATCATGCGTTTCAGCCTCAAGTTTGATGCCGAACCCCAGGTGCTTGAGGATGTCCTCCTGCACGAGATGATTCATCTTTATATAGAGTCGCAGAACCTCAAGGACACCCGTGTGCACGGCAAGATTTTCACGGCAATGATGAATGATATCAATGCACGTTTCCACCGCCATATCACTTTGCGTGTAAAGAACGGTGGGGAGGCCCAGGAGGTGCAGAAGAGCGAATTCCTGGCCTATAGAGTGACTTTCTGCCTGATGAAGCGTGCCGACGGGTCGCAATTGCTGCTGCGTACGGCACATCAGGATATGTTCCGCTTTTGGGAACTGGTGCCAAAGCGCTTCGAGGCTGTCAGTTATTCATGGTACTGCACCCGCCATACTTTTTTTGCCCGCTTCAAGAAATCGCAGCATGGCGACACGGCCTATGAGGTGCAGCCGGAAATGCTGCAGCCCTATATGCAATATGCCAAACTCCTGAGGCGCGAAGGCAACTTTATCAGAAGTTGAAGGGGGGACTATCACCAGCCGAAGGCCCCTGGTGAACAACCGGAAAAACTTTCTTGTTGCATAGAACAGAGTACATCAAATGGGATGCCATGAAGTATCAGCAATTATTATAGAACACCCCTTTATTTTATTTCTCGTTTCAGATGCCTGATGGCTGCAAGGGGATGATAGAGTATCATCCTCGGTCCTGCCCATCGCATGACCATCCTTATTCTTTCCTTCATTTCAGAACGGTAGCAATGTGTGGGGCATTTCTTGCAGGTGGACTTATCCTCACCGTAACGGCATCTGTCCAGTCGGTTGTGGGCATAATCCAGCAGTTCCCTGCAGTTCGGGCACAGCTCGTCATGTCCTTCATACTTCCGGCAATACAGGCGTATCATCTGCTCCACCACCGCCTTTTCTTCCTCTATGCGTTTGTTTGGCATCACAATATAAAAAGATTGTATGTAGACATCCCGCCGAAGAAATCTGCATGCGGATTCTTGCGGGGGATGCCATACTTGTATTTTTTTTCCATGTTCTTGAATGCCCCATGCACTGATATTGTCCCTTCGCCACTATACGACAGCCTCACAAGCCACCATCTCCACACCGCGATATACCACATATAGCTTGTGGAGAATGGTGTGGGCGATATGGTCGTTGACGTTCAAGGTCTCGGCATAGCGGCACACCTGTGCCTCTGCCTGCTTCACGGCAGTCCTGACTTCCGCCTCCGTGGCCTGGCCTTTCAGGTATTTCAGTTCAATGACGTACGAATGCTCCATATCCGTGAAGATTTCATGGAGCGGGCGGAGGAAGATGTCGGCATAGCCGTTCTAGTTGTCCAGTTCGGAAATGGGGCGGTAGTAGCGGCATTGGCTCGTCAGAGCCAGCGTGTAGCCATGCACGAAAGCTTCACCCTTCTGGCGGTCGCGCTGCGAGGCATAGGTGTAGATGCTGTCGGCGATGTACTGGAAGAAGGGCTTGAAGTCGCCATCGTAAGCCATATTCTCCTCCAATATCCCCAGCTGATACCTGTCTGCATCAAGATGGTTGTCGTGGTAGTTGTCAAGAAGATAAGTGTAGATTTGTTCGCGTACCACTTCATTGGGAATGACAAACTTAGGTCTGCCCCTGTGGATTCCCCCTATCGTAACCAAACCAAAATAATACAGCAGACTGACAAAATTGTCGTTCTTGGCTATATCCTCTGCGGGAAAACCCTCCTTCAGTTCTCCCGTCACAAAGCCCTGCGACACAAGCGTCTGGATAATGGAGGCATCGTGCGCAAACTCCTTGTCCTTGCGGATGAGCATACGCAGTCTGTTGTAGTCCACGCGGATGTTCTCATCGAGCATCTGCTTGGGGATTCTGCACTTATTAAGTAGGTATTCAAAATTAGTTTATACTAAGATTTAATTATGCCACTTATGT
>CAMGOT010000169.1 GCA_946060685.1 uncultured Bacteroidales bacterium
AACTGCTGCACGATAGGCACAAAATCGCCTCAAGCTAATTTATAGAACACCCCTTAATCCATACTATGGCGGATACTCTTTTTGCAACAATCACCACAGGTGAATTGGGATCTTCACCTATAGGCACTCCAATGTCGTGACAGACGGTGAAATATACACGTTCAATATCAGCGGTATGAAGTGATAGTTATGCCTATCGGATGCAGTCAATTGTTACAAATTCAAAAGAGCGCCCTGAACCGTTGGTCCAGGGCGCTCTTTAATGGTTTGCTAAGTACGGGTGCGATTAGCGCGAGTTCGATCCATGCTCTATGAGGCAAGAAATATTCTATGGGGAAAGATTGGTCTGAGAGATACAGGATATGTGGCAGTGTTGCAAAAGTTAGCTGCCTTTATTTCCGAAAGTTTATTACCTTACAGCCGTGAGGTTATATGGGGGGAGTATTAGTCGCTTCTTTCTGCTCGTGAAATTCATCGAACTCACTCGTTGCAATCACTATTTACAGGCGACCTCCAGCGATGTGCGGGCAATGGGGAACACGAAATAGGTGTTGGGGTAGGGCTCGTTGGCAAGGGTGAAGTGCCACCATTCGCAGTCGTAAGGCTTGAAGCCATGAGCCATCATGGCCTTTTGGAGAATCATGCGGTTGTCGTACTGTTGCTGATTGATAGGCTGATAGGCACCTACGGGCTGTCCGGGCTGAACGTCAGGATGTGAGGCAAGGCCGAAATAGTCGTAGGTACATCCCATGTCCACCTCCTTTTCCTTTTTCATGTCGAAGAGTGTAAGGTCGATGGTACTGCCTCGGGTATGTCCGGATTTTTCTGCCACATATTCCTGTGGTACAAGTACGGCCTTATCCAGTTCAGGATAGAAATAAGGTTTCATTAGCGTGTCGTTCACATCCTTTGCCCATTCCATAAAATAGTCGACAGCCTTTTGGGGGCGATAGGCATCAAACACTTTGAGCAGGTAGCCCTGATGTTTCAGGTCGTCGTTCACCTTCTTCAGCGAGTCAGCAGCCTGACGGGTGAGGATAGCAATCGGCTCTTCATATCCAGGAATGCGCCGACCGATGAAATTGTAGGTACTGTAGTAACGGATTTCGAGAATCACGTCGGGCACCACATCCGTGAGTACCACAAAGCCGGAAGCATCCTTCTCGGGAGCTACTTCGGGAGAACTGTCGTCGTTGCATGCCATCAGTGTGCATACAGAGATGAGCATCAGAAACGCCTGGCGAGTCAGCAGATAAGTAATCTTCATAATGTTTGTCTTGGAGATTAAACAACCCCACCTTGGGGTGTCTTGATGTGGCAAAGGTAAGATAATATTTATAGTTGAGATAGCAAGTGCCGGAAAATTTTGGCTAAATGGTGAAAAAAAAGTATATTTGCAGCGTAAGAACCTGCAAAACGGCAACGGAGTCCGCGAAAACATTCTGTCCTGTCATGAGTCTACCTGTAATATCTCTGATTTTCCTGATGTCGGTGGGAGCCGCTTTCGTGCAGCGCGTCTCAGGCTTCGGCTTTGGCATATTCATCATGACCATGTTGCCCTTCCTGCTTCCCACCTATGGTGAAGCCACAGCATTGTCCGGCCTGCTCGCCCTTGTCACCTCCCTTTTCATCACCCTCCGTCTGCGACGGTACATTCCCTGGCGGAAACTGCTGCCCATTCTCTTCACCTTCCTTGTCGTGTCGTGGATGGCAGTCATGGCAGTTGCCGGTGCTCCGGAGCATCTGTTGCGTATCGTCCTCGGCATAGCACTGATGGCAGCCAGCCTCTATTTCTTTCTCCTCAGCCATCGCATCCATCTTCCTGCCAGCCTTGGCGTACAGATAGGTATGGGCACGCTCTCTGGCATTATGGGAGGTCTGTTTGGCATGCAAGGTCCACCGGCCGTACTCTATTTCATCTCCACCACGAGCACAAAGGAGGAATATATGGCCATAGCGCAATGCTATTTCCTCATTGGCAACCTGTTTATGACCGCCTATCGTGCGCAGGCAGGTTTCCTCACCCCAGCCGTAGCAGAAGGCTGGCTGAGCGGACTGCTTGGGGTGGCTCTCGGCACCATGCTCGGTGCAAAAGTGTTTCATCGCATCCCCCTCCCCCTGCTTCGTCGCATCATCTATCTCTATATGGGACTAAGCGGACTTTTGGTACTGCTATCGTGAAGCCCGATGTCCGGGACGGCCATTTGAGCGAAGCACTATCCATTGTTTGCGGGATATACCCTCTCGTTGCTCCTTCGCAGCAACAATATTTTCCAATGTCAGCAATCATCCACTATTATTTCTATGAAATACACCCTTCTTTCCCTTTTCTTTGCAGCCTTTGCCACAGCCTTTGCCGATGATTATCCCGTCACGGCCGGCAAGGCTGCAGCCCATACCCATGCCTCCCGTTCGCTGGGCGGCATCGTACTCGCCACCCCCGAAGGCAGTCAGACCATCGGTGTGGAGCAAGCCACGAACAAACTGCTCTACCAAGATCTTCTGACCCATACCTTCACCGCTCGTCCGGGTGAAACCCTCACCCCATCGTTCGTGTGGAGCGGCACGTGGATGAACGGTTTCGTCTATGTGGATTTCGGCAACGACGGGCAGTTTGATGCTCTTGTAGCGTCCGATGGCAAGCCCTCGGCAGGTTCCGATGTAGTGGCTTACAGCTATTGCAACGGCCGCAACAGTGCCGGACAATCCGTGAGTGGAGGCAACGTGCTGAATCCTCCCTCCTTCACCCTTCCCGCCGACCTTCCCCATGGTGTATACCGTATGCGCTATAAAGTGGATTGGGACTTTCTCGGAGCCGGAGGCAGCGATGTGGCAGGCAACGACATCCTGCAGAACGGAGGAGCCATTGCCGATACCCGACTGGTGGTGCATGGCGAAGAGGTCGAGGTGAGACTTTACGGCGAAGATTCCGGTACTCCCCTCAGTACTTACCAAGTGCCGTTCGGCAAGGAATTTGCCTTGCCGGTGGCAGAGAGCGTGCCGACTGGCAAGGTGGTGAAGGCCGTAAGCGTTCGCCATGGCTTTAACCTGGACGGTGAGGCTACCCTCCACGGGACACCGCAGTATCTCGACGAATCCCTCTCTTTTCTCAGCATCCGCAATGGTGTGCTGAGCCTGCCTTCCGACATGGTGGACGGCGATGTGCGCATTAGTCTCGAACTTGCCGATGCAGTATCTCCCGAGGATGCAGCCCTCAACACCCTTCCCGAAGCCGGGGCTACGGTGGAAGGCTTCTCCTTGACCAAGTTGAGCATTGCCGGAAGCCGTACCCGCAATTATACTTCAGAGCAGGCTGATGCCGCATACCAGGACTTCACCCAAGAGAAGAGCCTGCCCCTGCTCCCCGGAGTTGCCGCTACCCTGACTCTTTCCGGCACACACACCGTGGACGGCACATCGTGTGGGCTTTCCGCTGCCGATGCGCATCTGTATGTCGACTACGACCAGGACGGTAAGTTCATGTCGGCTTTGGAGGCGCAGCCCGCAGCAGGTAAGTTCACCCTTCCCGAAGCCCTTCAGCCCGGTGTCTACCGTGCTCGTCTGGATTTTCCCGATGATGGCGTGAAGATGGATTTCTGCATTATGGTGCATCGTCCCTCTATCAGCCTTACTGCAGAGACTCCTCATGGACGCCTGTCGGGCAAGACTGTGTATGATGCTTCGGGAACCCGTACTGCAGGCAAAGGCATCCCTACGGCTATCGCTCCCTTCCGCACGCAGACCTTCTCCGCATTTCCTTTGGTGGATGGCTATAGTGCTTCCGAAGTAGAGGTTTGTGTGACAGGTCCTGACGGCCGGCAGAGTGAATATAGCGTGCGTCTGAATACCCAGGGTTCCTTCAGCCTCGTGGCCGACAGTCTGTATGGCGATGTGAGCGTACGGGTGAATTTCACTCCCGAAGCCGACGGCTCCGGCACGGAGGCGATGCTGCCCGTGCTGGTCGAGGAGTTTGATGCAGCAGTGCTCGACGATGCCCTGTGGTCCACTTCCGAAAGGTACAGTGCGGCATGGAACCGTTTTATCGTTGATGATTCCCGGGTGGCATTCTTGCACGATGGCAGTCTCGTTTGTCGTTGCTTTGCCAATCCTGGCGACATCAAGGGTTATGATGCCCAGATGGTGTCGGGTGCCAAGCAGACGCGTGGAAAGTTTGCCTTCAATCATGGTTATGTGGAGGCACGCATCCTGACCACACCGCATAGCGGTAATTTCCCTGCCTTCTGGCTGATGCCGGAGGATCAGACTGGCGGATGGCCCACGTGTGGTGAGATTGACATTTGGGAGACCATCAACACCGAGGACCGTGCTTACCATACCGTGCATAGCCACTGGACTTACGATTTGGGCAATGGTGGCAACGGTGGTAATGAAGCCTGTGCGCATGAGCAGCAGTGGCACACCTTCGGATTGCTGAAGGAGGCTGACAAAATGACATGGTATATGGATGGCGACAAGGTGTTCACGTATTCGAAATCGGGCTCTGCCAGCGAACTGAATCAAGGTCAGTGGCCCTTTGACAAAGCATTCTATCTGATTCTGAACCAAAGCGTAGGTACAGGCTCATGGGCTGCCGCCCCCGACCCCTCGTTCATCTATGAGACACGTTTCGACTGGGTACGCGTCTATCAGACTCCTGATGATGCTGCTGCCGATGGCAATGAGCCTTTGGGTATCGGGGTCGTGGTGACTTCTGATGCCGAAGGACAGCCAGCCTCTGGTATGTACGATCTCAGTGGCCGTCGTATTCACCGTCCGGCATCCGGTTCGCTCTATATCCTCAACGGTCGTCTGCAACTGGCACGTTGACGAGAGGATGCAACACCCTCAAGGGATGTTCTATAAATTAGCTTGGTAAACCTTCCTCCTTCGCACCTCGGCC
>CAMGOT010000170.1 GCA_946060685.1 uncultured Bacteroidales bacterium
TAGGAATCTACTGTGCGATAGGAAAGAAAATTGTCTCAAGCTAATTTATAGAACACCCCTAAACCAATACAATTCAGGCTAATTTGCAGAACACCCCTAAGGCGCGTGTTTTCCCGGGATGATATTCCCCCTCTCCTGCCAGCATGATGATGGCTGTGGGAGAACCACAAAGAGCAGCCCCTCTTTTCTGCTGTCGTGCAGAAGAGAGGGGCTGCCTGTACAGTGGAGTCTCTGGCAGGTGTTTCATCTGCATGATGCACCTGCCAGAGGAAAAGCCTTAGTGGGCCATTACCTTGCGGCCATTGGAGATATAGATTTGGCCGGGAGCAGGATGAAGGACACGGCGGCCTGTGAGGTCGTAGAATGCCGATGTGGTGGCTGTAGAGAGAGGAATCTCTTCAATGCCATCGGGTATGCCGGCTTCGCGGACATCGAGCGTGGTGTGCATGAGCGTGAACTTCTGGATGGTGAAGATGCTCTTTCCGCTCATGGCCTTCACGAGGACACCGAGACTGACGGGCTGCTTTTCCGTGACGACGAAGGTCATGGTGGCATCCGAGAGTGTGCTGTAGCCAAGAGCCTGTGCTTCCAGAGTATCGCCGTCGGGGAGCGTATTGCCGGCAGCAGCGACGAGATAGGATGAGCCGTCGGCACCATGCATGCCGAACGTCACGCTGAGCGTATAGATACCCTCCGGGAGTTCTATGGTCTGGTAGGCCTTATGGTTCGACAAGTCTCCGAAGCCGTCCCAGCCCGTGGTGCAGGTGAAGTCGTTGCTCTTTTGGGTGTCGACGTGTACGCCGGTCACCGTAGAGCCCTCCACAGTGGTATTCTCCAGCGTCCATTCCTTGATTTCATAGAAGCGGGAGGCGGTGGAAGTGTTCACCTGCTTGGAGGTGCGGCTGAAGGCACGCTTGTAATTGGAGAGATAGGTGGCGGTGACATCCGTCTTTGCCGACTCGCCCTCTGCCAGTGAGAATACGCCGAGGGAAAGTCCCCAGGCATCGCCGTCGGGGCCGAAACCGCTGCGCACGCCATTGTTCATGCGAGTGCCGCGGTCCTGAACGTCGCCGCCATTCTGGTTGAAATCATAATAGAGGACAAGACCTTCTGCAGCAGCAATATCGGCAATCGGCTCGTTGACGCTGCCGGAAATTTCGGTGGCAGTGAGCACGCGGTCGTAGATGCGGAGCTCATCGATGGAGCCATTCCAGTCGGCAGCCGAAGTGCTGATGTTGAAAGCGGGGAGTTCTGCCAATCCCGAGGTGATGGTGCCAGTGGAGATTTTTGCACCATCCTTGTAGAAGGTGACACTGGAGCCGTTGACGGTGACGGCATAGTGATGCCATGCTCCGGCCTCTACCACTCCGGCCGCCGTCTTTGCCATCTTGCCCTTGTTGCTGATACAGAGGCATCCGTCCAGCGAGGTCTTGATTTGGAAGGTGGCATCCGTAGCACCGATTCCCTGGCAGTAGTCGGCCAGTTTTCCGGGATTCATCCACCAGCTGATGGTGTAGGTGCGCTGTCCTGCGGGGAGCGGCAGTTCGGTGGTCTTCACCGTAGCTCCCTGCTGGGAGAAGGACAGACCGTTGCGCGAGTCGGCATTGACCACGACAAGTCCGCGCTGGCGTGTGGAGCGGCTGGAGCCGGCACCGTTGCTTGCCACGAGGGTGAGGTCGTATACGCCCGACTTCTCAGCAAGGAATGCCGTGTTCTGTCCGTTGATGACCACACCACCGGGTGTTCCTACCAGTTGCCATTGCCACTTGGTGGGGACATACTTGGAGCGGTCGGTGAGGAGAACGTAGTTGCCTTTCATGACTACGGGGAGGTCGATGTCGAAGTCGGCCACGGGAGCCACTTCCTGTACGCTCACCTCTTGTGTGCTGGAAGCCGTGCGTCCCAGGACATCGGTCACGGTGAGCGTCACCTTGTAGGTGCCGAAAGCCTCGTAGGTGGCACCTGCGCTCACGCTGCGTACCTCTTCCACCACGGCTCCCGGCATGGACCATACGTAGCTGCATCCGGGCACGCATTTGGCAGGCAGGAAACTGATGCGCTCGCCTGCGCTGACTGCGGTCTTCGAGGTGGTGAAGGTGGCATCGGGTGCTACGGCTTCTCCCACGGTGAGGGTCTTTGTGTCGGTCACGACAGTTCCGGAATAGTCGGTGGCGGCGACGCTCACGGTGTAGTCGCCAGCCTGCTGCAGGGTGAGCGTCGGCTCAAGTGCTGTGGTGGTGCAGGTGCCTCCTGCACCGTCGGGGAGTGTCCATTCGATACGGTTCACATAGTCATTGCGTGTGGCAGAGAGCTTGACGGGCTGTCCGGCGGAAACTCCCGCCATCTCTGCTATACTGATGCTGCCGGCAAGGCTCGGGATGATGAAGGCCGGGGTAGAGGAGGTCACGGTGCGGGTGTTCGTGGTGGACACTTTGGCGTGGTGGCCGCCCACGCAGTCGGTCATCCGCCAGTTGCCGTCGGAATCCTGGAAGGAAGTGCCTTTGAAATAGGACACCAGTCCCTGTGGCAAAACGTCGCCATAGTATTCGAAGCGCGTGTCGGCCGCATATCCGGCCTTGATTTGCTCGGCGCTGCGGGCATAGTTCCAGATGCGGATTTCATCGTAGCGTGCCTGCTGGTAGTGGTTGCCGCTGCTGGAGGAGTCGAACACATAGTTTCCGAAGCCTCCGATGCCGCTATAGGTGCTGGAGGTAAGCGTGCGCTCCTCATTGCCGTTGATGTAGAGCTTCAGGCGGTTCTTGTCGATGACCATCGCGATGTGGGCCCATTCGTTGGCGGTGAGGGTGGTGGTTGAGATGATGCGGTCCGACGTGTTCCATCCGCAATAGAAATGGCCGGCAGCATCGCAGTGCTGGTACCATGATCCCCATCCGGGTCCGGCAGCATTGTTCCAATCGGCAAAGGCTGAGGGACGCATCCAGAATTCGATCGTGGCCTGCTCGTAGGAGGTGGAGAATACATCGGGGATGGTGAATCCTGCCTTTACGAAGCTGTACACCTGGTTCTTCTCGGGAAGCGCCACGGGTGCGGAAACATTGCAGCGCGAGCTTTCCTCTCCGTCATCGTAGAGGGCTGTGACAGCATAGGCAGGAGCGACGGCATCCTCTTTAAGGTCCCACGAGAGGACATCGCTGCCGACCTCTGCCAGCACTTCCTCCTCATCGTAGATGCGGTAGATGCGGTAGCCGCTGACTTTGTGGGCTGAGGGCGTAGGCTTCTCCCAGGACAGTACAGTGCCTGAAAGGGCGAGGCTGTTCACACTGTTGTAGCCGGCACCGTAGACGATGGTGGAGATGACGGTGCGGTTGCCACTGCGGGTGATTTCGAAGGTACCCGTTTCGCCAAGGTCGAAGGGGGTCTCCACTCCTTCCAGGTCGTGCTCATAGTCCATGATGCCTGCCTCGTAGATGTGTCCGCTTCCTTCGTTGAGGTCCTGCTTTCGGGTGATGATGAAGAAGTACTTCAGCGGCTGGTTGCGGTCGAATCCTGCGGAGAGGTCGGTAAGGTCGTAGCCGAACTCCATGGGTTCGTCATGCAGTTTGCCGTCGGCCCATCGTCCGAGCATAGGCACTGCAGGTGCAGGCGAGAGTTCGCCGTTGTGGCCGTCGCCGGCATATTTGAAATGGTCCATGGAAATGATGCTCTCCGGCATGTCGGCATCGAGGTTGCTGCTCACTCCGGCCTGCAGGAGGAGTTCGGAGCGGTGGCTGTAGTCCATCTTGAGGCGTATGGTGCGGAGAGGACGATAGTTCTTCCTGACATGATAGAATTCGCCCCACCAGAAATCGCCGTTGAACTTGCCGTCGGTGGTGAATGCCGATCCTGCATAGGCATACGGGCAATAGATAAAGCCACCGTTGCACCAGGAGCCCCAGGAGTTGACGATGATCCATGCGCCTTTTTCGTTTTTCTCGCCATAGATGCCATCGCCGTCGAGGTCAAATTCGATGCGGTCGTCGTAGCCCACCATCGTGAGGGCATGGTCAACGCTGGTACCCCATTCTCCGACGTAGTACATTCCCGTCACACCGGCCTCGTCGTTGGCCGGAGTCTTGGGGATGGTGTACCATTTTCCTCCCGATGCCACGCCAAGACCGATGAGTCCGCCGGCATGGAAGGAGGTGTCGCCGCAGTGGTTCCAAAGCCAGTTTTTGGCAAACTCGGCACCGGCTTCAGTGCCTACGCTGGCCACATTCGATGTAGGCGGAGTGCAGCGATAGTGGAAGGCCTCAAACCATTTTTCGTAGCCCGTCATCCATCCTGCGTCCTCATCATCCCATTCGTTGTAGCCGAAGAGGTTGGAATAGGTCTGTCCGCCGTAGGTCTTGGCTGAAGGCACACCGACATTCGTGATGAATTCGTCCTTGCCGGAGTTGCCGTAGGTCAGGAGCCATACGAAATGTGTGGGGAAATAGTTTTCGGGTTTCATGCCATCGCGGTCGCGATAGGCATTCTGCTCATGGCTGAACATATAGGCAATGCGCGATGCCGAACCGCAGGAGCCTGAGCTTTGGTTGAAGACAGGCGGGAAATAGCGCGTGGCAGCATTGTTCACGTGGTCCGGACGGCCCGTGGCCGCAGTTCCTCTGCGTCCTTCTGCCGCTGCTGCTTCATAGCGGGCGACAAAGCGTGCCGCTATGGGGTCGGGATTGAAGTTGCCGGTACGGTAGTCGGGGAATTTGGCCCGGTCAACAGGCACATACCCCTCAGCAAGCGGCTGGGAGAATCCCATTGCGGCAAACGACGAGAGAAGAAATGTGATGAATTGTCGTTTCATGATAATAGCTTTATGGTATTTGATGTTATGGTATTCAAGTTTCGCAAGTCAAAAATAATAGCGTAACTACCTAAAACAAAAGGGTA
>CAMGOT010000171.1 GCA_946060685.1 uncultured Bacteroidales bacterium
ATCCCTTCTCCTCTCGCTTAACGAAAGAGTTCTTTGAAAAGAAAGTAGAAATGGCTGAAACAATAGACATATTGTGAAAGCCGTACTGAATCAATAGACACAAGCATGAAATCCATGCTGTTTTTGTTGTCACTTCGGTCATGCTGGACTCGTAAAAAGCACCCTGATTTGCCTCAGAATACCCTGATTTTTGCCTCAAAACACCCTAAAAAAGTATGTTAACATAAATGGCAATGTATCTAAAGATAAATGGCAAAGTATGTTTAGATACTTTGCGAGGTATGTTGACATTATAATTTTTCCGCAGATGTTAGAAATATTTGCTTCCAATTTGCTTGAGATTTGCTTCCCCATCTTCTGCCGACGGAATGCTGCGGGAATGTAAGGGAAACAAATGATCCGAGAAATTTGGACAAGAAATAAGTATGCGGATTTTTTTTGAACGCGAATTATCGTGAATTATCCGTGAATTATCGTAAAATTATTATTTCTTTAATTTGCGGAACATTTGCGGAGATTTGCGTTCATTATAATATTGTGGAGGAAGCAAAAAAAACAAGAAATTGATTCAACCTTAACCTTGACCTTAACCTTGACTTCTTGTCCTCAGTTGGCTTGTAATCAACGACAACAGGGAAAACTTGGGACAACAGTTCTTGCTTTTACCTTTTCAACCTTGACCGGCATTGTTCAGATTCATTCGTACGGCAAGGGATAAACGGCTGCATCGGAAACGCAATGTTCGCTCTTCTCGCGCTGATGCACAGCCATTTAGCCCTTTCGTGACGGAACAGTAAGAATAATGCAGGTAAAAAGCAAAAATATAAACGCTCCGATTTACAATCGTTTTTTCAATCACCCCTTTGATGCTTCTCTTCGTCTTGCCATTTTTTCCAATAATACCGCATCCGCTCTTCTGCACGGTCTTCCTGTGCATTTTTGCATGGATGCCAAAGGCGCAGGTCGTGGAGTTCTGTGGGGAGATATTCCTGCGGGGTGAAATTGCCGGGATAGTCGTGGGGATAGAGATAGCCATCGTGGTAGTTCAGCTGGCGCATCAGTTCGGTAGGAGCATTGCGCAGGTGCAAGGGTACAGGGAGATTTCCCGAACGGTTCACCACCTCCAGTGCAGCGTTGATGGCATTGTAGGCAGAGTTGCTTTTGGCACTTGTGGCAAGGTAGATAGTTGCTTCGGCCAGTGGGATGCGTCCCTCCGGCCATCCGATTTTGCTCACGGCATCGAAGGCAGCATTGGCGAGAAGCAGGGCGTTAGGATTGGCCAGGCCAATATCCTCAGCGGCAGAGATGACGAGACGGCGGGCGATGAACTTGGGATCCTCGCCTCCGGCAATCATGCGTGCCAACCAATAGACGGCGGCATCAGGATCGCTGCCACGGATGCTCTTGATGAATGCCGAGATAATGTCGTAGTGCATTTCCCCGTCCTTATCGTATGCCAGAGGATTCTGCTGGAGTCGTTCGGCAACACTGGCATTGTTGATGACAATGGGTTGGCCCTCGGGGGTGGCATTGGCAATAAGGTCGAGGATGTTGAGGAGCTTTCGGGCATCGCCTCCGGCATATCTCAGGAGAGCTTCCGTCTGCTCCAGACGAACCTCGCGTGTTTTGAGTACGGTGTCAGTGTGTACGGCATGGTCAATGAGAGCGAGGAGGTCAGCCTTGTCCAAAGGTTTGAGAACATAGACCTGACAGCGGGACAGCAGCGGCCGGATGACCTCGAACGAGGGATTTTCGGTAGTGGCCCCAATGAGAGTGACCTCCCCCGTTTCCACGGCAGCCAGCAGACTGTCTTGCTGGGATTTCGAGAAGCGGTGGATTTCATCGATGAAAAGGATGGGGCTGACGGAATTGAAGAAACGTGCGGAGCGTGCTCGTTCGATGACATCCCGCACATCCTTCACACCGCAGTTGACGGCCGAGAGGGTATAGAATGGTGTGTCGAGGCGGTTGGCAATGATTTTGGCCAAGGTGGTCTTTCCCACTCCCGGAGGTCCCCAAAGGATGAAGGAAGAGATGTGTCCGCTATCGATCATATTGCGCAATACTGCACCCTCGCCAACAAGGTGGCGCTGTCCGATATAGGAATCGAGCGTGGTGGGGCGCAGGCGTTCTGCAAGAGGTGGCATAACAGGGATATTAAAAATTATGAATCAGCAGAGGAAGGGTGGGGCAGGGGCTTCTATGCCCATTCGCTCAGTTCGAGCCATCGCATGGATTTGCAATCGAGTTCATCGTTCACTTCTGGGAGGCGACGGGAAAGGATGGTGATCTGCTCCACGGTCAGCGTGCCAGAGCAGAGCTGCGCCTCGATGTCGGCCTTTTCTTTCTCAAGATGTTCGATGTCGGTCTCCAGTGCCTCGTATTCCTTGCGTTCGGCATAGGAGAGGCGTCGGCGTCGGTTGGAACCCTCATGCACGGGCTTGCGTTTTGCTTCGGTGAGGTTCGGTGTCTTCTTCTCTTGGTTTGCGGTTTCCTTCTCCTTGATGGCACAATAGTCGCGATACTGGCTGTAGTTGCCAGGAAAATCATCAACCACACCATCGCCCTTGAATACCAGCAGGTGGTCAACGACCTTGTCCATGAAATAGCGGTCGTGGCTGACGACGATGACGCACCCGCGGAAGTCATAGAGATATTCCTCAAGGATTTGCAGGGTGGCGATGTCGAGGTCGTTGGTCGGCTCGTCGAGAATGAGGAAATTCGGGTTTTGCATCAATACGAGGCACAGTTGCAGCCTACGCTTCTCGCCCCCGGAGAGCTTATAGACATAATCCTGCTGTCGGGCCGGTGGAAACATGAAATGATTGAGAAACTGCATGGCAGTGAGTCGGCGTCCGCCTCCGAGGTCGATGGTTTCTGCCACCCGCCTCACCACATCAATCACCTTCATTTGATTGTCGACAGGCATACCTTCCTGGGAGAAATATCCGAAGCGTACGGTCTCGCCCACGACGAAGCGTCCGGAGCTCGTGGGTTCCTGCCCCAGGAGCATCTTGATGAAGGTGGATTTTCCCGTTCCGTTGTTGCCCACAATCCCCATTTTCTCATAGCGCGAGAAATTGTAGTAGAAGTCGCGGAGAATGACGATGCCATCCTCGAAGACTTTCGAGACATATTGAGCCTCAAAGATTTTGCTGCCGATGTAGCCACTTTTGATGTCGAGTCTTGCCATTCTCTCCTCCGTGCGTTGCCTGGCCTGTTTCTCCAGTTCGTAGAAAGCTTCCTTGCGTGAACGGCTTTTATGGCCTCGTGCCTGCGGCATACGGCGCATCCAGTCCAGTTCCTTGCGGTAAAGATTCCGGGCACGGTCGATGTTGGCATTCGTCACGGCGATGCGCTCTTCGCGCTTTTCCAGATAGTAGGCATAGTTGCCACGGTAGGTGTAGCAGGTGCGGTCGTCCAATTCGATGATGGAGCCACACACGCGGTCGAGGAAATAGCGGTCGTGGGTGACGAGGAGGAGGGCCTTGGTGTTGCGCTGAAGATATTGCTCCAGCCATTCTATCATTTCGAGGTCAAGATGGTTGGTAGGTTCGTCAAGGATGAGCAAGTCCGGGTTGGCCATCAGCACGCTGGCAAGTGCCACCCGTTTCTGCTGCCCGCCGGAGAGTAGTCCGACGGGTTTGTCCTGATTGCTGATTTTCAGTTTTGTAAGAATCTGCTTTGCCCGCATCTCCATTTCTTTCCATTCCTCATCGGCATCGAGCGTTGCCGTGTGAGAGGTGAGTTGCTCGCCATATTCGCTGATGAGCAGGGAGGCATATTCTGATTTCAGGCGCGAGGTGACTGCCTGCATCACCGTCTGCTCGGGCCGGAATTCAGGCTGCTGCTCCAGCATGCCGATGCGCAAGCCTTTCATGAAGACAATCTGGCCGGAGTCGGCACTGTCCTTGCCGGAGATGATGGAAAGGAGCGTGGATTTTCCTGCTCCGTTTCGGGCTATCAGTCCCACGTGCTGCCCTTCGGCGACGCTGAACGAAATGTCCTCGAAGAGCATGAGGTCGCCGATGCTTTTTGTCAGATGTTGAATGTCAAGATATGGGGTCATTATGCAAAGTAAAGTGAGATTTTAGTGGAGGAAAATAGGGGGTGTGGCAGAAAAAACGATGCAAAATTAAAAAAAATATCCCACTTTTCTTGAAGCATTTCCGGAAAATATCTAATTTTGTGCGGCAAAAGGCATTTCTTATATTGTTCAGATAGTAGGGATTGCATGGTTCGTCATCTTATTTTTGCAATTCAGGATGACGCTTGCATTGCCTGTCTGGCGTAACGAGACGGCAGGATTATTCATTAGCCGATGCAGATGACGTCATGGGGACGGTGATTCCCTTCCCCTCCTCCAATTTTCTCTCAACAGCTTGCCCCCTCCCCCTCCCTTATTTTCATTATATATCCGCTTGACATTTGAATGGCAGACAGATTGCACGAAGCGATGCCACGGCAGACACAGGAATGCGGCAAAGGATGGAAGGGAGTGATGCGGGTGAATGAAGCGCGATAGTCCTGTTTCTTGAGATGATAGTCCTGCTTCTGATTATAAAGGTGGGTTCTATAGAAATTCCCACCTTAAACAAAAGAAGAACAACATTTCGAAGGTTACGTTTTGCAGTCTTTTTGGGTTTGGGTTGGCTCACACATTGCCACTCTCTTCAGTAGTGTAGCTGGCTGCATTCCTTTTTCGGCCGACAATCTGTTCTCCACCCAAATTCAAAAATCAGGTAAGGGATGTTCTATAAATTAGCTTGGAAAACCTTCCTCCTTCGCACCTCGGCCATTAAAAAAAGTTTTATGGCACTCGGTTT
>CAMGOT010000172.1 GCA_946060685.1 uncultured Bacteroidales bacterium
CTGCACGATAGGTAAAAAATCGCCTCAAGCTAATTTATAGAACACCCCTTCAATTTTTTGGGGGGGACTCTTGTTTTTTGGGGGTACATCCCTTCACGAGATACCTGTAGTATTCTGCACAGGAGATGGGGAAGAACAGGGCTCGAAGACGGGTGAGGAGAGTGTCGGGCTCAACGGCATGGAAAAGCCGGCGACGATGGTTGTAGCAGAAGGCGGTGAGGCGGAGATAGGCCACGGGGCCGTCGGCCACGAGGAGAGCGGCCATCCTTCTCGCCCTATGCAGGGAAGGCGTGTCGGCAGGAATCTGTGCGAGAAACTTCTGCCACTCCCGGAAGCGATGCCGCACGTGCGGTCGAGCCTGACGATAGAGGCTGATGGCCGCCCATGCCGAACGGAGAATATTGGGAAGGCTGTGGCTTCTCGAACGCGGTTGATGATAGGTGGCTGCTGCCTGGTGCCGACGTTGTCTGACGAGAGTTTCGGGGAGAAACGCCACACGTTCGTAGGCTGCCGCCGTGGCCTGCGTCTGGAGGTCGTACATGAACCATTCGCACTTTGGCAGAAGGTCGAGGAGTTCTCTGCGGAGCATTTGGGTGTGGCCGGGCATCATGCCCACAAACATCATGCGGAGGAGGTCGATGTTTGGCAGGCGGGTGTCGGCATCGACCGGTGTGGAATCGTCCTCGGCAAAAGGCAGGCTGCAGCCCCCCACAAGGAGATGGTCGGCCATGGCCTGTGCCTGATGCTCCAGTTTGGTGGGCATCCAGATGTCGTCCTGGTCGCAGATGGCGATAAGACTGCCCGTGGCTTGCCGCAATGCCGAGAAGAAATTGGGATTGACGCCATGCGGCCCAACGTTCTTCAGGATGTGGAAAATGGGGTGGCGTGCGGCATATTCCTGAAGGATGCGGAGCGTACCGTCTGTGCTGCCGTCGTCCTGCACGATAATCTCGTCCGGCACGCGCGTCTGTGCCAGGAGCGAATCGAGTTGTTCGCGCAGGAAACGCTCGCCATTGTAGGTGCAGACGACGACGGAGATTTTCTGTTCGTCCATAATCTTGTGAGCCTTTATATTTTTGAGCCTTTCTCCATTGCCCTCTCGTCTGTTTTTTTGGGGGGGCGATGCGGTGCGGGGGGGGGAGAGGATGGAATTCAGGATTTTGGTGGAAGTACCCCATGGCATTTCCTCGTATACCAGCCTAATACGGCATTAAGCACCCATGCCGAAAAGAAAGTGAGGAGAAGATAGAGCGCGATGTGGCAGTAGGTGAGCATCCATTGCCCTGTGCGCTCGGCATTCTTGGCAGCGGTGATGGTGACGGCCCGTGCTATGGGGTGGAGGGCGAAGATGGTGGCGGAAATGGTGCCCGTCCATTCCATGGCCTTTCGCCATGTTTTCCCCTTCATGAGGAAGGCCATCGGCAGCATGGCAATTAGCAGATAGAGAGGCGAGAGAAGCCATTGGAAGGCATCCAGGGCTGCTACCGCAAGGAGGAGAGTACCCGTCAGGCTGCATGCTATGAGTGTCGTGCGTGATGGCTTGCAGTTTTCTACCCATTGGCTTCGGGCGGCAAATATGCCGGCGGCAAAAGGCAGCAGCCAAGCCAGGGCGTTATAGCGGCCGTAGTTGAAGAGGTCGGTATGGTAAGGGTCGGTGTCGAAGAGGGCGATGCGGCCGTCGGGAGTCAGGCGGACATCGGCAAAATAGAGGAACGCCTGGATGAGGAAAAACAAGGCGGTGACGCCGAGCAGCACCCGCTGGCTGCGGAAGTGATAGAATATGATGCGATAGATGATGTAGAGCTGGAGGATGAGGGAGAAAAACCACCAGGGACCCAGAATGAGATTGCGCCTGATGAGGAGATTGGAGGTGAAGGTCACCATCGCCAGGAGGTCGGTGGCCGACACTTTCCACACTCCTCCGCTCCACATCACCCATGCCCAATAGATGGCGATGGCAGGAAGCATCAGCCGCCATAGTTTTCTGGCATGGGTCAGGATGAATCCGGCATCGGCCCGTATGTGCCCTGGGAGGGAGAGCATGGGAGGGGCATTCTTTTCGTATTTCCTCACCAAGCCATATCCGCTGAGAAACAGGAAGAGCGGCACGCCATAATGACCGAAATGGCTGAACAGATTGAGCACGACATGCGGCCCGCCCTGACAGCAATAGTGCCAAAGCCGCAGGATGCGGTCGGGCGAGAAGGTGTACTCGTTCTCCGTGACGCTCATGGGCAGATGATGGCAGAAATTGTGAAGCACAATCATGAGAATGGCGATGCCTTTCAGAAAAGCGGTGTCGGTCTTGGTGAGGGTCATATAGCTATATAGGGTGCTGTAAATTTTATTCAGGGAGTATATGCTGCCCGATGTCTTCGCCTTGCTCTCTCCCCCGGTGTTCGTGCATAATGTCCTCGTAGAAGGCGGTGCCCTTGATGGTACGCTTCCGGGGAAGGAAATAGGGCGAAAGAAGGTCGCGCTCGGGAGTATAGAAGGGGGTGGCTACTTGGGCAAGTCCGAGGACGAGATGCGGCAGGTCGTCGGAGGCAAAGGGCCGGTGACGGGCTTCCCGGATACGCTCCACGGTGGAGGGATGACGCCTGCGAAACGTGCGTGAAGTCCAGATCATGAGCGGAATTTCATACTCGTGTCTGAGAATTTCGGGGGTGAGGGATGCAGAATGGTTGCGACCGAACATGCCCACCGATCCGTCGTAGACCTCATCACCATGGTCGGCAAGATACACCACGATGGCATCGCGCTTACGGAACTTGCGTATGATGCTCATGACGACCGCGTCGTTGTAGCGAGTGGCATTATCGTAGGCTGCCACTATGGCGCGCTCCTCGGGTGTGAGGTCGGGCCGCTCCACATCCTCGGCAGCGAATATCGCCTGATTCTCCGGAAAGCGTTCGTCGTACATCACGTGCTGTCCCATCAGGTGGAAGATGTAGAAATTATGTTTTGAGGGCTTTATGCCTGCCATCTCGCCCACGAGGGCGGCATCATGGCGATAGTGGCGATGGTTGCGGTAGTCAAAACACAGGGAGTCGAGGCGTGGATGATTGAGGAAGAATGAACCGTTGAAGTCAGAGCGGTTCTGGCGTCGGGAGCGGTAGAACTGGTTGGTGATGAATGCCACCTGCCATCCGGCATTCTTCATGAGGGCAGGAAAGAGCACCCCGTCAGTCCATCTCCCGGGAGTGTCGGCAGAATGCGTGGAGAGCATGTTCTTGAAGGCATTGGCTGTGACATTCCAGGGTGTCACGGCATCATCGAAGACCGTGAGCTCGCCCCTTTTCTTCAGACTGTCGGCACGAGGCGTTGTGGCGAGCGGATAGCCATAGCAGGAGGCATGGTGCTTGTTGTAGCTTTCGCCGATGATGAGTACGATGTCGGCAGGAATGTCCGCTTCTTCCTGTCGGTCTGGCCTGTTGCCGGCAGTTTCCTGCAAGGCCTCCATGCGGCTTGCCAGCAGTTCCGTGTCGTGGCGCACGATCAGGGCGAACTTGAGGGAATAGACGATGCGGTGGATGGGGGAATAGAACACGTTGCCGCTGATTTTCTCGGCTTCCGTACTCTCCTGAATCCACAGGAAATCGAGCATCTTGTACTTCTCCTTGGTCCAGGGAATGAGGGTAGTGGCCAGGAGGAGGAGTGCGGCTGCGGGAAACACCAGGCTTTGCATGAAGCGTCCGGCATAATGGCGCAGGCGGATTCCGCTCTTCCTCTGCCGCATGAGCCAGCGTCCGAGACGCACGTAGCAGGAATGTCCCCAAAGGCCGACGATGATGTTGGCCAGAAGCAGGCTGCCGTAGAGCAGGAGGGTGGGGGGCAGTTGCGGGGAGCGCATCACGCTGGAGAGGAATTCCGAGGCTTCGCCATCGTTGGTCTCCAGCACGAGATTGAGCATCGTGGGGGAAAAGGAGAGATAGAAGCGGCGGTAGAGGAAGGCCTCGACGAAACACAGCATATAGCTCATGCCGTAGACGGCGAGTTTCAACACTCGCATGGGGCGATGCGGAAGGAGGCAGAAGATGCCGCAAAGCACATAGAGGTCGGCTACGAACTGAAGCACGTAGAAATCCAGATGCCGGGTGCGTGGCTCACCCACGATGCTGTAGGTGACGGCCATGAGGAGCGTCATGAAGAGGATGAACACCCCATGGCGAAGTATGGGGCGGCCGAGCAACTGAAAATATCTCCAAAGGCGAAGGAGGATGCTTCTATGGGATGGGAGTTTAGGCATATCGTCCTGCACGAAAAACGAATGATTGGCAAAAATACGATAATAATCCGAAACCGCTGCAAATTTATGAAAAAAATGGCAGAGGAAATGAATGTGCTTTTTTTGATTTGGAAACAGGGTGTCCCATTTTTCCATCCGCAAAGGCTTGTGTGTTTCGTTCGTCTTCTTCCTTCCTTGCTCTTCCCAACAGCCTCCCATCCTTGTCCGCAGAAAATGGGACTTGCTTAGAATTCACTTGGGACTTGCTTGGGACTCACCAGCCCTGTGCGTGCGGACGGAATCGAGAGTGCAACCCGTCATTTCTGAATTGCACGGCAAAGGTACGGCGTTTTTCGCCGTAAGGCAAGAGTTGTCCGGGCGGACGAGGGGCAGTGTCCGCCCCCTGCGTTTCTTTCGCCTTCTACACGCAGGAGGTAACATGGGTAACAGGAGTAACCGCCCCCCGTTACCGTTGTTACCGCTGTTACCTCTGTTACCCCACGTGTGTAGAGATGCGTGGGGTCTGCTATATATATAGGTTTAATAATGTAT
>CAMGOT010000173.1 GCA_946060685.1 uncultured Bacteroidales bacterium
CAAGTAGATACATCCTACCGATGCGCAGCGTTATCGCATATTCGACAGAAGAGTCACATATCTACTTTCCATCGACGACAAGCCGAGTGCCATATCAAGCTTGCTTGAATATGGCCGAGGCGCGCAGACACTCTTTGAATAAGTACAACTCTACTAATTTATACAACACCCCTTAATAGAACCTACCTAAATAATATCATTTATAGTACATCCTTAAATCTTTATGAAACGTTTGTTTTTCCTTCTTCTATTGTGGCCCGTGTTGCTGCATGCGGAGAAATCACCTGTCGACTATGTCAATCCATTCATCGGTACCACGAATTTCGGAACGTGCAATCCCGGAGCCGTTGTGCCGGCAGGATTGATGAGTGTGGTGCCCTTCAATGTGATGGGCAGCGACCTTAATGCGTTCGACAAGGACGCCCGATGGTGGTCGACACCCTATGAGGAGACCAATTCTTTCTTTACAGGATATAGCCATGTGAATCTAAGTGGAGTGGGATGTCCTGACCTTTCAAGCCTCCTGCTGATGCCAACATCCGGATTGCTGGATGTGGATTATCATGAGTATGGTTCCACCTATACCGATGAGGAGGCCACACCGGGGCGCTACAGCAATCGTCTGTCAAAATACAATATAAAGACAGAAGTCAGTGCCACACCACGTACGGCAATAGCACGCTTCACCTATCCTAAGGGTGAAGGGCACGTTCTGCTCAATCTTGGCGAAGGATTGACCAATGAAAGCGGTGCCTTCGTGCGCTACGTCAACGATTGTGAGATTGAGGGACAGAAGATGTTGGGTGGCTTCTGCTATAACAGTTCCCATGCCTGGTACCCCTGCTATTTTGTGCTGCGGGTAAGTAAGCAGCCTGAGCGGCGAGGATTCTGGAAAAAGCAGCGTGAAGCTTATGGCGTGGAGAAGGAATGGAACCCGGAGGCAGGAAAATATAAGCTTTATGAGAATTATCGCCGCGATTTGGGAGGCGACGACATCGGTTCCTATTGGACGTTTGTCTTTGCCGAAAACGAAGAAATCGAAGTAAAGATGGGTGTCAGTTTCGTCAGTATCGAGAATGCCAGAAAGAATCTGGATGCTGAACAGCCCGAGGGTACGCATTTCGATGATGTGGCGGCAAAGGCCAGAAAGGCATGGGAGGATGCGCTCAGCACCGTCACCGTGGAAGGCGGTACGGAAGAACAGCGCACCATATTCTACACTGCACTCTATCATCTGCAGATACACCCCAATATCCTTCAGGACGTGAATGGTGAGTACCCTGCGATGGAAGGCGAGGAAATCCTGCACACAGACTATAATCGCTACACCGTGTACAGCCTTTGGGACACCTACCGCTGCACCCACCAGTTGAACACGCTCCTCTTCCCAAGCCGTCAGCAGGATATGGTGCGCACGATGCTCGATATGTACAAGGAGAGCGGGTGGCTGCCGAAATGGGAACTCTTCGGGAGAGAGACCTTCACGATGGAGGGCGACCCTGCCATCCCCGTCATCTATGACAGCTGGGCAAAAGGACTGCGGGATTTCGATGTGAAGTTGGCCTATGAGGCCATGCGTCGCGGTGCCGACACTCCAGGAAGCGAGAATCCTCTGCGCCCGGACAACGACGAGTATCTGAAGCGCGGCTATTGCCCGTTGGAGAGCGAGTTCGACAACAGCGTGAGTCATGCCTTGGAGTATTATATTGCCGACTATGCCCTTAGTCGATTTGCCGGAGAGGCAATGGCCGACCGTGAGGGGAAGAAGCGTTATCTCGACCGTTCCATGGGCTACAAGCATTACTACTGCAAGGACTACGGCACGCTTAGACCCATTACTCCCGAAGGAAAATTCCTCTCACCCTTCAATCCGAAGCAGGGAGAGAACTTTGAGCCGAGTCCGGGATTCCATGAGGGCAATGCGTGGAACTATACGTTCTATGTACCCCACGATGTGAAGGGACTGGCGAAACTGATGGGTGGCGACAGGAAATTCGTGGAAAAACTCCAGCGGGTGTTCGACGACGGGAACTACGACCCTGCCAATGAGCCCGACATAGCCTATCCCTATCTCTTCAGCTATTTCAAGGGTGAGGAGTGGCGTACGCAGAAACTGACGCGTGAATGCCTGGAGCGATATTTCCACAACGCTCCGAACGGTATTCCTGGCAACGACGACACTGGAACGATGAGTGCTTGGGCAGTGTTCTCAATGATGGGTATTTATCCCGACAATCCCGCTGACCCATCGTATACCATCACATCCCCCGTCTTTGATAAGGTGACCATACGCCTGGAGCAGCCCGTGGGCGGTCATGAGACAGTTGTTATCTCTGCTCCGGGTGCTGCGGAGAACACTCGGATAGAAGGCATCAAGGTCGCTGGAAAGCCATACAAGAGTTTTCGCATTTCCCATGCCGATCTCCTTAAAAATGGAGGATTCACGCTTAAGATGGGAGCCATGAAATAATCGGGCCTTGACGCTTTTCCACAGCGTTATCTCCAAGGTGAGAGGGCATTATTTTAGTGTAATATAATTCGCAAGTAGTTGATGCTTGATAACAAGCCGCAACTACTTGCGAAATTTTTGAGCGATTTGACCTGAACGGTTGAGTCTCTTCCACGGATGACACGGATTTCTATCGCGTGTGTGTATTGTATTCCGTGGATTTACGACCGTACAGGTCGGGAATCATGGAATACTACTGATATTTTAGAGAAGATATACTTCATCGGTCGATGAAGTATATCTTCTCCGGCCGATGAAGTATATCTTCTCTGAAAACGGGGGGATGCCAACAAGCAGTGAACCCCTGTTTGAATGACCTATTTTAGACAACAAGACAGTGCATTTTGAGGCTGTCAACATACTTGGTAAAGTATCTAAACATATTTGGCTCTTTATCTTTAATGGCCAAGTATGTTTAGATACTTTTTTTGCATAGTTTTCCCTAAATATAAACCTCGCATTGTAGACTCCATTCTCCAGAAATGTGTCGTGCCTATATCAAGTTTGGGGAATTGACAAGAAACATATGAAATATCTCTTGACAATACCAACCGCCTGTAGGCAAGTTCCACCTAAATGTGTGACGAAAGGCCAAGCATGTTGCTTATGGCATAAAGGGGATAGACGAGAATGTCGTCATAGGAAGAGAAATTCTCCAATGAGGTTCGTATGCCCCTGCCAATGCCCTTTGCCTCCATAAACAGGCGCATGCTCTGCATTGAACCTTTAGATCCGGATTTCACCTCTATTGGGAAAATCCGTGTGCCCAGTTGCACCACGTAATCCACTTCTGCATTGCTGCCAGCCTTCTCCCTGTGCCAACAATACAAAGGATATGGACTGTAGCATGAAGCGGACTTCACCAACTCTGTTCCTACAAACGTTTCGGCAACAGCCCCACGGTTGACCACCTTTATATCATTTGATGATAGGATATCAGAAATGTCAAGATTGAGAATCCTTTGAAGAAGTCCGGTGTCAAGCAGAATCATCCTCCGGTATTTCTCGTTGATTTCTGCACCCAGCGGTATTCCATTGGCGGAAGAATGTGTGACGGGATAGACAAGTCCTGCCAATATGAGGGTTTCCACGGCAGTCTTTATTTCTGCCGTCGAGGCATCTGTATCAACTCGGTTATACACAAACTTTCCCAGACCTTGTTCGGCTATGGAACGGAATGTAGCGTCAATGCGCGATGAAGGCACCTTGTTTCTGTATTTGGCAAAGTCATCGCGGAACGACAATACCAGTTCGCTCAGGATATTCTGACACTCCAACAGGTTGCCGTCCTCACAATATCTTGCCACCACGGCCGGCATTCCACCTATGACCAGAAAGACCCGAAGCAGTCGCAATGCCTGCTCATGAATGGGCAGAGGCAATGGCTTTTCGGGAGATGATGCACTAATCATAGTTGCCAATGCCTCATTTCCTGTAGCCCACAGATATTCCTCAAAAGAGAAAGGATACATAAAGATACTTCTGACTCTCCCCACTCCGTATGAAGGAAGTGTCTCTAACGCGAACTCCAGCAGCGAGCCAGCCGCTACCAGATGGAGTTCGGGGAATTTCTCGTAGAAATAACGCAGACGATTGATGGCCGACGGACAGGCTTGTATTTCGTCAAAGAACAACAGCGTCTCGCCGGCTACGATGGGTGTGCGAAGCAACACGGACAGCATCTGGCATATCTCCTGCGGGGAATATGTTCCTTCAAAAAGATAATGCACATCATGCCGCTCGTTGAAATCCACCTGGACAAAATGCTTGAACTTCTCTCCCAAATGCCTCACAGCAGTGGTCTTGCCCACCTGTCTTGCCCCTCTGAGAAGCAATGGCTTGCGCTCATTGGCTGATACCCAACTCTCCAATTCATAGTCAATTTTTCGCTTATAATACTTTTTCATGCTATAATTGATTGTGTTTCAGCTGCAAAGATACTAACAAAAAAATTATTGGCATCAAAGAACAGGAGAAATCTTACTTTTTTGGCACCTAAAAAGCATATAAAAGTGAATTTTTTGGCATCTAAACGGGAATCGAGTAATAGATATCCGGACGTTGCTTTCAAAATACCCGAGCATTGCCTTTGCGTTGGATGGAGATTTCCTTATCCCATCAAAGGAAAAAGGTGGCTCTGAAAAATTTCATCATTAGGATGTCGCATGTGATGTGCCTGTTTTAGTTATAGGGGTGTTCTATAAATTAGTATATAATCTTTTTTTCAAGGGGTGTCTGCTT
>CAMGOT010000174.1 GCA_946060685.1 uncultured Bacteroidales bacterium
ATAGATAGTTATGGCATTTGTGTACATCTTAAAGCTTGCTAATGACCAATACTATACTAATTTATAGAACACCCCTATAATCAGACGGAAATAAAAAAATACAACAATGCCGATACCAATGCATGCCCCAAGCTAATGGCTGGCCGAAAGGAAAAGCAGGGGGGAGCAACAAGCACATAGCCCAAGGCGGATTGCCCCGGGCTATGAGTATGGCATCAACGTGCTGCCAGCTTTAGGATGGCGTGCCTTCGCTCCATCCCTACACCGCCTTCCTGAAAAGGCCTTTGAGGTCGATGCCGACAAGGGCGGCACGCAGGCTATTGCTTAGAAGCGCACGTACATCTCTGCCCAAAGCTGGCTGTAGCGGTCCTCATTGGAAGGCACCACATCGTCCTTCGTGTCGACGAGGTTGTACTGGGCCTGGAAGTAGAGGTTCTTGGTGAACTTGAAGTTCAGGGCAGCAGAATAGATGCTGTTCATGCGCTTGGAGTTAGCATAATCGCGGTAGAGATCGTATTTCACGTAGGCCTTGAGCCAGGCTGCACAGGGTATGCCGAGGGTGGCATAGAAGGCGTCGGCCTCTTTGCCGTTGGCAGCGGCGGCGGCCGTCAGCTCATATTGGTTCTTCGTGCCGTTCCATGCGTAGTCGTCGAGTTTGTGGCCCCAGCTGCGGGCGTATTCTGCGCGGAATGTCCAGTTGCTCTCATACTTCACGCCCACAGCCATACGGTTGCGGTCGGTGGTGCGGATGGCAGTCTTGCTGCCGCCCATGCCCTCGGCCATCTGCACCTTCTCCTTCACGGCAGCCGTACCCTTCCAGCCGAAGATGCCGATGGTGAAGTTCTTCACCGGGTTGAACTGCAATGTTCCGATAATGTCCTTCTTCTTGTCGACATCCCAGGTGTTGATGCCCTGTCCGTTGTAGAAAGCCAGTTGATAGTGGAGGAAGGTGTGTCCGTCGCGGCGGCTGGGGAAGAGGTCGCCCTGGAACTGGAGTCCGAGGTCGCGTCCGCCGTTGGTGCTCTTCTCGTATTTTGTGGTGCCGTTGATGCGGTCGTCAAATCCTGCCAGTTTCTTGACGAGCTGTGAATAGTCGCCCACACCCACGTCGAAGGGATTGTAGGGGTTTTCAAAGGAGAAAGCACGCTTGAACTGTCCGGCCTTGATGCTGAACTCCTTCCAATGCACCCATTCCAGAGTGGCATCCTTGATGTGGGGCGTGCCGTTCACTTCCAGCTGTATGCGGTATTTGAAGTCGCGGAACACCTCGCCGCTGACGTATAGACGCACAAGGCGAAGGTTGAAGCCATCCTGCGTGGCTTCCTCAGCCTCACGTTTGTCCCAAGCATATTTTCCGATGATATAGCCACCGAAGTTGACGGATGGCTTGGACTTCTTCGTCCAGTCCTCCAGTCGGCGGCCGTCAGCAGCCTTGCCCTTCATGAAGGTCTCGTTGTTGGAGAGCGTGCTGCCGCCAAATTCTTCGTCGGTGGCGGTAAAGGAAGGAGTGTCGGTGCACGGCATCTCAGAATGAGCAACCAGGCCTTCATGTTCGGCGGTGGAGACTAAGGCATTGTCAGTCTGTGCGTAGTCAGTCTGTGCGTATGCCAGCGCGGGAAGCGAGGCAAGTGCCAGCGCAGAAAAAAGATGAGCGTATTTCATTTATATGGTGTAGAAAAAAATGATGTGTCTGGAGAAAAGTGATGTTGTCCGAAATCACGATGTGATGAAAAAAGAATGATAGGGTCAGTAGGGAAGCGGACGAAGGCCATACACCTTCATGCACAGCGCGTGCAAAATTACGAAAATAACCTTAAAAACGTATTATAGAGTGTAAGTTTTCGGACATTCGTCATCCTAAAATGCTGGAAAATTGTACAATAATGTTTGAAAAGCCTCACCATAAACCTTTTTCTTCGTAATTTTGCGGCAGATATGAAAAGAATAGTCTCAGTAATAGCAGCAGTTCTGTCGATGGCAGTGCCTGCCGCCGGTTCAGCACCGTCAGCGTGCGACTCGATTCCTGCCGACAGCGTGGTGACACTCCTTGCCGGCATAGAGGAAGAGATGGCGAAGGCCGGGCAGCCGGACAAGAAGTATTTCGGCCACCGCTTCGTCAATTATTTCCGGCAGGGCAACAAGCCCAACGGCAAGAAGTTCAACTATCGCCTGATTCTCGGTCCGCACTATAGCTCGACCGAAGGCTTCGGTATCGGCATCTGCGGTACAGGCATCTACTCCTGGGACCGCAACGACAAGGAACTGCCCCTCTCGAATATCATCACCTTCGGCGACATCACGACGAAGGGACTGGTGCGTGTGGGAATACGAGGCACCAACTTCCTGCCCAAGAAACGCTTCAAATGGGAATATGTGCTCGATGGGTGTACCTTCCCCACGGAGTACTACGGTATGGGATTCGCCTATGGCGACCACGATGCGATGAAGACGGAGTTCCGGCGCAACCGCTTCATCTTCGAAAACTTCTTCCTCGTGCGCCTGGCCGACAATCTTTTCTTCGGCCCCCACATCCTCTACACCTGGCTTGGAGCAGCCGACGTGAAGCTGCCCCTGCAGACTGCCGTCGATGCCGAATGCGGAGCAGGATACGTGAAGCTGCCCGTAGAGACACAACTGGTGGAGACACCCTTGGAGGACGGCACCACTACCACCACGGAAGTGAAGTATTACGACACCTTTGCCGGACAGAAGCGCAAGACCAATTCGCTCAGCGTGGGAGCAACCCTCACCTACGATTCCCGCGACTTCACGCTGAATGCTCATCGCGGCATGTTCCTCCAGGCCGACCAGACCGTGGCTCCTGCCTGCTTCTCGGATATGGGACTTTATGCCACGACGGAAGTCACCTTCGATATCTATCGTAAGCTATGGAAAGGCTGCATCATGGCCTACGACCTGCATGGAAAATTCATCTGGGGCGACGAACCCTACTGGAATTTCATGAGCGAACTGGGCAACGCGAAGCGAATGCGAGGCTACTACGAGGGACGCTATCGCGACCGCCATCTCCTGGAGACGCAGCTGGAACTCCGCCAGCACCTGTGGCGACGCTGGGGCATGGTGGTATGGGGAGGATGCGGTGAAGTGTTCGACAAGAAATTCACCAAAGAGCAGTTGCTCCCCACCTTCGGACTGGGAGCGCGTTGGGAGTTTCTCAAGAACGTCAATATCCGCTTGGACTATGGCGCGACGAAAGTCAACGGGAAATGGGGTGGTGGAGTGCTCTTCTCCATGAACGAGTCTTTCTGATTGCCCCCGCTGGTTGCCCCCCCCCCCGTACGTCCGATGGCCTTCGGTATCATCTCTTCGACAGAACTTTTTCGGGAACATGACATCGCGGGATGTCATCCCCCCTTATACAGAACACAAAAAACTCACGAAACGAAAATGAAAGGAAAATTGCTGACGGTACTTCTATTTCTGGCAGCCGCCGCTGCCAAAGCCCTGCCTTATTCCCCGAAGGTGTTGCAGGAGGCAGGGGTGGATTATAGTGTAGCCGAACTCACGGAACTGGCACAGGGCGATGCCACGGCAGGCGACGAACTGTTGCCCTTCGGCAATCTCGACCGCTGGTATGTGCGCAAAATCAAGGAAAGCAGCATGATGGGCGGAAAGGTAAAGACCCTCTATGAGATTGCCCCCAACGGATCCACGGATGAAGCCGTGCCCTACAAGAACATGGGAGGCAGTCCGTGGGCCACTTCCAACGTCCTGGCAAAGCCCGTGGGAATTGTCAAGACCAATACTTCCGTGTATCGCGAAGAGCGGGCAGGGCATGGATATTGCGCCAAGCTCTACACCCACATGGAATCGTGCAAGGTGCTCGGCATGGTGAATATCGAGGTGCTGGCGGCAGGAAGCATCTTTCTCGGAGAGCTCGTGGAGCCTGTGAACAATGCAAAGAATCCTTATGGAAAGATGAGTTTCGGCATGAGGTTCAGCAAGCGGCCCAAAGCCATCAAGTTCGACTATAAGACCCACATCGTCGGGACGCCCAACCGCATCAAGAAGGGAGTGGGCGGACGCTCCACCGTCAAAGGCATGGACATGGCAGAATGCATCCTCTTCCTTCAGAAACGATGGGAGGACAAGAATGGCAACCTTTTCGCCTCGCGTGTGGGCACCATGGTGCAACGCTTCAGCAAGACCACCTCAGGGTGGGTGAACAATGCCTCCTTCCCCATCCGCTATGGCGACATCACCGGCGAGAGTTTCTACAACAATTCCATGGCACTCAATGCCGTGCGCTATGCCAAGAACTCAAAGGGCAAGCTCGTGCCTGTGCAGGAAGTGAAATGGGAAGGCGATGCCACGCCCACTCACATCGTGCTGCAGTTCACCTCCAGCCACGGCGGTGCCTATATCGGCACGGAAGGCAATGCCCTTTGGGTCGACAACATCCGCCTCTCCTATTGATACCGGGAGGATGCTTCAGGCATTTTGCTGCATATCCGAATTCAGAATGCGCTGTTTTTACAGCCGTCGGAGTTCAGATATGCGGCAAATTGCTATGTAGGCATGAATATAATACCGAAAAATTTTGGCAAATTGTCATATTGTCGTAAATTTGCTGCGTGTTTTCTGAAATTTCCAGTCTGAACAAAATCAAAACCATACAACACCAATATACAACACCATGGAAACAGCAAGCGAGAAGCCCTATGTTATCGGTCTTGACAT
Organism: uncultured Bacteroidales bacterium; assembly: GCA_946060685.1. Classification (GTDB taxonomy): domain Bacteria; phylum Bacteroidota; class Bacteroidia; order Bacteroidales; family Bacteroidaceae; genus Alloprevotella. Next base: position 4,702 of record CAMGOT010000174.1, read on the forward strand.
GGGCGGAACGAACTCTGTGTTCGGCATCGTTGACCAGCGCGGCAC
>CAMGOT010000175.1 GCA_946060685.1 uncultured Bacteroidales bacterium
GCCAAGCAGACACCCCTTGAAAAAAAAGATTATATACTAATTTATAGAACACCCCTAAAACCAAAATACAACCATGTCAGCAAAAGTACGCGTCCGTTTCGCTCCAAGCCCCACCGGACCTCTCCACATCGGCGGTGTGCGCACCGCGCTCTACAACTATCTCTTTGCCCGCCAGAATGGTGGCGAGATGATTTTCCGCATTGAAGATACCGATACCGAGCGGTTTGTCCCCACGGCAGAAGAATACATCATCGAGTCGTTCAAATGGTTAGGCATCACCTTCGACGAGGGTGTCTCCTACGGTGGCGAGTACGGCCCCTACCGCCAAAGCGAACGCAGCGAAATCTACAAGAAATACGTAGACCAGCTTCTTGCCAGTGGCCATGCCTACGTGGCTTTCGACACTCCCGAAGAACTCGATGCTGCACGTGCCGCCCACGAGAATTTCCAGTACGACGCCGCCACACGCATGTCCATGCGCAACAGCCTGACGCTCGGCGAGGAGGAGACACAACGCCTCATTGCAGCCGGCACACCCTACACCGTACGCTTCAAGGTGGTGCCCGGGGAAGACATCCACATCGACGACATCATCCGCGGCGAGGTAGTCATCAACTCTGCCGTTCTCGACGACAAAGTGCTCTACAAAAGCACAAAGCAGCTCCCCACCTATCATCTTGCCAACATCGTGGACGACCATCTGATGAAGATTTCCCACGTCATCCGCGGTGAAGAATGGCTGCCCAGTGCCCCCCTCCATGTGCTGCTCTACCGTGCCCTCGGATGGCAGGACACCATGCCCCGCTTCGCCCACCTTCCTCTACTCCTCAAGCCCACAGGCAACGGAAAACTCTCCAAGCGCGACGGCGACAAGCTGGGATTCCCCGTATTCCCCCTCCTCTGGACAGACCCTAAGACTAAAGCCACCTCTCACGGCTATCGTGAAGACGGCTATCTGCCCGAGGCAGTACTCAATTTCCTCGCACTCCTGGGATGGAATCCCGGTGACGACCAGGAGATAATGACGATGGAGGAAATGATCAGCAAGTTCGACCTGAAGAAATGCTCCAAGGCAGGTGCCAAGTTCGACTATGTCAAAGGATGGTGGTTCAACCGCGAATATCTCCTGAAGCGTCCGGCAGCAGAGGTGGCTCCGGAATTGGTCAGCATCCTGGCTGAACATGGAGTGGAAGCCACGGAAGAGCAGGCAGCAGCAGTCTTCGAGATGATGAAGACGAAGAACATAGAATACGTGGACGGACAGAGCGGGCAGACCAAGAAGCGCAACGTAAGTTTCGTGGCTGACCTCTGGCCCCTCTGCGACTTCTTCTTCATCGCTCCCACCGAATTCAACCGCGAGGACAAATTCGTGCGCAAGAACTGGACGGAGCATTCCGCCGAAGACATGCGCCAGCTGCGCGAGATTCTTGCCGCACTCCCCGACTTTGACGTTGAGACACAGCGTGCTGCCGTGGATGCCTGGGTGGCAGAGACGGGAGTGAAGCCCTGGAACGCCTGGCGAGTATGCCTCGTAGGACAGGGAAAGGGTCCTGACATGCACGAACTTGCCGCATTCTTAGGACGCGAGGAGACACTCCGACGCATGGATTTCGCTATTGCCAACCTCTGAGAAAGCAAATCCCCTTACTCCCCCCCGACTATGTATAATATAGCCATTCTTTCATATTGGCTTCTCATACGCCTTGCCGCACTCTTCGGCCACAAGAAGGCAAGGCTGATGGTGAACGGCCATAAGGCAGTCAGCCAAACGCTGAAGGAAAAGGTCCTGCCCGGCGACAAGGTGGTGTGGTTCCATGCAGCATCCCTGGGCGAGTTCGAGCAGGGCCGTCCCCTCATGGAGCGTCTGCGCAGGGAACGTCCGGAATACAAGATTCTCCTGACCTTCTTCTCGCCCTCCGGCTATGAGGTGAGAAAGAACTATGAGGTGGCCGACATCATCACCTATCTTCCCATCGACACTCCGCTCAACGCCCGACGCTTCATCCGACTGGCACGGCCGGAAATGGCCATATTCATCAAATATGAATTCTGGCGCAACTATATTGACCGTCTGGCCCAGCTGGAGATTCCGCTCTACAGCGTCTCCAGCATCTTCCGGCCCAACCAGTATTTCTTCAAGTGGTGGGGAAGCGGGAGCGCAGGCTCTTTGCGCAAGATTGCCCATTTCTTCGTGCAGAACGAAGAGAGCGTGGAACTCCTGGCACGACTGGACATCGAGCAGGTCACCGTGGTGGGCGACACACGCTTCGACCGCGTAATCGACATCAAGGATGCAGCCAAACCACTACCGCTCATCGAACGTTTTGCCGGACGGCCCGCTGAAGGGGAGCATCAAGTCTATGCACCGCATTTCACCATTGTGGCAGGCAGTTCATGGGCTCCCGACGAAGATATTCTCATCCCCTATTTCAACACGCATCCTGCCGTACGCCTGATTCTTGCCCCCCACGTGGTCAGCGCGGAGCATCTCGATGCCATACAGCGGAAACTGCGCCGACCCTTCGCACGCTACAGCCAACTGCTGAGCGGCGAGATTCTGCCAGAGAATGCCGAATGCGTCATCATTGACTGCTACGGACTGCTCTCCAGCATATACCGCTACGCCACTGTAGCCTACGTCGGCGGGGGCTTCGGTGTGGGCATCCACAATGTTCCGGAAGCCGCTGTCTATGGTGTTCCCGTCGTCATCGGTCCTAACAACCATCGGTTCCGTGAGGCTCAAGACCTTCTTGCTGCCGGTGGCTGCCATGAAATACACCGTGCCAAGGATTTCAATACCCTTCTCGATGACTTCATAGCACATCCCGACCTCATCGAGACCTCCGGTTCGGCATCGCGGGAATATATTGCCGACCATGCCGGTGCAGCCGACCAGATATTCAATGCCATCTTCGGCGAATAACGACACGCATCAACTTTCAAAAAGCAGGGAGTCCCCCTGCTTTTTTTCTGCCTGCACGGCAGATGCCTGAGCCCGACGACAAGCCGAGAAAAGAAGAGCCAAGCGAAGGAGGAAAACACCGAAAAAACGCTGTCAACATAAACGGCAAAGTATCTAAACATTCTTTGCGATATATGTTTAGATAAAGCGCCATTTATGTTAAGATGCTTTTTTAGGGTGTTTTTACTGGTTTTTCAGAGAAGATATACTTCATGGGCAAAGTAAGTATATCTTCTCCGGGCAAGTAAGTATATCTTCTCTGAAAAAAGAGGTTTGCCGTGTGAACAAGAAGGAAAGGCTTCCGGCCTGCACCGGATGGAAATATTTCCACGGAGGACACGGAACACACCGATGCTCTTCCTACTGCTCCTTTCCCGCTGCGTCTTCTGTGTGTTCCGTCGAAAAAGACTTCCGGCACATTTCCACCGTGCCAACCGCTCATCCGACGCTCCCCTGCCAATTCCCATAACCGCTTCGAGAAGGCAGAACCCAGAAGTCATGAAGCAGGAAAATGCGCGAAAAAAGGCTAAAAACTACAGCATGCAGGAATTTTCAGCCATGACACACGGTGAAAAGTTTGTATTTTTTTGGCTAATCCATGGAAATAGTTTAATTTTGCGGTGGAAAAGTGTGCTCTTGCAGCAAACATCGCAAAAACAAGGGCAAAGGCTAAACCTTGTACCGCAAAGAAAGATGGCGGAGGCTCAACAACACGGCCAAGCACCATCCCGCCGCATGCAAGGCCACCGATACATGAAAAACCAATAAATCTTACATAAATTACAAACACTTAATTCATTCAACACCTATGTGGTTAACTAACTCCTCTATCGGACGCAAGGTGATCATGTCGGTTTCCGGCATCGCGCTCATCTTGTTCCTCACCTTCCATGGTTGCATGAACGTTGTGGCTCTCTTCTCAGCAGAAGGCTACAACTGGATTTGCGAAATGCTCGGTGCCAACTGGTATGCCGTAGCCGCCACGCTCGGTCTGGCAGCCCTTGTCGCCCTCCACTTCATCTACGCAATCATCCTGACCCTTCAGAACAAGAAGGCTCGTGGAAACAACAAGTATCAGGTGACCGACCGTCCCGCCAAGGTGGAATGGGCGAGCCAGAACATGTTTGTACTCGGTGTCATCGTCATCCTCGGTATGCTGCTGCACCTCTACAATTTCTGGTACAACATGATGTTTGCCGAACTCATCGGCGGCGATGTGACCTTCGCTACCGACGGTCACTACTGGATTGGCCAGACATTCGCCTGCCCGGTCTACACCGTTCTCTATCTGGTTTGGCTCGCAGCACTGTGGTTCCACCTCACCCACGGCTTCTGGAGTGCTCTCCAGACTCTGGGATGGAGCGGCAAGATCTGGTTCAACCGCTGGAAGTGCATCGGCAATGTGTACGCCACCGTACTCATCCTCATGTTCGCTGCCGTAGTTCTCTGCTTCCAGTTCCGCTCGCTCTGCTGCGGAGCATGCTGCTAATCTTCACATTATCACGTATCGCACATAACAAAGCATAAAAATGGCAACTCTCAATTCCCGCATACCTGAAGGTCCCGTTGCTGAAAAATGGACCAACTATAAGGCACACCAGAAACTTGTAAACCCGAAGAACAAGCGTAAACTCGATGTCATCATCGTTGGTACGGGTCTGGCAGGAGCTTCGGCTGCTGCTTCGCTCGGAGAGATGGGCTTCAAGGTCAAGAACTTCTGCATCCAGGATTCACCCCGCCGCGCCCACTCCATCGCCGCACAGGGTGGTATCAATGC
>CAMGOT010000176.1 GCA_946060685.1 uncultured Bacteroidales bacterium
TTAGTTAGAAAAAAGTTGAGTTGACACCCTGTCTGGGCGGGGTGCGTCAGCCCTTCTTTTTAGAGAAGATATACTTACTTTGTCAGAGAAGTATATCTTCTCTGAAATATCAGTACTATTGCCCCCAATGGATTGCATTAACCTAAGATTTGGTCTCGAAAATACCTACTAAATCTGACAATGCGAATTTACAGCACCCACCTATTAAAGCAGACAGGAGGCAAATGCTTGGCATTACAAGCATTTGCCTCCTGTCCGAAACTATTATTTCAACCGTGCAGGTCAATTATTTTTTAGAAGAGGAAACTCAGGCGCAGATAGTTGCCCTTGTATTTGGAATTGCTGTCCCAGTCAAGGGCATAGCCAAGTCCTACGTGGTCCGTCAGGCGCAGACCGAAGCCAAACTCAAGAGCAAAGCCGTGGTGGGCCACAATGTCCTCTTCCTCTAAGTGGCCATTATAATAAGAATAGTCCTGGGATATCAGCAGAGCATATCCGAGGTCAAGGTTGGCATAGCCGCGCATGTTGCGGAAGAACTTGGGGGTAAAGCCGCGGACACCGGTCTTGAATGCCACACGATCGAATTCTGAGGGAGAATCGAAGGGAGCATCCCAGAATACGGAGAAGGTGTCCCAGGCTATATAGGGATTGTAGTGACGCTCCCAGTGGAAACCAAGGCCAAAGGCACCGCAACTGGACTTCTCGTCGTAATACTCATTTTTATAGGCCATCTTACCTACACTGGCATCAATGCCGAAATAGCGCGTCTTTTCCTTCTTGACGACCGTAGTAGTAGTGGTGATGTTACGGCTGGTAGAAGATACAATCTGTGCACTCCCCGTGAGGGAGAAAAGGCCCACAAGGGCAGCAAGGAGAAATTTTTTCATTGTTGTATTCCTAAATTGTTCAACTGGTCTTTGAGGGTGGAAATTATATAGCCCCTGCCTTATATGTAAGTATATGTAAAAATGAATTTATTTCGTCGACTTGATAACGGGATTTCCTGCACCGTCCGTACCCGTCAGGCGCATCCATTCGTAATCATCCTTGGTAGCAGTGTGCCAATTCGTGAACTTGGCGGGGAAACCACGGATGACGAGCTCATAACCTGTTCCACCATCCACAGTATGGAAATCAAAAGTGGCACCTACAATCATGTCTGCATTGGTCGACTCGGCAAACTTGAATACGCCATAGTTGTGCACGCTTTCAAGATTGTCGCCCAAGTCCTTCACCTTCTGTGCCGTGAGTGCAAGCGTAAAGGTGTTAGGCACATCCTTCATCACTTGCGTCTCGACTACAAGAGGTTGCACCAAAGGCTGCACCAATACCTGAGGCATGCGGGCCTGAGCATTCTGATAACTGGTGGTGGTCGTTGTTCTCTGAGCAAACGACGTGCTTGCGATAGTTCCACACAACACAAGCATCAAAAACATGACAAACTTCTTCATATCTTCTTGTAAATTTTAAGAAACCTACCGCAAAATTATAGAGAAAAGCCTTATAATCAGATAAAAACCCAAATACTATTGAGAGTATTTTGCTTTTTGCTCTCCGATTTGTCATGTTTGCTTTTCAGAATCGACAGTATTTATGATGGTATCCTGTGCCTTTCTGCATGACACATATATAATATTAGTAGCGGAGTGGTGCGTGATGTGACATTGATGCAAATACTGTCTTCTTCCAGAGGTATGATGTTGATTTTTTCACCTTTTCGTGTAACGCTTTGCCGCTTTCTTACGTCTGAACAGTAGGAGCGGGAAATCCGGATGCCGCTCTGACATGGATGCCCAGAGCGTTTCAGAATGCGCTTCGCATTTCGATGCGGGCATTGTTTATCTTACCATTCACTCAATGACACCGAAAAAAATGAAGACACTGAAATTTATGGTATGCTCGCTCTGCCTGCTTTGCATGGCGGCATGCTCCAATGGCATTGCTGACGATGACCTTTTCGCCAACTATAAGAATGAGCCGAATGCTAAAGTGACGGCAGTGCCCAGAATGCTGCTCCGCCTGGGTGTAGGCATGGCGAAGGCGAATGCTGACGATAAGGACGAGCGCAAGGCCATCGGGCTGGCAAGCAAGATTACCGCCGTGAGGATTCTTGACCTCGATGATTGCAGCAGAGAGGTGAAGCAACGGTTTATGGCGGATGTGAAGAATATGGGCGAAAACGGCTATGAGACGCTGATGAAGGTGAATGATGACGGCGAGAATGTGAAGTTGCTGCTGAAGCGCGAGGGTACGGACATCACGGAACTGCTCATCATCAACACTTCCGAATCGGATGCCGAACTCGTGCAGCTGAAAGGCAGGATAAGGGAGGAGGAAATCAGTCGTATCATGGAGTCCGACCTCGTGGACGACTGACGAACGTGAATAAAACACACTACTGCTATGGATGCCGCAACATTCAAGCGCAGGTTCATGCCTTGGGCAAGGACTATGTACTGGACGGCTTTCCGCCTGACGGGCAGGAAAGATGATGCGGAGGATTTGGTGCAGGATGTCTATCTTCGACTTTGGACCATCCGCGACCGCCTGCCGCAGACAGAGAGCGATGAGGCATATTGCCTGAGGGCAGTACGCAATGCGTTCTATGACCGCCAGCGGCTGGCGCACATCGAAACAAGCGACGACGAAAGTGGGGCTGAGGGAATAGCGGACGAGGACAATGTGGCACAACGGATAGAGCAGCATGAGCTTTCCGAGGTGGCACAAAGGATGATGGAAGAGTTGCCGGAAGGGCAGCGCGAGGTGATGAAAATGAAGGACCTGCTCGACATGACCATCGAAGAAATATCGGAGAAGACTGGTCTGACGGCAGGCAATCTGAGAGTGATCCTCAGTCGCGCCCGACGCACCGTACGACAAAGAATGGAGAAGCTGCTCCATTTGCCATCTACAAGAACATAACTACCCCCTACATCATGGAAAAAGAAAACATACAGGCACTTCTCGACAAATACTATGCCGGAGAAACTACCGATGCCGAGGAGGCCATGCTCATGGATTATTTTGCCACAAACGCCGACGAGGAGGCTTTCCCTGCCGACAGCAGTCTCTTCGCCTCCCTGCTTGGAGCAAAGGCGGAGAATGCACCTCATGGGCTGGAGAGGCGTTTAGGCAATATGATTGACGGACTGGCTGAGGCCGAACGAAAATCCCGCATTCATCTTTCCCTGCGATGGGGGATTGCTGCGGCAGCGGCTATCCTGCTGTGTGGCATTGTGGGCATCTCTGTGTATAGGCAGATGCCGCAGCAACAGTTGGCAACCCAGCGGGAAAGTGGAGGAATGGCCGACACCTACGACAACCCGGAGCAGGCCATGGCTATGGCTGAGACGGCACTACTCACTTTCTCAGAGAAACTGAACAAGGGTCTCAAGCCGCTGGAAAAAGCGCAACATGAACACAGCGAAAGCAGATAGAACAGCCCTTAACATAAAGAAGGGTGCTGCCAACCCACTTGAACAGCAGACATCTGTCAGAGCCGTTTTCCGCCGGCAGATAGCAGACAACCAATATCCTTATCAGAAAAATAAAAGAACGATCATGACTGTAAAATATTTTATCCTGACCATCATCATGGGGCTTGCCACGACAGGTGCGAATGCCCAGGTGAAACTTTTTGAGAAATATGAGGAGGTGAAAGGCGTAGAGACGGTGTTCATCTCGAAAACCCTGCTTTCCATGGCATCCGGTGGAAATATCGGTAACAAGGAAATCGGCAAGGTGGCGAAGAAACTGGACGAGGTGCGCATTCTTTCGTGCGAAAAGCCTGCACTCGCCAAGAAAATCAGGGAGGAGGCGGCTGCCATCTACAAAGGCGGGCAATACGAGCAGCTGATGCGCATGAACGACGACGGTGAAAAGGTGATCATCTATGCTCGAAAACTGAGTGGAAAATATGAATATGCACTCTTCTGCTATGAAAAGGATGAAGTGGACATCATCAACCTCGTGGGAAACCTGACGCTTGAAGAGCTGAAACGAATAGCTGACTGACGACAGCTTACAACCGAACACTCGTCCGTATTTTCGGACCATTTGCTTCCCTAAAGGTGGGTTCTGTAACTTCGCTTTGTCAGCACCCCACACTAAAAACGTAGAAAAGACGTACACTCCCCTGCGTGTTTGCATTCTGGGGAATGTACGTCTATTTTTTTAAAAAAAAGAAAAGAAATGTCTTACGACAAAGGAAAGCGTGTCTCCAATGGCCAGCCCCTCGCGTCCGCGACATTTCGGTCCTTAACCGGAAGGAAATGCCGTTGTGCACGTCATGATAGGAAAATGTTGATCCCAGACGCACAGGGACATGGCCAAGGGGACACGCGTATTTCAACTGCACACAGGACGCTTTGACGACGCGGCCGTTTTTCATCATGCTCTTCATCTTTCGTGGGGCAACATCACAAGGAATTTTCTTTATGCGTCGACGGCAGAGGTCGCGTTTCCACCATCTCGCCTGTCATCATCCAATGCCTGAAAGGCATGCAGGTTCTGCTCTCTTCTCATCTCCTGCTGCCGGGGACGCATGACTTTGTCTGTTTTTTGGGGGATGCCTATTGCTGCTTCCGAGAACGATGGCCATCGTGTTTCACTGGAAGGCAGGGCATCAAAAACTGACGCCACAGAACATTTTGACATGGTGTGTCAGTTTATAGGTGGGTTCTAAGTAGGTGTTCAAAATTAGTTTTATGTTTGAATGCTCTATTTGGATGCAGAT
>CAMGOT010000177.1 GCA_946060685.1 uncultured Bacteroidales bacterium
CGAAGCCAAGCATAATAACACTTCCTAAATGAATAAAAAACTAATTTATAGAACAACCCTTTACATGAACGGGCTGAAAGCCCAATGGTTTCCATAGCCCGGGACATCGCCCCGGGCGGCAGGACAAAGAAGTCGTCAGTAAGCCTTCTCATGAACTCCCGCCACGGCCCGTCCGCTGGGATCGTTCATGTTCCTGAAGGCAGCATCCCACGCCAGTGCCTCGGCTGTGGAGCATGCCACACTCGGAACACTCGGCACACTGCGGGCGGCACTGTCGGAAGGGAAGTGCTCGGCAAAGATGGAACGATAGTAGTATTCCTCCTTGTTCTGGGGAGGATTGACGGGAAAACGCTCGGCAGCATGCGCCATCTCCTCATCGCTCACCGCCGATGCCGTGAGTTCCTTCAGCGTGTCTATCCAGGAATATCCCACACCATCGCTGAACTGCTCTTTTTGCCGCCATGCCACCTCTTCCGGCAGCATATCCGCAAATGCCTCTCGCACGATGCGCTTCTCCACCGTATTCCCACTGCACATCTTGGCTTCCGGATTCAAGCGCATGGCAATATCCAGAAACTCCTTGTCGAGAAACGGCACACGGCCTTCCACGCCCCACGCCGACAAACTCTTGTTGGCACGCAGGCAGTCGTAGAGATAGAGTTTTGAGAGCTTGCGCACCGTCTCTTCATGGAAAGCCTTGGCATCCGGGGCTTTATGGAAATAAAGGTAGCCTCCGAAAATCTCATCGGCACCTTCGCCGGAGAGCACCATCTTGATGCCCATACTCTTGATGACGCGCGCCAGAAGATACATCGGCGTACTGGCCCGTACTGTCGTCACATCGTAGGTCTCAATGAAATAGATGACATCCCTGATGGCATCCAGACCTTCCTGTATGGTATAGTTGATTTCATGGTGTACGGTACCGATATGCTCAGCCACAAGCCTTGCCTTTGCCAGATCAGGGGCTCCCTTCAATCCTACGGCAAAGGAATGGAGGCGTGGCCACCAGGCCGCTGTGCGCCCGTCCTCCTCAATGCGCTTGGCGGAAAATCTCTCGGCCACAGCCGAAATCACGGATGAGTCCAGACCTCCGGAGAGAAGCACGCCATAAGGCACATCGCTCATCAACTGCCGGCGCACGGCATCTTCCAGTCCCTTCCTCACGGCTTCCGCACTGGCCGCATTGTCCTTCACGGCATCATATGCCGTCCAGTCGCGGTGGTAATATCGCTTCATGCCGGGAGCCTCGCTCCAATAGTAATGTCCCGGGAGGAAAGGCTCATACCGTTCGCACTGCCCTTCCAGTGCCTTCAGCTCGCTCGCCACATAGACCATGCCGTCGGCATCATAGCCGATATAGAGAGGTATCACCCCTATGGGGTCGCGGGCAATGAGGAAAGTGTTGCGCTCAGCATCATAAAGGGCAAAGGCAAAGATGCCGCTCAGCTGCTCTATCATCGCTGTAAGGTCGGCAGCGGACGGATGCGGGTGTGCTGCTGTCATCTCACGGTAAAGGGCGAGGATAACCTCGCAGTCGCTTCCCGTCTGAAACAGATAGGTTCCCTCCATGCGCCGACGCACCTCCTTATGGTTGTAGATCTCACCGTTCACGGCCAGCACCTGCTTCTTGTCGGGGGCAAAGAGAGGCTGGCGGCCCGACTCGGGATCGACGATGCTCAATCGCTCATGGGCAAGAATGGCTGAACCACCACAATAGATGCCGCTCCAGTCAGGACCACGATGCCGGATTTTCTGACTCATTCTCAACGCCTTCTGGCGGAGTTCAGGACTTTGCGTACGGATGTTGAACAGGGAGACTATACCACACATAATTCTTGTATTGATGAAGGAGTGTTCTAAAAATATAAAAAAATATCCTGGCCGGAAAGGCCGAAACATTGCTCTTGTCGTGTTGTCAGGGCAGGAAGGAAGCGACAGACGATGACTGCCACACCCCGTGTCCGCTTCTGCAAAGCGCGGCATAGCATCCTGCACCTTACCATGACCCTCGGCAGAAACACATCGGGATAGCAGGGGCAAAAGTAGAGATTTTCGTCCTAAGCTTCCCGCTCTCCTGCGGCAATTCATGGAGAAACGCTGGCAATATTCATGCAAATGGCGTGTCGGGATGGCAGAATTTTCTTGTCATCCTGCCAACGCCTGTAGCGAGAAACCTGCAAAAACGATAGCAAAACCTCAAAAATTGCAGCAATGTGCAGGTGGATGGAACGATATTAGCTATTCATTGACGACGACTGACGGGAACAGCGAGAGGAGAGTCCTAAGTTCGCTTGGGCTATCCCGAGTCGTGACGGAAGAAGATGAAATCACCCCCGGACAACTGGGGACCACTTTCTGTCTTATTGCCCCTGTTGTCAAACTTGGCATGTTTAATGGTTTCCTTGACAGATGATGGCATAATTTCTCCGAAAACTCAATGGACTGTCGCAAAATCAAGGTTAATAACCTTACAGCACTAAGGTTAATAACCCTACACCGTTAAGGTTATTAACCTTAGTGGCTTTGAAGTAGATATCCTTTTCCATCACGGCAAATATCACCTTTCTCTGCAAAATAATTCGTTTTTTTCCAGTCTTGCTTGCCGCATACCTTTTCTTTTATTATGTTTGCACCGCAATCACTATCCAAATCCATACCATTATGAAATATACCCTCGTCATGCGTGGCAACCCACGCTATCCGGAGCGCAGCAAAAAGGCATACGCCTGCGCACAGTATGAGAAGACGCTGTCCATCGACGAACTTCTGGACTATATCGTTCTCCACGGGTCGGCACTCCGCAAGGGCGACTACAAGGCTGTCATCTCCACCATTGCCGAGGCCATGGCCGACAAGATGGCCGAAGGCTACAAGATCGACCTCGCAGAAATGGGAAAGTTCTACCCCACTCTCGAATGTGAAGGAGCGGAAACCATGTCCGAATTTAATCCCGACAAACACATCAAGGCCATCCGCGTACATTGGGAACCCGGCGCTGATTTCAAGGATCTCAAGCAAAAGGCCACTTTCCGCGAAGACCTCGCCAGACGTTTGCAGAGGGAAACCTTGAAGGTTGACCAGGAGAGGTGGAAGAAGAAAAAGGACTGAAGCCTTGCCTGATTGTAAAACACCTGTTTTCTTATTTTGGGTGTCCAATGTGTTGTACCCGTTTTTGGCTTGCTTTTAAGAATATCCCCCAGCAAACCATCTTCGCTGACCAACGGAACCAAGGTACAAATTGTACCCCAGTTGGTTTTGAGACTTTCGTCCGTGCTTTTCATTCTTTTGATATTATTGCTGTCCGGTAAAACTTTTGCAAGCCAAATCGAGTAGGAGGTAAACGCTAATTGTAGGTGTTTACCTCCTACTTTCACGTTTACCGACCTCTCACACCACCGTACATGCGGTTCCGCATACGGCGGTTCCTATTTTGCTTTCCATTCTCTATATGCGTCCGATAGACATACATACCCCTGCTTACGCAGTCGGTCATTAGATATGGCTGTGTGCAGGATTGGACTTTCTGCTATGCGCCAGTAAGCCAGACGAGTATTTCCCCATTGGTTGGCTTGCCATTCTGCAATCCCACATCTGATGAGGTTTACGATTTTCGTCCTTGGTTTCTTCCAAGCCTTCCATATACACATGCGTATCCGTCGCCTTAACCACTCATCGGTTTCAAGGCAGAGACGTTTCATATTAGCAAGGTGATAGTAGCCAACCCAGCCTCTTATGTACTCCTTCAACTTCTGCTTCCTCTTCTCATACCCCCAACCGTTGCTCCGACTTGTCAGTTCCTTTAGGCGTGACTTCATCTTTGCCTGGGACTTGGGGTGTACGGTGAGTTGGCATCTGCCTTTGTGTACATAAAAGGAATAGCCGAGATACTTCACACCTCTTATGTATGAGACGACCGTCTTTTCCTTGTTCACCTTGAGGAAGAGTTTCCCCTCAATGTACTTGGTTATGGACGATTTCACACGTTCCGCAGCCTTCTTGGACTTGCAGAATATCATCGCATCATCGGCATAGCGGACAAAGGGGTGACCCCTGCGGGCGAGTTCCTTGTCCAGTTCATTCAGCATGATGTTGCTCAGAAGCGGACTCAGCGGACCTCCTTGCGGAGTACCCTCCTCGCTTGCGTGCCACAGTCCTTTGTCTATCACACCGCTGCGAAGATACTTGTGTATCAGACTGACCACCCTGCCGTCCTTTATCGTACGGCTCAGTATCTCTATGAGTTTGCTGTGGTTCACTGTATCGAAGAAACGTTCAAGGTCGAGGTCAACTACATATTTGTAGCCTTCATCAACCGTCTTCTGAACTTCTCGCAGTGCGTTCAGGCATACCTTCCTCGGCCGGAAGCCGAAGCTGCTTTTCGAGAATTGGGGCTCATAGATTATGGTCAGCACTTGGTTGATGGCTTGCTGTATCATTCGGTCAACCACTGTTGGTATTCCTAAAAGGCGCATCTTCCCATTATCTTTAGGTATCTCTATCCTGCGGACGGGATTCGGACGGTAGGTACCGTCAAGAAGGGATCGCATCTGTTCATCCTTGTTGGCCAATAGCCATGGAAGCAACTGCTCACATGACATCTTGTCGATACCGCCTTTGC
>CAMGOT010000178.1 GCA_946060685.1 uncultured Bacteroidales bacterium
TGCTTCTGGGGCAGGAAGGAGTGGCCGCCGAGGTCGTCCATGTTGGGAGCCACACCGCTCTTGGAGAGCTGGTCGCCCGTGAGGGCTATCTGCTCCATGGGGTACTTCGTGGCATAGCCTTCAGTACCGGTGAGCTTGAAGAGGCGGTTGTAGGGCTGGGGGTTCATCACGTTGTGCTGAATCTCCACTACCTTGCCGTCGGCTGTACGCATGAGCGTGGTGGTCTGGTCGCCATTGCGGAATTCCTTGCACTCCTTGCCGGTCTTCTTCTCCACCCAAGCCTTTCCGTGTACGCTCTTGGTGTCCATAGCCACGAGTGTGGTGAAGCGGTCGCCACGATGGATGTTGAGGCATTGTGCCACAGGACCGAGGCCGTGGGTGGCATAGACATCGCCACGGTTCTCCATATTGTACTTCATGCGCCAATGCAGCCCTTCGGGGTCGCTGCCGTCGGGGTTCTGCCAGTAGGCATCCCAGAAGGGATCAAGATTATGAATATAAGCACCTTCGGCACGGATCACCTCGCCGAAGACGCCGGCCTGCTGCATATTGAGAGCGGTCATCTCGAAAAAGTCGTAGCAGCAGTTTTCAAGAATCATACAATGCTTGCGGGTCTTCTCGGAGAGGTCGATGAGGTCCCAGCACTGGTCGAGATTCATGGCTGAGGGAACTTCGATGGCCGTGTGCTTGCCGTTCTCCAGGGCGCACTTGGCCACGGGGAAGTGGTGGTCCCAGTCGGTGGCCACGTACACGAGGTCGATGTTGGGGTCCTTGCAAAGCTCCTCATAGCCCTTCTCGCCATAGTAGACCTTGGCGGGAGCCAGACCTTTCTCGCGCATGAACTTCTGGCAGCCTTCAGCACGCTGCTCTTCATAGTCGCACAGTGCCACTACCTCCACTCCGGGGATATTGACAAAGCGCATCACGGCCCAGGGACCGCGCATGCCGAGGCCCACGAAGCCTACGCGAACGGTACCGATTTTCTTGTCGGTCAGTCCAAGCACATGCTGCTGTCCGGCAGCACGCTGGGGAGTGTCGACCACGATGGTACCCTTGTCCCAGTGCCACTTGTGGGCATAGGAACTGTAGCTCTGGGCAGAAGCCGAGCAGATGCCAAGCACGAAGAGTGCAGAGGCTGCAAAGAAATGTTTGATTTTCATGATATATAGGGGTTATAGGTTAGAATTTTCCACTTGTTCGATTCCCTGCAGGAACGGGCAAGAACTTTTCCGGCAGGGACTCTTGCGGCAGAAACTCTTGCGGAAAGCGCATTTCCTGCGAGGGGGATTATTTGGCCAGACTGATTTTTGAGGAGCCTATCATCTGCCCGTCGCAGAAGATGTGTACGCTGTACTGTCCGGGGGCGATATAGTCGTTGGAGGTGGCCACCACCATCGACACCCGCAGCTCCTCGCCGGTATACTCCACGGTCTTCACGGCAGAATATTCCAGCTGCTTGTTTTCATAGGCGAAAGTGCCCGAGGGATTCACCACCCCACCCGACGGATTCATCATCCTGACATACACCTTGCGGTCGCCCGTTTCGGCAGTGACGTTGCGATTGATGACGAAGCCCACATCGAAGCGTGCGATATCCTTTGCCCGTCGTGCAGCCTTGCCGTTCTTCTTCAGGCCGGTGGCAGAGATGGCAGTGGCATTGAGCTGGGAGGCTATCGCCACCTTGTCGGAAAGCCGCTCGCGCTCGCTGTTGAGACTGCTGATTTGCGAGTTGGCACCCACGAGTTTTGCCCGCGCTTCATCGCGCTCATTGGTCAGGCGGCCGTTCTCGCGCGTCAGGCTGTCAACCTGTATGATGTAGGTACGCAGGATGCCCCGAACGGTCTCCAATTCCTTCTTCAAGCGTCGGATTTCGGCAGCATCGCTCTCCTTGGTGCGACGAAGTTCCTCCAGGAGGTCCTGCGTGCGCTGGCGTTCCTCCTCCAGCTTCATGATGAGGGAATCATCCTTGATGCCTTTTTTCAGTTCGTCGTACTGGAGGGCAAACTGCTCATACTGGTTCTCCATTTCCTGACGGTCCATTTTCGCCAGTTCGCGCAATTCGGCCAATTCCTTTTCCATCTGCTTCTTATCGTTCTGGCATGCTCCGAAGCCTGCGGCAAGGAGAAGGAAAAAGGGCAAGAAAAAGATTTTTTTCATAATCGGAAAAGAGATGCTGTATAGGAATTTGGAATGAGGGGACGAGGAATTATTATTATTTTTTTTTGGGGGGGGGGGGGGGGGGTCAGTAAATGACCGTCACCCAATGGGGGGTGTCGGGGTCAAGGCCGTACTGAGTGTTGCGGAACTTCCCGTAGAGCTTTCTGAACACTGGCCCGGGCTGTCCGTCCTCGGAGAACACATAGCGCTTGCCGCATGCAGGATCGTCGATATATCCTATGGGGCTGATGACGGCTGCCGTACCGCAGGCTCCTGCCTCGTCGAAAGTCGCCAGTTCCTCCACGGGAATATGCCGGCATTCCACCTTCATTCCCATGTCGAGAGCCAGCTGCTGCATGCTCTTGTTCGTGATGGAGGGAAGGATGGAATCGCTGGCAGGGGTCACGTAGGTGTTGCCCTTGATGGCGATGAAATTGGCGGCTCCGCACTCGTCGATGTATTTCTTTTCGCGCGGGTCGAGATAGAACTCGCAGCTATAGCCTTGCTGGCGTGCCAGCACGTGGGCACGGAGCGAAGCACCATAATTGCCCGCCACCTTGTAGCGGCCTGTGCCCTTGGGGGCCGCACGGTCGAAATCGCGGGTGATGACATAGTTGGTGGCGGTGAATCCACCCTTGAAATACGGGCCTACGGGAGTGACGAATACCACAAAGAGATATTCATCCGTGGGGCTCACACCCAGCTGTGCGCCTGTGCCGAGCACGATGGGACGGATGTAGAGTGCGGCACCGGTCTCATAGGGAGGGATGAAGCGCTCGTTCAGTTTCACAGCACGGTGGCACATCTCCACAAAAAGCTCCGTGGGAATCAAGGGTATCATCAGGGCCTGGCATGTGGACTGCAGGCGGGCCGCATTCTCTTCCAGACGGAAGGTGCGGATTTTGCCGTCGGGACAGCGGAAAGCCTTCTGTCCCTCCCATCCGTTCTGACCGTAGTGCAGACACGTGGCAGCCATGTGGATATTGATGCTCTCGGAAGAAGAGACCTCTATCTCTCCCCATTTGCCGTTGCGATAGTAGCAACGCAGATTGTAATCCGTTCGGGTGTAGCCAAAACTCAGATTAGCCCAATCGATGTTAGTCATTATGATAGTGTTCGTTTTTTTGTGCCTGCCGATGCCCCTTCGCCATCCTTTCTGCATCGTTGCTGCGATGCGGAAGTTTCCACGGTTGTTCGCTGAGGGGAAAAGGGGGAAGGAAATGGTGGCATTCCGGCACCTTTTTTTCATGGCATGGGGACACGCCGGTTCTTGTTTCGGAAACCGGGGGCAGAGAGATGCGGATTAAAAAAATCTGGCCTGAAAACAGGTCTGCCGACGGGTGTCCCACCACTCATACCTCCGCATTTCGCTGCAAAGGTAGTACTTTTTTATTATATGCTGAAAAATATTCCACAAAAAAACCACTTACACTTCGATTTTGAGACCCTCGTGTGCCAAGACGACTTCGGGAAACACCTCTTCAGCTTCCCTGAGGAGCAGGGTGTCGTCGTCGTATCTGGAGGAGAAATGCCCGATGACGAGCCGCCTTGCCGCTGCCCCCCGTGCCATTTCTGCTGCCTGTCGGGCTGTGGAATGTCCCGTCTGGCGTGCGCGTGCCAGGGCATCGGATGCGAAGGTGGCCTCGTGGAACATCACGTCGACTCCTTGCAGCAGCGGGAGATTGGCCTCCACGGGCATCGTGTCGCTACAATAGGCATAGCGACGGGGAGGCTCGGGGGGGAATGTTAGTTGGTCATGATGCCAGAAGCGCCCGTCGGCATCCGTCCAACCCTCGCCCGCCTTGATGCGGCCGATGGCATGGAGAGGGATGTGCAGGAAGTCGATCATATCGCGACGGATGTGGGGCTGTTTGGGCTTTTCGCTAAAGAGGAAGCCGCAGCAGGGCACGCGATGCTTCAGCGGAAGAGTGCTGATGCTCACCGTACGGTCGTCGTAGACGACTTCGGGGACGTGGGGCGAGAAGCCGTGGAACACCACGGGGAAGGGCATGTCGCGACAGAAATAGTCGAGCTGAGGCCGAAGCAGACGCTCCAGGTCGTCGCACGGGCTATAGATGTGAAGGGGGGCGATGCGGCCCAGCAGGCCGAAGGTGGAGATGAGGCCAACCAGCCCGAAGCAATGGTCGCCATGCAGATGGGAGATGAAGATGCTGCCAAGGCGCGAGAAGCTCAGCCCGGCTTTCCTGTACTGCAACTGCGTGCCTTCCGCACAGTCGATCATGAAGAGTTTGTCGCGAAGGTTCACCACCTGCGAAGTGGGGAAATGCCGCATCGTGGGGAGTGCGCTGCCACAGCCTAAAATGTGTACTTCAAACTTTTCCATACGCGTTGTCTCTTCTTTTTTAGTATCATTGGAAAGTCTCCTCAAACCAGTGGCTTGACGCCATGTCTGCCATTTG
>CAMGOT010000179.1 GCA_946060685.1 uncultured Bacteroidales bacterium
AAGCAGACACCCTTTGAAAAAAAGATTATATACTAATTTATAGAACACCCCTAAAAAGACAGATGTATGCGGATAGGGCAAAAGCACCAGGATGTTTTCCTTCAGTACCTTCTGCGAGTTTCGCTTCTATTCTTCCTCGTCCGCTGCATCTTCGCCATCGTTAGCGGCAGCATCGGGGAGCATATCGGGGTCGATGTCGGAGGTGTGGAGACGTGTGGTGAGGGCGATGCACACCTTATCCTGAAAGGCACGGCCCTCGCGCGTGCGGAGAAGGCCTTGGTTCATGATGGAAAAGGCAAGATGATGGCCGTTGGGGGCGAGGGCATAGCCGCTGAGGGTGCTAACCCCATCGACGGTACCCGTCTTTGCCCATACGCGCCCCTGTGCCGAAGAATGTCGGCAACGCTTTCGCAGCGTGCCGTCCTTTCCCATCACAGGAAGTGCAGGAAGCAGGGCACCGTAGATTTCCGGATTCTGCCATGCCTGGCGCAGGGTGGCCACGAGGATGGCAGGCGTGGTATAGTTGTAGAGCGAGAGTCCGCTGCCGTCGGCCACCTGATACCGCTGTTCGGAAGGACAGGTGCGGGCGAGGAAACTGCTGATGGCATGTGTGGCTTCGCGACGTCCGGCGTAAGGATGCCTGCAATGGGCGGCAAGATGATAGAAAATGGCTTCTGCCATCTGATTGTCGCTTTCCTTGAGCATGGGAATGAGCACCTGCTGCAGGGTGTGGGAACGGATGACAACGGGAGTGAGGGCTTCGGGGATGGTGGCGTAGGCAAAGGTGATGCTGTCGGTAGCGATGCCTTCGTCGGCAAGCAGACGGAGGAAATGATGGCAGAAGGTGTCCTTGCCGTTGTAGAGAAGTGCAGAGAGAGATGGATTGTCATCGTCCCAACACCATCCCCATCCTGCCTGGAGGGTGTCCTTCAGAGAGCGGTCGATGATGATGGGGCGTCGGATGGCGGTGATGCCTGCTGTGCGGATGGCATGGGCAAAGGCGCGCATGTCGTCGGCCCCAAAGAGAGGGTCAAAGCCTGCACGGATGCTGACGGTGGAGTCGGAGGGCTGGAGATACAGACTGGTGCTGAGACGATAGTCGCCACCCAGGGCATTGATGGCTGCCACGGCGGTGATGACCTTCTGGCATGATGCAGGGCGCAGGTATTGGCGATGGCCTGAGGCATAGAGGACGGTATCGGAGGTGAGGTCGTAGACGTAGAGCCCGAGTTGGGATTGCTGCAGCCATTCATCCTGCAGTAGCGAGTCGAGCCGCTGGTGCAGGATGACGGGATAATCATCCTTTGTCTCCATGCTGTCGGGCGGCAGAAGGGAATGGGCACGGGCAAAGAGGGAGAGGGGCAGAACTGCAAGAAGGAGGATGAAGGAATGTCGGAGCATAGAAGAATGATGATGGAGGGAGGATGAAGAATGGCCGAAATAGGAGAAGCAGTACTTACTTTGCCATAGTAGTGTATCTTCTCATAGGAAGTAAGTGTATATTCTCTGAAAAGGTGTGATTTTTTTTCGTCCCTGCAAAGTTTGTGCTTGATGTTCGTGCAGGCGGCCATGAAAAAAAAGCGGCAATGCAGCCTCCTATTGTGGAAACTGCATTGTCGCCTGAGTGTGTGGAATGTATTCCCACTGAACAAGAGTGGAGGATGGCTGTGTAGCTTACTGGATGCCGAGTTTAGCCTTTACGGCAGCCGTGATATCCTCGCTGATAGTCTCGTTGATGACTACGCTGGTGGTTGACTTGTCGATGGCATAGATGTAGCTGCCCTCCTTGAGTACGGACTCAACGGCATCGCGCAGTTTTTGGATGATGGGCTGCATCTTCTTGGCACTCTCTTCCTGATAGGATTTCTGATTGTCCTGATAAGCCTGCTGGATGCGCTGCTGGAGATCGTTGAGTTCTGCCTCACGGCGCTGGCGCATATTGGCAGGAGTCGACTCGTTCACCTCAGCCTGATACTTCTCATACTTCGTCTGAAGTTCCTTCTGCATCTCCATAATATCGTCCTCGTACTGCTTGCCAAGAGCCTCAAGTTCGGTCTGTGCGGTGAGGTAGGCAGGATAAACTTTGGCTATTTCCTGGGAATCATAGTGAGCAAACTTCTGAGCGAAGGCAGCGATGGGTGCGAGCATGAGCACCATCAAGAGAATTTTTTTGACCATTGGTTTTGTGTATGTTTTTATTTATAGTATTGTTAATTTCGTGTGAGTGTGGTGGAGGTGTGTGGGGAGATGGGGAATCATTTGCCATATCCCAGTTTGCCTAGCACATCGTTGGAGATGTCGATATTTGGCGAAGCGAAGATGATGCCTGCGCCCTCGCTGGAGCGGTCGAGGATGAGCTGATAGCCCTTAGATGATGCTATACCCTTTATGGCATTGTAGATTTCGTCCTGGATGGGTTCGAGTAGTGCCACCCGCTTCTTGTAGAGTTCGCCTTCAGGTCCGAAATATTTCTTTTTGAGTTCGCTGGCTTCTTTTTCCTTGCTGACGATGGCATTTTCGCGTTCGGTCTTCTGTGCCTCAGAGAGGAATACGGCCTCGTTCTGATAGTTTTTGTAGAGGGTCTTGGCCTCATTGTCGACAGCCTCCACCTCGGCCTGCCATCGGCGGCTAACCTGCGAGAGCTGTTCGTTGGCACGCTCGTAGGCGGGGATATTGGAGAGGATATACTCCATATCAATAAGTGCAAACTTCTGCGCGCTGGCGTGGAGGCTGCAGGTGATGGCGATGATCAGGAGTGAAATAAGGCGTTTCATAGGGGAATAGTGGGTTGGAATGATGAGAGACAATTTTCTGCTGCATGCACCATATAGCCATGCTGCCATGCTGCTTTGATGTGGCAAATATAGGAATGAAAGCAGAAAAATCGGGTAGAAGGCCATTGAAAATTATGGCTTTTATGGATTTTTAACGGAAAAGTAGAGCGGGAGGCCTGCTATATGGCATTTTTGGCAAGAGTAGGAGCGGCTTCCTGCGGATGCGGGAACAGCCTGAATGGCTGTGGCCGTGGGCGGGTGCGGCAAGGGCAAGAGTGCTGCCCCATGCCGCAGAGCGTGAATGGGGGATTAGAATTCCTGTCCGATGACGAAATGGAACTGCGAACCTCCGATTTTCTGTCCGTAGGAATCATACTTCTGGAAACCGTATGCCCAGTCGATACCCATCAGTCCCACCATGGGCAGCAGAATGCGTACACCTGCACCTGCCGACTTTTTCAGTTTGAAGGGGTTCATGCGATACACATCGCTCCAGGCGTTTCCGGCTTCGGCAAAGGCGAGGGCATAGATGCTGGTGGAAGTCTCCAGCATGACGGGGAAGCGGAGTTCCATCGTCAGACGCTCATAGGCATATCCGTTGGTGGAATTGTTGCCCGCCAGCGAACCGTTTTCGTAACCTCTCAGGCCGATGGTCTCTGTGGCATAGCCCGTGGAATATCCTGACATGCCGTCGCCACCGACGTAGTAGGTTTCGAAGGGCGATTTCTTGTACTTGTTGTAGGCACCGAGAATACCCACTTCTGCACGCGTGTAGAGCACGGGGCAATGCTTGAAGGAGCTGGAGAGGGCGATATAGTTCTTGAACGAGAAGTGCCACTTATGATACTCCACCCAGCGGTATTTGTCCTGTGCCTCCTGCTGATAGGTGGAGGAATATCGGTTGGCGGCAAGCCCCTTGTACTTGATGCCGTCCCAGAGCGAATAGGGGGGTGTGAGGGTGAGGGTGAAGCCGAATTCCGAACCAGAGCGTGGGAAGAAACCGTTGTCGATGCTGGAACGGTTGAGGGAGAGGGTGAGATTGATGTTGTTGCAGTTGCCGTCGGTGATGAGGAAGTACTGCCAGTTCTTCAGCATATAGCGCGTATATCCGAGCGAGACCATAAAGGAGAAATAGTCGTCGGGCCATGTCAGACGTTTTCCGAATCCGATGCTCACACCCAACATGCGCACATATTTGTCGGGGTCGTAGTAGTTGCTGTAGTTGTAATATCCCGAGTTGGTGCCGTAGCCGTAATAGTAGTTGTAGAGGCTGTTGTAGTAGTTGTTGTAGAAATTGGAGTTGACGTCGCTCTGCTTGGAATAGTAGATGCTGAAGGAGAAGTTGTTGGGGCGTTTTTTTCCGAACCAGGGGTCCACGAAGGTGAGCGCATAGCTTTGATAGTACGTACCGTTGGTCTGTCCTTGGAGAGAAAGAGTCTGTCCGTCGCCTTGCGGAATGAATCCGATGCGCTTGTAGCCGCTGCGTCCGAGGAGGTTCTGGAGGGAGAAATTGGTGAATTTCAGTCCCAGTTTTCCGATGATACCCGTCTGTCCCCATCCTGCTGAAAGTTCTATCTGGTCGCCGCCTTTGGTGGTGAGGGGATAGGTGACATCGACGGTACCCGTGCGCTCGTTCGGCACGATGTTCTTCTGGATTTCCTGTGCCAGGAGTTCGGGGTCGAACTGGTTCATGTTGGAGAGTTCGCGGATGGAACGCTTGATGCTCTCCATGGAGAAGAGGTCGCCGGGCTTGGTGCGGAGTTCG
>CAMGOT010000180.1 GCA_946060685.1 uncultured Bacteroidales bacterium
TTGAGTGTGTTAAGGGGAACGGCCAGGCCTATTCTCCCATAGTAATAGATTAAGGTTGAAAGCGATAATTCGTGGATAGTGGGCATGTCCGCATGGACATGCCGCAGGCCTCATCCCGGGAGGGCCGGCCTTTTCGCCACGGTCTTCTCAACCATTCGGAGTTTGAGCTTGAAGTTGTTGATGCGAAGTCCCTTGTTCGTCATCACGCTCCCGATACAGTATTTCGAGAATCCTTGCGGCTTGATGCGCAAATCGCGAAGGAGTGGCAATATCGGCGATGGCACCCTTCCGTCGCGCTTGAGTTCGATGATGACGGCATCGTCCATCGTCCCGTCTTCAGCGGTCTCATAATTATGGAATTGCAGTCCGAGATCGATGGTCAGACGCTCCGTCTTTCCGAAATTCACCAGAGTGATACGCCGAAACCTGTTGCCTACGGTAGGTATGAGGTCATCCCACGTCAGTCCGGCTATTTCCTTCAGAAAATCTTCCCCGGCACGCTCTTGAAGCACGGCATCAAGCGATGCCACCTTCGTGCGCCGCTTCGTCGTCTTGCCATGATTGTCCTTACGCTTGATTTCCAGAAATGTAAGGTCGCTCCCCACGTAGGTTCTCACGCGCACCTTTGTCCTGGGGCGATGGCCTGCCTGGTGCCGGGCAAACATGCGGTGCGTGGCAGGATCATCGAAATATGTCGTGGCATAAGCACTAAGTGCCTCGCCTTCCACACGCTGTGCATAATAGTGACCTTTGCAACGCCCCAGCAGCTGTTCCAGCGTGGCGCGGTTAGTCACGAATTTCATGTCCGTCCGCTTCATCAAGCGGATGGATTTCATTTCGTCGAGCGTGATGGTGGGCAACTCATCAAGCAATCGGTAGATAGACTGGAACTGTGCCAAGTTTTTTCAGGAAAAGGGATAAACCCGCAGAACGGGAATGATGAAAGCGTCTGTCTGTGTGTGTCTCGCCTGCATGATTCATACGCTTTCCTACAGCAAGGTGTCACCTGGCTGCTCCTGGAGTGCTAAGGCACAGCCATTCAGCCCTTTCGCGACGGAACTGTATGAGAAATGCAGGCTATGGAAAGTCGGCAACATACACCAGGGCTTCATCATGAAATATGCCCGTCAGCGAACCCTGCCAGACCATCCTTTGCTCATTGTTTGCCGCAAAGTTAATAAAAAAACCGTAGTACAATAGTGAAATCTGCTGAAAATCGACAAATTGTTTGGCAGTCTCGCTAAAACAGCATAACTTTACATCGATTTTTGGCAAGAAGCCCCGGCAACTTTAACGTCTTGCCATACCATCATGCGGTAGTGCCCACAACACAGGCCAAGAGGCTATGACGCTATTCCCGGCAGTTTGCACCATCTCTTTAGATCCGTAGCTTCTCCTGCTTTTCCACTATTTTTCATAACCCTATATTCCTATTACTATGAACCTCGAAAAAACCCTTGTCCTGCTAAAGCCCTGCACAGTTCAGCGCGCTCTGATTGGCGAGATTATCAGTATTTTTGAGAAAAAAGGCCTTCGCATTGCCGGACTGAAGATGATGCAGCTCGACGATGCCATATTGGCAGAGCACTATGCCCATCTCGTAGACCGTCCCTTCTTCCCTGGCCTGAAAGCTTCCATGATGGCGACTCCCGTTGTTGCCCTCGCCCTGGAAGGTGTAGAGGCCATTGAAGTGGTACGCCAGATGGCTGGCCCAACGAATGGCCGCAAGGCTCTCCCCGGTACCATCCGTGGCGACTATTCGATGTCAGGACAGCAGAACATTGTCCATGCTTCCGACAGTCCGGAGACGGCAGAGGCTGAGCTGCGCCGTTTCTTCCGTCCTGAAGAGATTTTTGAATGGGAGAATCCACTCAACCGTTCGCTCTATAGCGACGATGGCTGCTGATTTCCCAGGGCTTATCAGACATTAGCATACATCAGCATGGCAACAGGTGCCTCCCCCGCACACATTTTTGGGGGGAGGCACCTGCCTTTTTTTATCCGTCCATACCTGAAGTTCCTATTTTCCCATCACATAGGTCAAGGTACCACCCTTCATGATGGTCTCGTGGTCGATGTAGTTTTTCGTGTATTTCTTTCCGTCGAGAAGGATTTTCTTCACATATTTGTTCTGCTCGGAAATTCCCTTAGCCTCTATTCTGAAAGTCTTTCCTCCATCGAGATGCAGCGTGATGGCTTGCATCTGCGGTGCTCCAAACACATACCGGGCGCTGACGGGATCCACAGGATAGAATCCCATGGCAGAGAGCATATACCAGGCCGACATCTGTCCGCAGTCGTCATTGCCACACAGTCCGTCGGCTTTGGGGAGATACTGCGTGTCGAAAATCTCCCGAACGAGTTCTGCCGTGCGTCTTGGCTGTCCTGCCAGCGCATAGAGGTAGGCCACGTGGTGTGAAGGTTCGTTGCCATGGGCATACTGGCCAATAAGTCCCGTGACATCGCTCAGCGTACTCTCCAGCTTGGTGTTGAAGAAGGTGTCGAGACGATCGGTAAAGGCTTTCTTTCCTCCCATCAGTTCAATCAGCCCGTCCACATCGTGCTGCACGTGCCATGTGTACTGCCAGGCGTTACCTTCCGTATAGTCGCCACCGCTACTCTCGGCGTGCGCCAGTCCGGCAGGGTCGAAAGGTGTTTTCCATGACCCGTCGGCCAAGCGTGGACGCATGAAGCGGGTATCAGGATCAAAGAGATGCTTGTACCAGGTGGCACGGTCGGCAAAGTAGGCGGCATCTTCCTCACGTCCCATCAGACGCGCCATATCGGCAGCAGCGTAGTCGTCATAGACATTCTCCAACGTCGAACTTACGCTCTCCGCCTCTGTCAGGTCGGTGGGGAAATAGCCATATTGCGTATACACCTCCCAGTTGCTCTTCAAAGGATGGCTCACGGTCTGTGTGCGCTTGATGGCCTCAAAGGCACGATCGGCATCGAAGCCCCGGAAGCCCTTGTGGTAGGCCTCGGCCACGATGCTCACGCCATGATTGGCAATCATACAATAGTTGTCGCGTCCCCACAGCCCCCAAATGGGCAGATGCCCCTCACTCTCGGCAAAACTGACGAGGCTGCGCACGAAAGGATCCACCTTTTCCGGCACGAGGAGGGTATAGAAAGGATGGGCGGCACGATAGGTGTCCCAGCAGCTGAAGGTGGAATAGTACTCATTCCCCATTTCACATTGCGCAGGATTGCCTTTAGAGTCACAGTAATGCCCGTCCACATCGGCTATATTGTTGGGCTGAATCAAGGCATGATAGAAGCCCGTATAGAAATTCTTCTTCTGGTCCTCCGTACCCTCTATTTCCACACGCTGCAGATAACTGTCCCACGTGTTGGCGGCTTTTTGGGCAACAAGCGCAAAAGTTTCTGCCGAAGGTTTTGCCTCAGCGGCATAGTCATTGCCAGCGGCTTGCCCCCAGGGCTGCTGATGGCGCTCCACCTCGCCCATCTCTGCACGCAGGTTTGCCCGTGCACCGTCAAGGCTATAGGAGGACATGGCCACATACATCGTCAGTTCCTTGCCGTTCTTCATAGCAAATCGGCCTGCCATGCGCTTTCCTTTCTCGCCTTCCTGCATTTTCAGGAATTCCAGTTTTTCCAGCGGTTCGCTGAAACGAACGACGAACCAATAGTCCTGCTCCACCCATACGGTGTTCCGCACATGGCCGGAAAGGGTATAGGCATCGTCCATCTGCACCTCGCAGGAATTGGTCTGCGTGTGATATTGCTTCTCGTTCCATGCTGGGGCATGGTTGAGGTCGATGAAGATGGCAGCATGGGCAGGATCGTCATAGGTGAAGTTGTAGACTGCCACATGAGGCGTTGAGGTCACCTCCGCCTTCACGCGCGGACCGTCGAGGTACACCTTGTAATATCCGGGCGTAGCGCTCTCGCTATCCTTCCTGAATTTGGAATAGTAGTCCTTGGCATTATGGCTTGCCTCTCCCTTCAGCGTAGCAGGCATCACCAGGACATCACCCAAATCCATACATCCCGTACCGTTGAGGTGGGTCTGCGTGAATCCCCAGATGGTATCGTCGGTACCGATATATTCAGAACAGTAGTTCCATCCTACTCCTCCCGTGACGGGCGATGCCTGAATCATTCCAAAAGGCACGCAGGCTCCGGGAAAAGTATGTCCAGTGCCAATGCTACCGATGAAAGGGTCGACGTATCGGGTATAATTTTCCGCAAAGGCAAAGAGTCCGCCTGCCAGGAAAAATGTGAGAAAAGCTGTTTTTTTCATGATATAGTGGGTATGTTAAAAGGGGTGTGTTGACTTTGTCTTCCTCCTGGGTACCATGGCTTTTAGTCTGGTTGAAATGAGTACTTTCAGCCATTTTCTTCAGAAAAAGGACGCCTTTATGGGGTGTTCTATAAATTAGTATATACTCTTTTTTTTCAAGGGGTGTCTGCTTGGTTGCTTTTCCACCTCTCGCACAGTATCTTTTTGCTTTTCAATCACTTACATAGCACG
>CAMGOT010000181.1 GCA_946060685.1 uncultured Bacteroidales bacterium
ATCTACTGTGCGATAGGAAAGAAAATTGTCTCAAGCTAATTTATAGAACATCCCAAAAAGAATCGATTGTAAATTATAAGTTGTAAATTATAAATTGTGGCATCCGGTCATTGCAGTACAACCTGAAGCAGCAGGTATTTCGACTTGTCGCCATATTTCTTGCATTCCGGCGACCCCTTCTGCTCCCAGGACAGGCAGAATACATTCAAGTCCTTCCACTTCTCTGCCAGCCAGGGCAGTGTGCCATGCTGAACGTTGACGCCATCCGTCACCTCGGCATAGAATCCCGGGATGCGCATCTCCCGCATCACGCGGATGCGTTCTTCGGTGGAGTTGCCGGTCCTCTCCAGATAGTTGATGAACCGCTCTGCGGCAATCTCTGCCGTGGCATCGTCGATGGCATTGCCTTCGCCTTTGTACATGCCACATAGCAGCCTGAGCGACTGCACGGTGAATTCCGTATTGTCCATCTGCAGATATTCGGGGATGCCGGATGCCGCCACATGGCCCGCAGTGGAGTCGGCAAGGTGCCTGAAGACGCTGTTGTCCAGGAACATGGCTTTCCGGTAGTAGTAGTCCGTCATGGGGCCGAAGAGGCTGAACACCTTGAAGCACACCCTTTGCTGGGGATGTTCCGTCCACCATTCCACGCCATGCACGGTGCGATAGTTGGGATTGGCGGCATCCTGCTTGCGCAGCAAGGCATAGTTGATGCCCTCTCCTCCGATAATCATGGGCGGCAGGTTTTCGCCATAATAGGCACTGACTTTTCTGCTCTCTGTGGTATCATGGCCGTGAAGGTCGCTGCTATGGCAGAATCCGCCTGTATGGCTGGGGAGCAGGCTGTTGTAGAGGTTCACGATATGCTCCACAATTCCGTCGGCCTTTTCGGCAGCCTTCCTGCCTTTGTAGGGCAGGGTATAGGTCTGCGTATGGAGATAATAGAGCGAGTCGAGGCGGTCGTGGCCCTGTTCGCTGGTGGTGTTCAGCACCTTCAAGTCCGAAAGGAGGTATTCGAAGGGATTCTGCGCCCATGCTCCACATGCGGTGAGGAGGGCGGTGAGGAGGGTAAGGAATGTACGTTTCATATCGAGCATTGTATTTGATAAGGTTCTTCGGTATTCTTCAAGGCCGTCTTCACCACTTCCATGCTGAGCTGCTTCTCCAGGATCGCGCGCAGCACTTCGGCCTCAATCTGTTCTTTTATCTCGGCAGTCCTCTGGCGGTCGTCGTCGGGCGCATCCTGTGTTGTGGCCTCTTCCTCCAGCCCGGCGACGTTGGCAGGCTGCGGCTCCTGCTTTGGGCGTGCAGAGGTTAGGGAGCGTGTAGTCCGTCCGACGGCCTGCTCCGCCTTAGGCTTCGGCTCCGCTGCTGCCTGCAGCTTCAGCGCTTGTGGCTTCGGGGATGCAGGTTTCGCTTCCTCTGTCTGCGCCATCTGCCGAAGTCTGCCGGGAGCATCCGTAGGCCACAGCACCCAGGCCAGCGTGCCGACGGCTGCCAGCAGGCAGGCCGCTGCCGCATGTCGGAAGATGCTGCGCTTCCTTCCACGTTTTGCCCCCGGATTTTCACCGCAGGCCATGATGCGGTCGTACTCCCGGGCCCCGGGTTCCAGTTCTTCCATGAATTGCCGGAAGAGTGTTGCCTGCTGCTTAGAGTCATGTTGCTGAGTGTCGTGCTGTTTCATGGTCGGAATCTTTTTTTGAGTTTTGCCCTTGCCGCCGACAATATGCTTTTGACGGAAGCCTTTGGCAGTCCGGTCTCCTCCACAATCTCATCGGTGCTCTTGTCCTCCAGATGGCGCTTTCTGACCAGCCTTTCCTCATGGGGCTTCAGGGAGCGCAGGGCGCGTTCGATGCGAAGTATGGTTTCGGTCGTGAGCAGGTGAGCGTCGGCATTGTATGAGTGCCAGGCTGGAGTGTCTTCGCCGGTGGCGGCTTCCTCTGCTTTCCAGTGCTTGTGCATGTCGATGCAGATGTTTTTGGCCACCTTCACGGCAAGAGGTCCCAGGGAATATCCGGCATCCAGGTGCTCGCAATAGGTCCAGAGACGCAGGAGTCCTTCCTGCGCCACATCTTCGGCATCCTGGCGGTTGCCGAAGAAGTCAAGGCCCACACGAAGCATCTGTTTGCGCAGGTCGGGTGCCAATGTTTCAAATTCCTGAATGCTCATACTACCCTATACACGACATTCGTGGCCTAAAGTTAAGTTTTTTTTTGAACACTATGTTTTTTTTCACCACCATAATGATGATGAGGCGCGGTGTCGGCAATATCCCCTATGCCTGCTGCCAGCGCATCGTCATCGTCGGCTTGAAAGGGGTGGCTGCCCAGGAAAAGCCTCAGCAGGGGATGACGCACTTTAGAGCGGTGGCGGTTTCGGCAAAGATTGCGCGTGAGGGTAAGGGCATAGGCCTCCTGCAGCCCGGCATCGGGATGGAGCGACGAGCGTTTCTCCCACATCCTCAGCATCACCTCCTGTGCCACATCCTCAGCCTCCTCGGCATCGGCGAGGAAACTGAGGGCCTCGCTGTAGGCACGCTGGCGAAGACGGGAGGCGGTGTGGAGAAACAGATGTTCCATGATGCGGGGAGACAGGGAATGTGGATAAGGAGTGGAGGGGAAAGGGTTCGCCGTTCTGGCGGGAAGACTCGGACGATTGCCGGGGAGCACCCGAAAGGCCTTGACGGAAGGGATGCTATTTAGAATACACCGCCTTTCCTCTTTTGTTACCGCAAAAGAAAGACTTTTTTATATCGTCCTGCCTGTTTTTGGAGGCAAAAGCCCGTAGATTTGCTTTTTTTTCCTAAAAAATGCGCTCACCCGACTCCTTGGCATCGTTTTTCTCCCTAAATTTGCTTTCGGAAAACACGAAGAATGAGTTGATTTCATCTTCTTCCGTCGCGACTCGGGATAGCCCAAGCGAGCTTGGGGCTCTCCTCTTGCTCAGCTCTACTTTTGACCGTCGTCAAAAGTCAGTTCCCCCTTTGCCTGAAGGGGTCTTTTTTTTTGAACATTACCCTCTAAAACCATTGACAGGAACTCCCGTTTTATGACAGTCGAAATGCTGTCCATCCCCCCTCTCTCCCTTAAATCCTATTCGATATGGATCCATCTTTGTACCGCTATTCATTATATATAGCATTGCCCCTGATGCTGTTTTTCGGGTTTCACATGCTCTTGGGCCGTACTCCCGAGAAAAAGGTTTTTTCCAATTTCCTGCTGTCGCGCCGCCTGATGGGCACGGCATTGCTGATTCTTTCCGCCAATTATGCCGTGCATCTTTTCTATGCCATCAGACTCAAGGATGTGCATGCCACCATCCTGATGAACCTCTCCACCTATTTCCTCTGCTATTGGCTGTTCAGTTCAGCCATGATGACCCTCCTCGACAACCGCTACATCACCTTCAGGCGCTTTGGCATTCATCTGGCGATATGGTTCGTCTACAGCGTGCTGTCGGGACTTGCATTGCTCCTTCCCGATGGCTCAAAGGCTCTTCCCTGGGGCATAGCCGGATTGGCAGCCCTTCTGGTGATATACGGAATGTTTCTCTCCTGGCGGCTGCTCCGCACATACGCAAAGGCCATAAGGATGTTTGAGAACACCCATTCCGACGACATCGGTTCCTACATCCGATGGCTTTCCGTCTTCACCTATTGGGCCATCGGATTTGGAGTGGGGTGCGGATTGCTCACCTTCCTGCCCGACGAATACGTGTACCTCTGGATATTGTCGTCCATACCATTCTACATCTATCTGTATTGCTGCTATCAGAACTACATCTTGTTTTACGAAAAGGTGGAGAATGCCTTTCAGGAAGGCAGGCAGACGCAGACGATGCAGGAAGCCACGCCGCCTCAGAATATGGCTGACGAGGATATGCCTTCCTACTATGCCGACCTTGCCGTTCAGCTCAAGGACTGGATGGCCGGCGAAGGCTTCCGTCAGCCCGGAATCACCATCAATGAACTGGCCATACTCCTGGGCACCAACCGCACCTATCTTTCGGAATATATCAACAGCGTGTTCCGCATGAGTTTCCGCGACTGGATCACCGACTTGCGCATCGAGTATGCCAAGCGTTTGATAAAGTCACGCTCGAGGCTGAAGATTCAGGAGGTTTCCGAGCTGTCCGGATTCATCTCCCCGAGTCATTTCACGAGGACTTTCAGCGCAAAGGAAGGATGTTCGCCAGCCCGGTGGCGCAGGATTCACAGGGCTCAGGATGAAGCATAGCAGAGCTCTGCTGGGGAGCAACTCTGTGAGGAATAGGATTGTATATACTTTTCTGAATTACATAAGGGATGTTCTATAAATTAGTTTTTTATTCATTTAGGAAGTGTTCTTATGCTTG
>CAMGOT010000182.1 GCA_946060685.1 uncultured Bacteroidales bacterium
ACGCCTGCAGCGTAGAGACAAGCAACGACTTGCCGAACCGCCTCGGGCGGCTCAGAAAGATATAGTTGCTGAGGTGTATCATGTTCCAGATATACTCAGTCTTGTCTACATACAGCATATCGTTCTCTCTGATTTTCTCAAAGGTCTGTATGCCCACGGGCAGTCGCTTCAGTCGCTTTCTTTCCATATCTCACAAATGTTAAGTATCACAATGTTATGGATATCCGGGGCAAAGATACACTTTTCTTCCGAATTAAACGACACAGTTTTAAACAAAGTTGTTTAAAAATATGTTGGCCTACGGATTTTTCATCGGGAAAAAGCGGTTGGTGCAAGACCGGATTTGCTGCATTGGCACGGGAGGCCAGGAGGGTTGCAGCAGGCTCTTTTCTTTCCGGCTTTATGAATACAATATACTTGCCAGTAAGGTTAATAACCTTGCAGCGTTAAGGTTATTAATCTTACTGCGTTAAGGTTATTAACCTTACTGGCGTAGAAGATAGCTTCATCTGCGGGGGATGCACTTCTTCATGCAGCTTGTATATGGCTTCCGCTGTCAGAATCTGAGGCGGAACAGTGTGGTGGCAGTATCGGATGCCACGAGCTCGATGCTGCCTCCGCTTTGCTTCATGATCTGCCGGGAGATGCTCAGACCGATGCCGCTGCCCGTGGATTTTGTGGTGAAGAAGGGCACGAAAATCTGTTCGGCCTCGTCGGGAGGGATGGGCTGGCCATTGTTGCCGATGTCAATGCAGATGGAATCATCGGGCATGGTGTAGGCAGAGAGGGTTATGGTGGTGGCGCCAGCCTCTATGGCATTCTTCAGCAGATTGGTGACCACGTGGGCGATGAGGCTTTCGTCGGCATAGAGGAGAAGGTCGGCATCAGGCAGGGTGAGCGATGCGACCGTCTGCCTGGAATATTCGCAGCAGATGGCCAGAAGGCGCTGGAGGAAGGGCTTCACATAGAAAAGCTTTGGCTGCGGGCGGGGAATGAGCGTCATGCGGCGATAGTTTTCCACAAAGTCGAGCAGCTGCTTGCCAGTGGCATGGATGACAGAAAGGCCTTCGCGCACCTCGCGGTCGGCGGCCTTATGGCTGAGTGTCTCGCTGAGCGATGCGATAGGGGCCACGCTGTTCATGATTTCATGCGTCAGCACGCGGATGAGCTTTGTCCAGGATTCCAGTTCGCGCGAAGAGAGTTCGCTGCGGATGTCGCTGAAGGCGATGATTCTCACTTTCTGATTGTGGAGGAGTACGGTGGTTTCGCGCGTGGAGAAATTGTCGGAAGAGAGCTTTTCCCTCACCTGACTTTCGAAAGTGATGATTTCCGCGCCCAGCAGTCGCAGTGCGGCCTCGTTGTGCTGGAGCACGCTTCCCCGCTCGTCCACCACCATGATGCCCGTGGACACGGCATTGATGATCTGCTCATAGTATCGTTCGCGCTCCATGAGGTCGGTGCGCGTCTGCTCCAGGATGTGCCGGATGCGGTTGAGCGACTCGCCCACGATGCGGTCGCGCCCTTCCTCGGGAAAGTGGAAGGAGAAGTCGAGGTTGTCGATGGCATTGAAAAGAAATGTCACCTTGCCTATCGTGCGCCGGTAGCGGCGATACAGCAGCCAGTAGCCCACGGCACTGGCGGCGGCAGTGGCAAGGATGGCGAGGATGACGTCAGAGTCCATATTTCTTTATTTTGTTGTAGAGTGTCTGGCGTGCGATGTCCAGTCGCTGCGCCACAAGCGTGAGATTGCCCTCGCAGTCGTGGATGGTGCGGGCTATGAGGTCGCGCTCCATGGAGGCAAGCGATACGGATGATGTCGGGGAAGAAGGGGAGGAGGCAGGGACGTCGGGCAAGGTGGCCTCGCCCAGTATCACGGCACGCTCCATGCTATGCTCCAGCTCGCGTATGTTGCCGGGCCAGGGGTAGGCCAAGAGTGCCTTCTGCGTCTTCTCGTCCAATGCAAGGGGCGGCTTGCCATAGAGACTGGCAAACTTGCCGATGAACCGCTCTGCCAGCGGAAGGATGTCTTCTTTCCGTTCGCGCAAGGGCGGCAGGTGGAGGCAGATGGTGTTGATGCGGTAGAGGAGATCCTCGCGGAATGTGCCCTCCCGGACCATCTGCTGCAGGTTGCGGTTGGTGGCGGTGATGAGCCTGAGATTGATGGGAATGTCGGTGGTGCCTCCCAGGCGGGTGATGGCGCGGCGCTGCAGGGCGGTGAGCAGCTTGGCCTGCAGCGGATAGGAAAGGTTGCCTATCTCGTCCATGAAGAGCGTGCTGCCCTCTGCCATCTCCATCTTTCCCGGCTTGTCGCTTTTGGCATCGGTGAAGGCTCCGCGCATATAGCCGAACAGCTCGCTTTCGAAGAGCGTTTCGCTGACGGCACCCATATCGACGGTCACCATCTGCCTTGCGCCCCGCTGCGACAGGCGGTGAATCTCGCGTGCCAGCACCTCCTTGCCCGTGCCGTTTTCGCCGGTGATAAGTATGTTGGCATCGGTGGCGGCCACTTTCTCTGCCATGATGTGCAGTTCCTCCATCGTCTTCGACTGCCCCCAATAACACAGTTCGGCAGGCCGCTGGGCCAGCCTTCCCGCTTCCTTTCTTCTGAGTGCGGCCAGCTTCTCCACCAGCACATCGTTTTCAAACGGCTTCACGACAAAGTCGGCTGCTCCTTCCTTGATTCCCCTCACGGCCAGTTCGATGTCGGCATAGGCCGTGAAGAGCACCACGGCCACTTCGGGCTCCAGGCGTTTTATTTCCTTCAGCCAGAAGAGTCCCTCGTTTCCGTTGTTGATGCCTCGGCCGAAGTTCATGTCGAGCAGCACCACATCGGGCTTCTTCCTTCGCAGAAGCGAGGGGATGGCATTGGGACTGGTGGATGTCTGCACATCCTCAAACACATTCTTCAGGAGCATCCTGAGCGACACGAGCATCGCCTCGTTGTCGTCGATGATGAGTATATCGCCTTTTTTCTTCATGGTTTGATTCCTTGTCGGAAAGGGACATCCGTTTCCGAGTTGCGGTGCAAAGTTAAGCCTTTTTTAATGTGTAATTGCTGTGCAGGAAGCTTTTTAATGTATAATGTATAATTGCTGTGCAGGATGCGCAAGATGCATTGTGCATTATACTTATACATTGTCACTGACGACTGCCTAAACAAAAAACTGCAGAACATGCCTCCCGGCAAATCTGCAGGTTTTGATTATGGGCTCAAAAACCATAATTGCACATTTGTTTACAATTTATAATTTATAATTTACAATTTATAATTGCTACGCAGGACACGCAAGATGCATTGTGCATTATAAATTATAAATTGTAAATTATAAATTATAGTCAGTCCTCCACGATTTTTCCGTCGAAGAGCTTTATCACCCGCTGTGCCATGGAGGCATCGCGGTTGCTGTGGGTCACCATCACCACCGTTGTACCCTCGCGGTTGAGTTCGGTGAGGAGTTTCATCACTTCGATGCCGTTCTTGGAGTCGAGGTTGCCCGTGGGCTCATCGGCCAGTATCATCTTGGGATTGAACACCACGGCACGGGCTATCGCCACCCTTTGCTGCTGTCCGCCCGAAAGCTGGTGGGGGAAATGCTTGGCACGATGGCCTATCGCCATGCGCTTCATGATGTCCTGCACCCTCTGGCGACGTTCCTTGGCAGGAAGGTTCAGATAGGTGAGCGGCAGTTCGATGTTCTCCTCCACGTTCAGTTCGTCGATGAGGTTGAACGCCTGGAACACGAAGCCTATCTGCCCCTTGCGCACATTGGTGCGGTCCTTCTCTTTCAGGGCATCCACGGGCTTTCCGTCGAGCCAATATTTGCCGCTTGTGGGATTGTCGAGCAGTCCCAGGATGTTGAGCAAGGTGGATTTGCCGCATCCCGAAGGCCCCATGATGGCCACAAACTCGCCGTCCTTCACTTCGAACGACACACCGTTCAATGCTATCGTCTCCACTTCTTCCGTGCGGAACGATTTTGACAGATTCTCTACTTTAATCATAATATCCTTTTGTTCAGTTCTTTAATTATTGTCTTTGATATGTAATATCGGATTCTCATTCGCCGCCATCCGGGTCTGCACCGCCACTGCTGCAAGGGATACAAGCAGACAGATGCCCCCGGCAGCGAGGAAAATCCATGGGGAGAGGCTGATGCGATAGGTGAACTGCGACAGCCATTCGCCCATGAAATGCCAGCTTATGGGCACGGCTATGACAAAGGCCACAGCCACATAGCCGAGGAACGTGAGGATGAGCCTGCGGCACACCTGCACCCCCGTGGAGCCGAACACCTTGCGCACGGCAATCTCCTTCCGCCGCTGCTGGATGAAAT
>CAMGOT010000183.1 GCA_946060685.1 uncultured Bacteroidales bacterium
AGATGAGCAGAGCCAAACTTGTTTGAGCTCTGCCATGGCGAAAAAAGGTCGGATGGAATCCAACGTAAAAATCCTATACACACTCCTCACCCTCTGCGTCCTCGCTTTCGTCATGACGTGCATCGTGGCCTGTGCCAATATGGGCAGTGGGCCCGACGGCGGGCCTTATGATGAAACCCCTCCGCGCATCGTCGGGATGACAGAGCCGCAGATGGTGGCAGCAGGTATGGATAAGGGAAAAAAGCGGAAAGCCCACAAGACACGCTTCCAGCTCATCTTCAGCGAACTCGTCACACTCGAAAACCCTTCGGAGAATGTTATCGTCTCCCCGCCGCAGATAGAAATGCCCAACATCAATGTGGCGGGAAGGAAAATCACGGTGGAACTCCTCGATACGCTCATCCCCAACACCACCTATACCGTGGATTTCGCCGATGCCATCAAGGACAGCAATGAGGGCAATCCCCTCGGGCATTATACCTATATCTTCTCCACCGGCGAGCAGACCGACACCATGCAGATGGCAGGATATGTGCTCAATGCCGAAGATTTGGAACCCATTTCGGGAATACTCGTGGGATTGCATCCCGGAGATGAGGATGTGGCACCGGCCGACGATACGCTGTTCACGAACAAGGCTTTCGACCGTGTGGCACGCACCAATGGCGAAGGCTATTTCAGCATCAAGGGTGTGGGAAAGGACCGTACTTACAATGCCTATGCCCTCAAGGATGCCGACGGCGACTTTGCCTTCTCCCAACGCTCCGAGCAGATAGCCTTCACGCAGAAGAGGCTGGTGCCGGAAAGCTTCCCCGACGTGAGGCGCGACACCATTTGGGTCGATTCCACCACCATCGACTCTATCCGCATCACTCCCTTTACCCACTTCACGCCCGACGACATCGTGCTCCTCGCTTTCCAGGAGGCCAACCAGCCCCGCACGCTGCTCAAGACCGACCGTTCGAACGTCAGCAATTTCCAGTTCATCTTCACTGCACCCTCGGCACATGTCCCTACTTTCGAAGGGCTGAACTTTGATGCCCGCGATGCCTTTGTGGAGCAGCGAAGCCTGGGAAACGACACCATCACCTATTGGCTCCGCGACTCTCTGCTCATGCAGCAGGACACGCTTTCATTCGTCTATACCTACATGGCATGGGACGATTCGCTGCAGACCCACCTGCTGAAAAATGATACCATCGATCTCACCGCACGCATCCCCTGGGCAAAGCGGATGGCGCAATGGGAGAAGGATGAGGAAAAACGCCTCAAGCAATTGGAGAAGAAGCGGAAACGCGGGGAGACAGTGGACGACACGCCTCCTGTGGAGATGCTCAACATGGACATCAGCGTGGGGAACAAACTTTCTCCTGCCGACAATGTGATGCTGCGCTTCAAGACTCCTGTGGCGCAGCTTGACCTCTCGAAGGTGCATCTCAACCTCGTGGTCGACTCTACGGAGACTCCCGCCCCCTTTGAGGTTGACTCCATAGCGGGCGACATCATGGCATTCCGCCTGCGTGCGGAGTGGAGGCCTGAACAGTCGTATCATCTCACCGTGGATTCTGCAGCGGCCCGGAGCATCTATCGTACGGTGAATGCGCAGAAGGAGTGCAAGTTCACCGTGGAAAACCTTGACCAGTTCGGCACGCTCTTCGTCACCCTCTCCGGGCTCGACTCCATCCCCGTGGTGCTTCCGCCAGCCGACAGCATCGTTTCCCCGCCAGCTTCTGCCTACGACTGTTGCCGCGTGGAACTTCTGGATGGTGGCGGCCGTGTGGCGTATGCCGTGAATGCTGCCGAACACCGGGCAGAGTTCTACTATCTCCGCGAGGGAGAATATTATCTCCGCTGCCTGATTGACCGCAACGGCAACGGCCGCTGGGACACGGGTTCCTGGGCCGACCGTCTGCCGCCCGAGGATGTGTTCTATAGGCCCGAGAGCGTGAATATCCGTGCAGGATGGGATGTCAACGAGGAATGGAACGTCACCGCATTGCCAAGGTTCCGCCAGAAGCCTGAAAAACTCGTGAAGCAGAAGGCCACGAAGAAAACGCAATCCTCTGCCCATGAGCGAAACATCAAGCGTATGGAAGAGCGGGCCGGACGGGTGGCTACCGACAGGAAAAATCGCGAGGAATCCCGCAATGACTCTTCTTTCTGAACTTTTTCGTTAAGACAGATGAGCAGAGCCAAACAGGTTTGAGCTCTGCCATGGCGAGAAAAAGTCGGATGAAATCCAACATTCCGGAACTTCGGAATCCCGACGACAAGCAATAGAAGCAATAAAGGTGGGGAATTTTCAGCCTCCACCGGTAACCGCCAAAAAAGGGAGAGGTATGGCAAGTACTGTCATACCCCTCCTTTTTCTTTTTTTCTTTTTCTGCTTCCCCCTGAATTCCGAAGAGTGCTCAGCCACAGGGGAAAAACTCAGCCGGCGGCAGTCCGTGCGCGTCGCATCTGCCTCAGCTTCTTCAGGCGCTGCTGTCTGCGGAATCGGGAGAGAACCTGGAAGCCCACGCTGGGCCACGTCTGCATGCGCTTCACACGATGGCGCACCATGGGAATGTCCCAAAGGAGCATGAGGAGCGCGAAGAAGATTCCGGCATAGAGCGTCCAGCCGAACAGGATTTTCACGCTCTGCGCCAGCATGTTCTCCACAAAATGCTCCATATACGGCCCTATCTGCACACCTCGTGCCGAAAGCCGAACGGCATCGAGAGCATGAGAATAGCGGGCAAAGCCATCGGCCACATAGTAGCCCAGGCCGTGGGCGTGGAGAGCGGCACCTGCAGAGCCACCCACGAACATGTGGATCATGTTGAACACCGAAAGGGCCTGGAAGAAATGCCGAAATGAAAGCATGGCATGGAGTGCCCACATGAAAGCGATGCAGAGGATGGAATAGGAGAATCCACGGCATACGATGGGAAGCCGCAAAGCCTCGATGTTCAGCGAGGCATCCATCCGGAAGTAGAATCCGGCAGCATAGAGGGAGAATGCCGTCAGTCCGATGGCAATGAGTTTGTAGACATTCCATTGCCGCACCTTCAGCCACCAGACCGAGAAGAGGCAGCCTGCCCATATTCCCGGCAGCGACCATTGGTTCAGGGCCTCATAGGTGTGGTCGGCATAGTGCATCACTTCCTCGTAGTACACCATCTCCAGCACATGTTCGCAGGAGAAGAGCATCTCCACGATACCGATGAGCACGATGATGGGCACCACATGGCGATACGTCCACATCGCAGGCTCGTAGTATGGCTGCGGATGATAGAGCATACGCTGCAGGCACACGGCAAGCGTGATGAGCGAGGTGCCGCAGAGAAGGCGTATGGTGGGAGAATGCCACCAGTCGAGCCAGTCGCCATAGTTCAGCATATAAGTGAGCTGCAGGCAGAACACCATCCAGAGCAGTGCGCCGAACCAGTCGATACCCTTGAGGGGAATGATTTTCGGCATGGCATGGAATGGCCGCGTCAGAAGCGTCTGCACGAAGATCACGAAGAGCATCAGTCCGCACACGAACCAGTGCATCAGCATCCAGTGGTGTTCGAAGGCAAAGAGGGCAGCCAGAAATGCCGATACCTCGATGGAAGTGAGCAGGATGATGTGGAGGATGGGAAAAAACACGCCCATATCGCGTGTGGGAGTCATCCACAGCTGAATGTTCGACATGTTCTCAAATGTTCCCTGAATCTTTGCCATGCCGCACACCACACACAATCCCCATATAATGGGTTTGGGGAGCGGCAGGAGCACGAGAAGATTGCAGGCGATGATGGTCAGTGTAGAACAGATGAGCAGGAAGCGGTTGGTGAAATGGAACTTCATGCGGAAGAGCACGGGGAAGTAGATGGCCATGCCTATCAGATTGGCATAGAGGCACATCAGTACATCCTCGCGCATCCATGCCCTCTCGCCAATCATATTGTTCATCGACCCCAGATACACTCCTCCTGAAAACTGGAAACAGAAGGCCTGCAGCACATAAATCCACGGACGTAGGCCTTCGGGCACGAAGTCGCGAAACATCGGCATGGAGAATTTCATGGGAGGAGGTGGAGCGGGGGCCCCTGCTTGATGTAAAGATGTTTGCATAATCTAATTTTTCTGATTTTTTCTCGGTTCTGTTCGTAAAGACCTGTACCCAACAGAAGAAACGCCCTGTGACTTGTGTTTTTTTTATAGGGGTGTTCTATAAATTAGTATATATTTTTTTTCAAGGGGTGTCTGCTTGGCTTCGCCTTGCTCCTTCGCGCCTCGGCCAT
>CAMGOT010000184.1 GCA_946060685.1 uncultured Bacteroidales bacterium
CCGACCCTCTGCTTGTAAGGCAGACGCTCTGAACCAGCTGAGCTAAGCGCCCGATTGCTTTTGAGAAACATTCACCCTTTAAAAAAACCACCTTTCGATAGTTCGTGGGCGCTGAGGGATTCGAACCCCCGACCCTCTGCTTGTAAGGCAGACGCTCTGAACCAGCTGAGCTAAGCGCCCGTTGTTCTCAAAAGCGATGCAAAGGTACGGCAATAATTTGGAACCCGCAAGCCGTTCTCGTTTTTTTTTATCAAAAAAGCAACATTTTTATGGAAAGCAAGATGAAAAACAGAGATTTTGACAACCGTGTTTTTCATCTAAGGCCTAATTCTCGTCGTTGGCTTTCGGAAGGAGCTACGGGGAGAAGGGATAAGAACTGTGGGGGCTGCAGCCCAGGGCAGAGCGAAGCGCAATCCTGGGATGGTATGCTGTGGAAATGAAATGGGATGCCCTGCCACAACACAAACCCGGGACGCTGCCCTGGGCTGTGCGCTTTTGGGCTTTCAGCCTGATTTTCTTTTTTATGTTTATGGGGAGGGGAGGGTGGCTTGAAAATCAAGCCTCAAAAACGTAGCCTCAAAAACGTAGGCACAAAAAAAATTGATTGTCTCACGACAACCAATCTTCATTAACCTTAAATCTAATACCATGAAAACGATTGCAAAATTACGGGCTTTTCGCCTTATCTGCAAGCGTTTTTGCACAAAAGTGCTTATTTTATGAGATTTGCCTGTTTCTTTGCTACCTGCATTTTTCATGTAAAATGTGCAGGCGGTAGTCCCCTGTGTAAAGTCGGTCAGTTGCGTTGGTCCAGTCCCCACATCAGTTTGCAGCGGAGGGTGTGGAAAAAGTCGCTCCCCTTCATCCTGACCACCTTTACGGAGTAGTCAGCTTTGCGCAAGGTGATTTCACACCCCACTTCCATGCTTCGGCTGCGCCCGTCGAGTGCCACGAGGAAATGTCTCGTGCGGCTCTTCACGCGAAGTTTCAGTTCCACCTCGTCGGATAGGACGATGGGACGCATGGTGAGACTGTGGGGGGCCACGGGGGCCAGGCAGAAGGTGCTGCTGTCGGGCGAGAGGATAGGTCCCCCGGCACTAAGGGCGTAGCCTGTGGAACCTGTGGGAGTGCTTACCACGAGTCCGTCGGCCACGTAGGTTGTGAGCAATTGTCCGTCCACAAGTGTCTCCACCTCGATGAGCGAGGAGTTGTCGTGCTTCAGTACCGCCACCTCGTTCAGGGCATACGGGCAGAAGTCGTTCGGGGTGTTGGCATCGCTGTCGAAGGCGATCATGCTGCGTTCGGCCACCAGAAATTCGCCAGCCGCCAATTGTCTGACTGCCTGCTCAATACCGTCGGCCGCCACGTCGGCCAGAAATCCCAGCCGTCCTGTGTTGATGCCGAGTATAGGAGTGGGGCGTCCCACCAGTTTCTCCGCTGTTCGCAGGAAGGTGCCGTCGCCTCCCAGGCTGATGGCCATAGTGGCGGTATGGGGAGTATGGGAGAATACGGCTACCGATGGGAGCAATGCCGCATCGGGCGAAGTGGCGAACGGTGCCAGATAGCGGTGGAAATCCTCTTCGATTTCCACTTGTAGCCCGCTTTCCAGCAACGTTCGGATGAGCCTTACAGCACAGGATGCGGTGCTGGCGGAATGCTTGTGGCCGAAGATGGCCACTCCCCGTGGGGCACGGGATGCTGTGGCGCTGGTGGAGGATGATGTGCTCATAATATGCTGTTTTTGGATAATATGCTGTTTCAGGACGAACTGAAGTCGGGGATATGCTGCCGGAAGTCAGAAATTTGGGTGGCAGGCAGGGCAGATGCAGGATTTTTTCGTATATTTGCCGCGTAACTCCCAAATAATAACGACTAACGATATGGTTTATTTATTTCTTGCAAACGGTTTCGAGGAGATCGAAGCCCTTGCCACGGTGGACGTTCTGCGTCGTTGTGGCCTTCAGGTTGTCATGACTTCAGTATCTGACGAGCTCTGTGTAGAGGGTTCCCATGGTGTGCGTGTAATGGCTGATGCCGGCATCAAGAGTGTAGCCCCTTCCGAGGCTGATGCCATGGTGCTGCCAGGCGGCATGCCAGGTGCGTTGAATCTGATGAAATGTCATCTGCTTTGCGATATGCTGGTGGGCCATGCCGGTCGGCAAGGAGTCACGGCCGCTATCTGTGCTGCTCCCTTTGTACTTGGAGAATTGGGACTGCTTGCCGGGCGCAAGGCTACCTGCTATCCCGGTTTCGAGGACAAGCTGAAGAATGCCGTTGTCTGCCCGCAGATGGTGGTAGAGGACGGCCATGTGATTACCGGCCGCGGCCCTGCTGCCGCCATTGACTTTGCCTTTGCCATAGCCTCCCGCTTTGTCGATGCGGCCACGATAGCCGAGGTGAGAAGCGGTATGCTGTTCGGCTAGTGCCGCCAGAAAAATCCACAGGTGGCTTTTCGTTCCCCCCTGTGGTGCTGTGTGGGGCGGGTGGTGAAGCACACTTATTACAATATATCTTTTATATATATGGAGTGCTTCACGACTCGCCCTTTTTGCGTGCTTGTGTGAATGCTGAAGCTGCTGTATTATTAGGTGGATTCACGCCTCTTCGGTAGGCGAAGGCTCGTCGTGAACCACTTCTTTAGGATAGCCCACATCCACGAGAAATAGTCCGCAGGCAGGTACGCTTTCGCCGGCGGCACAACGGTCGTGGGCGGCGATGATGTGCAGCATGTCGGCAGGGGCGATGCGTCCGCGCCCCACCTCAATGAGTGTGCCCACTATGGCCCGCACCATATTGCGCAGAAAGCGGTCGGCACAAATCTCAAAGCGCCACACACCATCCTCCATCTTCTTCCAGCGCGCATATCGCAGATGGCAGATGTTGGTCTTCTGGTCGCCTCCCAGCTTGGCGAAACTGGTGAAGTCGGTGATGTCTAGCAGCAGTTCGGCTGCTTCGTTCATCCGTTCGAAGTCGAGCATCCACGGCAGGCGCATGGCATAGTGTCGCCTGAAGGGGTCCTTGCGTGTGGTCACATAGTAGTGATAGGTGCGGCTGGTGGCGGAGAATCGTGCATGGGCATCGTCGGCCACGGGTCGCACTTCCTGTATGGCAATGTCGGGCGGCAGCATGCGTCCGAGGCGATAGGCCGTCTGGGCGGCATCAATGGGCTGAGGCACATCAAAATGCGCCACCATCATAGCGGCATGTACGCCGGCATCCGTGCGGCCAGCTCCTACGCAGGAGGTCTGTGGGCCGAACAGACGCTGCAGAGCCTGGTTGAGCATTCCCTGCACGCTCACGGCCCCGGGCTGAACCTGCCAGCCATGATAGTCGGTGCCATCAAAGGAGAGTGTGATAAAATAGCGCATGGGCAGAAAGTCGTAGAGGATGGGGTAGTGTGGGGGTATCGGTTATAACAGACATGGCCCGTACCCTCTGTATTGATGAAGGGGAAAGGTGAAGTCAGGCCCATTAAGGGGGAGTTTCTTCGCCAGGAAGGTGTGGCTGTCGATTGCCCTTCAATCTTTCCTTCTCAAAAAAATGCCGCTCCGACAGTATGAATCTGAAGGAGCGGCAGTTTGTAGATGTTTTTTTTCGTTTTGTCAGATGATTCTGTGGGTCAGCATCGGCATTAAGCCTCCTCAGCAACCACGTTGAAGTGTACGGTTGCCTCAACCTCCTTGTGGAGGTGCAGGGTAGCGGTGTGCTCGCCGAGGGTCTTGGCATCCGTCATTTCAATGAGCTTGGCATCAACTTCGAAGCCAGCCTTTGCCAGTTCGTCGGAGATAGCTACAGCATTTACAGATCCATAGAGGTTGCCGTTGGAGTCCACCTTGGCTGCGATGGTGAATGCTGCGAGAGCATTGATCTTCTCGGCCAGAGCAACGGCATCGTTCTTGATTTTCTCAAGTTTGTGAGCCTGCTGGCGAAGATTCTCAGCGAGTTCCTTCTTTGCAGATTCAGAGGCGATG
The DNA here is from genome assembly GCA_946060685.1 of uncultured Bacteroidales bacterium. Classification (GTDB taxonomy): domain Bacteria; phylum Bacteroidota; class Bacteroidia; order Bacteroidales; family Bacteroidaceae; genus Alloprevotella. The sequence continues at coordinate 3,972 of CAMGOT010000184.1, forward strand.
ACAGCCTTTCTGGTGGGGATGAGATAGTTGCGGCCATAGCCGTTCTTGACGGTCACGATATCGTTCTTGTAACCGAGACCCTTTACGTTTTCCTTAAGAATGATTTCCATAATTCGTTGCGTTTGAAGGGTTATTTCATCAAGTCAGTCACGAAAGGCAGAAGAGCGAGGTGGCGTGCACGCTTTACGGCCTGTGCCACACGGCGCTGATACTTCAGCGAGGTGCCGGTGATGCGGCGGGGAAGAATCTTGCCCTGCTCGTTGAGGAACTTCTTGAGGAACTCAGGATCCTTGTAGT
>CAMGOT010000185.1 GCA_946060685.1 uncultured Bacteroidales bacterium
TGGAGGCTTTGCGCCTCCAGCCGCAAGGCTTCCTCCGCAGTGTTTTTCATGTTTTATCATGATTTATTTGCATTGTAAAAAAAAGTGCGTATCTTTGTACTTGTGAAATGGATTAGGAACAACAGACCAATCCTGTAAAGCATCTTAGGAAGACGATACAGGATCTGTGAAGTAAAGTAGTAAATAACGTGAGTTCGATGAATTGCGTTTGAGACAATCTATGTGAGATAACGGCATTATATTTACTGCGTGATTGATGTATGTCAACTTCACAGCCGATAAGGTTAATAACCTTGCAGCCGTAAGGTTAATAACCCTACAGCCGTAAGGTTATTAACCTTATCGGCGATACTGTTGTATAGGTTTGTCTTTCCATTCAGTACAAATTCATCGAACTCACATTAAATAAACAAATATTCTGTGAAGTAAATTCAGTCATAGTCACCAGTACTACTGGTTTTTCAGAGAAGATATACCTCATGGGCTATAGAAGATATACTTCTCGGGCAAAGTAAGTATATCTTCACTGAAAATCAGTCAAAAATCTATGCGCGAATTGAAGAATTTACTCTTTGAAGTTTTTTCACGGTACACACAGAAGACACGGGGAGGAACTACCGGGAAACTGCCGAGGGGAAACAGCATTGAAATTCACGAAATACGTGGAGCAGGAATCGTTTTCCTTGTCATCTCTACTGTGGCCGCACAGGCTTCTTGGGTCTGAAGAGAAAAGCCTGCTTCAGATGGCGCAGTTTCCAGTTTTCTCCGTCTTTCGTCAGCGCGATGATGTCGAAGCGGAAGGGGTTTTCACGAAGGCGGTTGGCAGCAAGAAATTCTTCTGCGGCCCTCGACATGCGATACATACGGTTGGCCGTGACGGCCTCTTCGGGAAGCACTTCACCATGCTGCATGCGCGTCTTTACCTCGACAAAGACAACCTCTCCATAATCGTCGGCAATGATGTCGACCTCACAGTCTGCCCCTCTCCAATTCCGTGCCAGAATATGATACCCCCGCAGCAACAGATAGAGGGAAGCACGCACCTCGCCCTCCTTGCCCAAATCGTTGTGCTCTGCCATGTCTTTACACGATAAAAAAAAGGTGATGCGAACAGTGGTTCCGGACATTGCATAGCAGAAAAAAATAGACCGGCATGAGCGTGAGCTCTGCCGGTCGTATTTTTCTCTATTTGGCCGATGATATCTAATACCCGGCCCATGTTCGAAACCAAATTCGAGCAATCAGAGATCTTGTGAGTGTAGATTAGGCGGCTACAGTGTCAACAACTGCGCTGTCAGCACAGCAGGAGTCAACGCTGTCACAGCATACGCTGTCAGAGTCGTTGGCCTCAACGGGAGCCTCGGTCTTAGAACCACAAGATGCGAAAGAGATAGCTGCGAAAGCTGCGAACATGAAAACAAGCTTCTTCATTGTCGTGTTAAAGTTTTTAAAGTGTAAAACAATCAATTGCTGTATTAAAACGCTGCAAAGGTACGGCGATTTTCGAGTCACGGCAACATTTTCTGCAAAATTTTCGCTCCTCCACCCCAAAATTTTTCGTTTTTCATGTAACATTCATATTTTTTGCGCTTCATACGTGGCAAATAATGCGCCTCTTTCCTGCTTTCTGCCGCATTTCGCCTTGCCACCTGCCAGACGACTTTGGTGCATTCCTGTTTTTGTCGTAACTTTGCGGCATGAACCTCCACTCCTCTATATTATATAACAAGAAGGCAGCCTATGCCACGCTGGGTTGCAAACTGAACTATGCAGAGACTTCTTCCCTGCGCGACCGCCTCAGTGCTTTGGGTGTGACCGATGCCTGCGACGATGAGGAAGCCGACTTCTGCATCATCAACACTTGCTCCGTCACGGGTGAGGCCGATGCCAAATGCCGTCATGCCATCAACCGCCTTCACCGCAGGCATCCCCATGCGCTTATTGCCGTCATGGGGTGCTATGCCCAACTGGCGGCTGAGGTGATACAGAAGATTGAAGGCGTGGGCCTCGTGGTGGGCATGGAACACAAGGGGCGCATCGTCGAACTGCTGGAACAGGCGCTGACGGGCGATGCCGACGGACTGGCCTTCACCTCGCCTCTTCAGGATATCCGGACTTTTGTCCCCTCCTGCTCCAGAGGCGAGCGTACACGCTATTTTCTCAAAGTACAGGACGGCTGCAACTACTACTGCACGTATTGCACCATTCCCATTGCCCGCGGCCGCTCGCGCAACGGCAGCATAGCCTCGATGGTGCAGCAGGCTGAGCAGGCGGCTGCCGAAGGAGGCCGGGAAATTGTCATCACGGGGGTGAACATCGGGGATTTCGGCCGCAGCACCGGTGAAAGTTTTGCAGCACTTGTGCAGGCACTTGACGGTGTGGAAGGCATACAGCGCTATCGTATTTCCAGCATCGAGCCCAATCTGCTTACCGATGAAATCATCGATTTCTGTGCCCGCAGCCGTGCCTTCATGCCCCATTTCCATATTCCTCTGCAATCGGGCAGCGACGAGGTGCTCCGGCTGATGCGCCGGCGCTATGACACTTCGCTGTTCCGCTCAAAGGTGGAGCGCATCAGGAGTGTCATGCCCGATGCCTTCATCGGGGTGGATGTCATCGTGGGCACGCGTGGGGAGACGGAGGAGCATTTTGAGGAGGCCTACCGCTTCATCGAAAGTCTGGACATCTCGCAGCTGCACGTGTTCAGCTATTCCGAACGCCCCGGCACAAAAGCGCTGGAAATTCCCCACACGGTGTCGCCTCAGGAGAAACATGAACGCAGCCAACGCCTTATAGGGCTCTCCGAGCAAAAACGTCTGTCGCACTACCGCCGCTTCATCGGCAGCGTGCGCCCTGTGCTATGGGAACATCTCCGCGAAGGGCAGCCGCTTCTGGGCTGGACCGACAATTATATCCGCGTGAAACTCTCGTCCCGGTCAGAGATGGTGCCCGACAGTCTGGGCAACGTGCGACTGGGTGCCTTGAGCGAGGACGGGGAGACGCTGGAGGCTTTTCCGCTCTGAGCGCACTCCCCGCATTCCATCCGGCACACGCGGGGCACTCCGCAAGAAAACACCCTACATTCAGCATCATGATAGCAATCGTCATACTCAATTGGAACGGCCAACAGATGTTGCGCCAATTTCTTCCCGGCGTCATCGAGCACAGCAAGGGCGAAGGTGAGGTCATCGTGGCCGACAATGGCTCGGACGACGATTCGGTGGAGACACTACGAAAGGAATTTCCCAGCGTACGCCTGCTCTGCCTTGACAAGAACTATGGTTTTGCCGAGGGCTACAACGTGGCCTTCGACACCTTGCGCCAACTGTCGGAAAAGGGCGAGGCTCCATGCTATGACTATTACCTCCTGCTAAATTCCGATGTGGAGGTCACCCCGGGATGGCTCACTCCCCTTCGCCGCTATATGGATGCCCATTCCGACTGCGCGGCCTGCCAGCCTAAAATCCGCGCCTTCTACGCCCGCCGACGTTTTGAGTATGCCGGTGCTGCCGGAGGCTTTATGGACCGTGACGGCTATCCTTTCTGCCGCGGACGGGTGTTTGCCGTGGCCGAGGACGACCACGGCCAGTACGATGAGGTGGCGGATATTCTCTGGGCCACGGGAGCAGCCCTGATGGTGCGTCCTGCCGACTGGCACGGACACGGTGCGCTCGACGGACGCTTCTTCGCCCATAACGAGGAAATCGACTTCTGCTGGCGTCTGCGGGCGCGCGGAAGGAGGGTGGTGTGTGTGCCTCAAAGCACCGTCTACCACATGGGCGGCGGCACCTTGCCGCAGGACAATCCGCGAAAGACCTACCTGAACTTCCGCAACAATCTGACGATGCTCTACAAAAACCTGCCGGACCGGCGACTCCGGAGCGTCATGTTCCGCAGAACGCTGCTGGATGGAGTGGCGGCTCTGCAGTTCCTGGCCAAGGGCGATGTGGCCAATATGCGGGCCATCCTCCAGGCAAGGCGTGACTTCAAGGCATGGAAAGGCGATTTCGAAGCCGACCGCAAGGAGAATCTGGCAAAGACCATCGTCCAGGATATTCCTGAGATACGTCCTATCAGCCTTATTCTCTGCTATTACCTGAAAGGGCGCAGGCACTTCTCGGAATTATAGGTGGGTTCCATAAATTCCCTCTGAAAATCTATAGGGGTGTTCTATTATGGGATGTTCTATAAATTAGTATATAATCTTTTTTTTCAAGGGGTGTCTGCTTGGTCGCTCTTGGTCGCTTTTCCACCTCTCGCAC
>CAMGOT010000186.1 GCA_946060685.1 uncultured Bacteroidales bacterium
AACAAAGAATGCTTGGGATTATAAAAATGAAAAAGATAAGAAATACTGGCCTTCAGGTAGTATGGACTTCTTTGCCTATTTCCCTTATTCTGATAATGGTGCAACATTCGCCAAAACAAAGACAGGTGATCCAGTGATGACCATCAATAGCAATAATAGCAATAATGGTAATCAGGATATCCTTTTCTCGTATATTAAGGATCGCACGCAGACAGATTTAGTACACCTGTATTTCTATCATGCTCTCTCCAAGATTAAGTCTGTAGAGATACAGGTTGCCGCTCCGGATATTGAAGTTTCAGTGTCAAATATTGAAATACTGAACTCATACACTAAAGGTAATATTAAAGTTAATAATACAGGTGTAGCAACTTACAGCAATGGTACCACCCCTCGTTCGTTAGGCTTTACTCCTGCAAAAACAATAAATTCACAAACAACAGCGACAGATAGAGTCCTTTTTGAGAACGATGCCAATGCTTATCTCTTTGCTACCAATACTACAGAACACGATAAGGTTAAAGGTACAGGACAAACCATGTGGAATGGAACAAAGGATGCCCTTAATGGACGCAAATTGTCTGAGAGCAGTTTTATTTGCATGAAATTGACAGGTAAGGTAAAACTTCATCATACAGAAACTGATAGTGACGAATATCTTGTGGGTAGTGCCAATGATGATGGTGTAATGTATATCCCTTTGCGAGGAAACAGTGCCAATTCTGCAGATATCAGTGAGTTCCTGGCTGGAAGACGTTATATCTACAAGATTGTCATGTCAAGCAACGTGGGTTATAAAGATGATGGTGACCCAATTATGCTCTCATATATAAAATTCGGTGTGAACCAAGTATATGATTGGAACGATGTCACCGTCACCATCAACCTCTAATCATAAAATCGCACGGGACATGAAGCTGCACCATACGGCAACAGCGTTGGTTCTCTTCCTTCCGCTGCTGCACAGCTGCAATGAAGTGGATGAAATTTCCGGGGACAATGTCGCCGGAAATTCACCCATTGTGGTGTCGGCCGAAACTGCATCCCCTTTTACACGCTCGTATATCCCTCTGGGCATGTACGACAACTTCAAGGTCTTTGCCGCCTCCGAACAGGGAGGCACACGGACTGTCGTGATGGACGGCTACAAGGTGGAGTTCCTGACCGACGACTGGACCTACGTCTCCGAGACACAGTCGCTGATGTACTGGAACAGCAATGCCGACCGTTACCTCTTCACGGCGGGAGCACCCGTCGATGCCGTTGCCGCCATCAGCGCCACCTCCATGACGCTGAGCCTTGAGAACAACACGACGGGAAGTGCCATGGCCTGCCAGCCGCTGAGGATAGAGAGGACTTCGGCAGATTTCGGCCATACTGTAAACCTCCGTTTCGGCTATGCACATTGCCGGGTGTGTGTGGCATTCATGAAGAATGCCGCCGAGAGTGTGACGGTGGAAGACGTCAGGCTCACTCCCGATATCGCTATAGCATCGAAAGCCGAATTGACCTACTCCTACGACTGGAGCACCACAACACCTGCGGCTACACCACAGCTGAGCGTCAAGGCATCGAGCGGGGCAAGCCTGGGGTTTGACCGAGTGACGATTCCCTCCAGCACCTCCGATGCCGTACTCTCCGAGACCCGCCACTACTGCGTGCCCGATGCTGCCAATACTACGGGCTGGACCATATCGCTCACCGTCAACGGCCAGCAGAAGTCGGCATCGTTCGTCAACAGCGAGAAGTGGGAGAGCGGGAAGAACTATATCTATGTGTTTTCCCTGGAAGAAAACGGTCCGAAGCTCGTCCATGTCATCTCCCAGGACAACTTCTTCTACTGCGAGGACATCCTGCCCGGAGACAAGTTCTCCAATGCCGACATGACCGAATAAAGGTGGGGCCTGTACATTCCCAACGTCAAATGGATGAGGATTGTGTGGGGGGGGTGACGTTGTGAATTTATAGAGGGGTGTTCTATAAATTACTTGAGGCGATTTTTTACCTATCGTGCAGTAGGTTTTTGTTTTTCAAGCACGCACATAGCGTGCTATGTAAGTGATTGAAAAGCAGAAAGATACTGTGCGAGAGGTGGAAAAGTGACCAAGCGACGCCAAGCCGAGAGCGCGAAGGAGCAAGGCGAAGCCAAGCAGACACCCTTTGAAAAAAGATTATATCTAATTTATAGAACACCCCTGGAACTAAAAACAGCAAAAAGCAAAATCATGAAACTCATATGTCATCTCCTCTTCACGACACTCCTGCTCGCATCGTGTGTGGACGAACAGGCGGCACAGCATTCCGTGCAGCGTCTGGACATCTCCTTTGCCGACACACCGCTGGCGAGGAGCACATGGGCCGACAGGACCGATAGCGAAGGGGGAACCGCAAGCTACATCTGGGAGAACAATACGAACATGCTGACTGCCATAAAACATGACGGTCAGTATGTGCCGTTTTATGAGAACATGTCGGCTGCTGCACAGTACCACTCCATGACAAGTTTCGAGACCGTCGATGCGGAGCAGTCGAAAATCCGGTTGCACACCACTCTGGGCGTGAAGTATGACTACGATGCTGAGCAGGCGGCCTACGAGTTTCCCGTGGCGGCAGGCGACTTGATGTTTTGCTGCCATCCCGTAGACGCAAGGACCAGCGTGGGCAGCGATGCCGCCGGTGTCAGCGTGAAGCTGCCCATTCCTTCCACCTTCAGCTACACCAAGTGCGTCAACGACCTCTCCTCGCTGGGCGACTATTCCTACGTCTACACTTCCACAACCCTGCAGACGGTCGATGCCAATTCCATCGTGGCCTCCGCATCGCCGTTCCGTTCGGCCTGTGCCATCGTCCGCTTCAACGTGACCAACGGCATCTCTTCCGACATCATGATCACGGGGATAAAGATGGAAGCCGCCGACGGCTCGCGCATCTTTCCCAACGTGTTGGGATTCAGCGAAGGCACGCTCTCTGAGCAGGCCGACAGGACAGGTTATTACAGCCGGCTTACCACCGATATCCAAGGAGTGACGATACCGCGTACCCAGACGGGAGTGTTCTATAACATGTGTTTCCCCCTCGACGGCGATTTCAACCATGTGCCCCTGAAATTTACCGTCGACACCAACTATCTGACCTATCAGCTGCATCTCGATTCCGACGTGATCACCAACCGGAAGTTTGAGGCCGGGAAGCTCTACACCTTCAACTTCATCCTGGAGGAGAAGGAAATCCGATTGAATACGATAGACATCTCGCAGTGTACCACCTACAATGTCGACAAGGCAGAATCGCTCAACATCATCGTGTCGCCCAATGCCATATGGCAGCAGACGGCCAGCGAATCGGCACAGATGGTATTTGTCAGTCTCGGCATGACCACCACCATCGACGGCAAGGACTACGACGTGCTTTGGGCTACATGCAATCTTGGCGCCATGGAGCCGATAGGGACGGGCAACCACTACGCATGGGGCGAGGTGGGCCCAAAAGCCGCCAGTCTCTACTCGCCCGAAGGCTATACCTCTACAGCCTCCGGCGACATTCACAACACATCGTACGATGCCGTGAAGACCTATCTCGGCGGCGGCCACTGGCTATGGTGCATGCCTACCAAGGCCATGTGGGACGACCTCATAGAGCAGTGTACATGGACATGGAAAACGGTGAAAAAGGTGGACGACGGGGAAGCCACCGAGGAAAACCTCGACTTCGACTCCTCGGTGTGGGAAGTGAAGAAGACCAATGCCAACGGCAAATTGGAAGGCATCATATATTTTCCCATCACCGGCTATTCCGGTCGGGAGGAGGGTGGCGACACCTACGGAAAAGTCAAGAAGGCACGCTGCTGCTACTGGACCTCGACGCCAAGCGGCGATGCAGCGGGAGCCACAGCGAGGTCCTGGGCTTTCGTCACGACATATTACATCGAGACATCAAGCGGCGACGGACACATGTCCGACCACACACAGGCCTTGCAGGAGTGTGAGAGATACAACGGATACAGCATCAGGCCGGTACTTTTGAAAGAAAGGAACAATTAGCGATGAATAGAATCATACTGCTTCTTGCATGGATATGGCTTGCTTCCTGCACGACGGAGAGCATGCTGGAAGAGAGCAGGCCGAAACTGGATATCTGCGTAGATATTCTGGCCTACAACCGGGACATCAGCGATGTCGCTACAAGGGCATCGGTCAACAACGGTGTCATCACCTCGTTTGCCGCAGGGGACGACCT
>CAMGOT010000187.1 GCA_946060685.1 uncultured Bacteroidales bacterium
TGCGCCCTACAAAAACTATTTTATTGCCAATCATGAATAAACTCAGGGTGGATTCCGCTGCCTCGCAGGCATAAGTCCGGCAAGTACGGTATATCTGCAAGAACAGTCATATTATATATGTTATATATAGACGAGACTTTGCCTTGCGTGGACGCACAGAATACACCTTCAGCAGCACAAGTAGATTATGAGTCTTTTCTCTCAAGCGAATAAAGAGGTGCTGACCGGACCTCTCAACCTCAACAATCCGGTCGTGGCGCAGGTGCTGGGTATATGTTCTGCCCTTGCCGTCACTTCCCAACTTGAGCCTGCCATCGTCATGGGACTCTCGGTGACGGTCATCACGGCCTTTGCCAATGTGATCATCTCCCTCTTGCGAAACACTATCCCCAACCGCATCCGCATCATCGTGCAGCTGGTGGTTGTGGCCACACTCGTGACCATCGTGAGCCAGGTGCTGAAAGCCTTTGCCTACGATGTGAGCGTGCAGCTCTCCGTCTATGTGGGACTAATCATCACCAACTGTATTCTCATGGGACGCCTGGAGGCGTTCGCCATGATGAACGGCCCGTGGGAGTCGTTCCTCGACGGAGTGGGCAGCGGACTGGGATATGCCTGGATTCTCGTTGTCGTGGGCTTCGTGCGCGAACTTCTGGGTTCGGCCAGCCTGCTCGGCTATGAAATCCCCTTCATTGCTGACTGCGAATTTTTCCACAACGGCATGATGACGATGCCTGCCATGGCACTCATCATCCTCGGTTGCGTCATCTGGGCCCACCGTGCCATCAATAAGGAACAGGCGTAAAAGGAACACCAGCCAAAAGAAACCAGCGTAAAGAAACCTATTCATATTATGGAACATCTTCTTAGTCTCTTCGTCCGCTCGATTTTTGTGGACAATATGATTTTCGCCTTCTTCCTCGGTATGTGCTCCTATCTTGCAGTATCAAAGACGGTGAAGACGGCTTTCGGATTGGGTATCGCCGTCACCTTCGTTCTGCTCGTGACGGTACCTGTCGACTATCTGCTCCAGACCAAGGTGCTGGGCCCCGACTGCCTCGTGGAGGGCGTTGACCTCAGTTTCCTCTCCTTCATCCTCTTCATCGCCGTCATCGCCGGAATGGTGCAGCTGGTGGAGATGATTGTGGAACGATTCTCACCCTCGCTCTATGCCTCGCTCGGAATCTTCCTTCCCCTGATTGCCGTCAACTGTGCCATCATGGGTGCATCCCTCTTCATGCAGCAGCGCATCCTGATGGATCCCGCCACCAGCACACAGGCAATAGCCGGAGTGGGCGATGCCCTGGTATATGCCCTCGGTAGCGGTATCGGCTGGCTGCTGGCCATCGTGGCTCTTGCTGCCATACGCGAGAAGATGGCATACACCGATGTGCCACGCCCCCTGCAGGGACTGGGCATCACGTTCATCGTCGTCGGACTGATGTCGATGGCATTCATGTGCTTCTCCGGTCTTAACGTATAGGAAAACAACCAAACGAAACGGATATCAAAATATGAACATATCACTCATTCTCGCGAGCATAGGCGTCTTCCTCGTCATTATTCTCGCTCTGGTAGTCATCCTGCTCGTTGCCAAGAGTTATCTCTCGCCTTCGGGAACGGTAAAGATTACTGTCAATGGAAAGAACACCGTGGAAGTAGAGCAGGGCGGCTCCCTGCTCGGAACACTTGCCGCCGAGGGCATCTATCTGCCCAGCGCATGCGGTGGAAAGGGATCTTGCGGACAATGCAAGTGCCAGGTGGTCAGCGGAGGAGGGGAAATCCTCGATTCCGAAAAGGGACACTTCACACGCAAGGAAGTGAAAGAAAATTGGCGACTGGGATGCCAATGCAAGGTAAAGGGCGACCTGGAAGTAAAGGTCGACGACAGTGTGCTGGGAGTCAAGGAATGGGAGTGTACCGTCATCGGCAACCGCAACGTGGCCACTTTCATCAAGGAATACAAGGTGGCTCTGCCTCCTGGAGAGCACATGGACTTCGAGCCTGGCTCCTACGCGCAAATCAGAATTCCTGCTTTCGACTGCATCGACTACGACAAGGACTTCGACAAGAGTCTCATCGGCGATACCTATCTGCCTGCATGGGAGAAGTTCGGACTCTTCGGTCTAAAATGCCAGAACCCCACGGCCACCATACGTGCCTATTCTATGGCCAACTATCCCGATGAGGGCGACATCATCACCCTCAACGTGCGTATCGCCACTCCTCCCTTCAAGCCCAAAGACCAGGGTCCGGGCTTCATGGACGTAAATCCCGGTATTGCCTCTTCCTACATCTTCAGCCTCAAGCCCGGCGACAAGGTGACGATGAGCGGACCTTACGGAGAATTCCGACCTGTTTACGGGTCAGGACGTGAGATGATATGGGTAGGCGGTGGTGCAGGCATGGCTCCTCTGCGTGCGCAAATCATGCACATGCTCAAGGGGCATGGTGTCAACGATGAAGACCGCAAGCGCCCCATGCACTATTTCTATGGTGCACGTGCGCTGGAGGAGATTCCCTTCCTCGACGACTTCCTGCAACTGGAGAAGGACTTCCCCAACTTCCATTTCCATCTGGCTCTCGACCGTCCCGACCCCAAGGCCGATGCTGCAGGCATCAAATATACCCCGGGATTCGTGGCACCTGTGATGGGCGACACCTATCTGAAGCAGCATGAGGCTCCCGAGGATTGCGAGTACTATCTCTGCGGTCCTCCCATGATGGCCAAGACCGTGCTCGACCTGCTCCACAGCCTTGGCGTGGAGGACGATATGATTCGCTTCGACAACTTCGGAGGATAAATCCCCCTCCCCACACATACTGCACATTCCGATATTTTCGGGAAATCATGATGCCCCGCCTTGCAGGTGATTCTCATTTGCAGGGCGGGGCTTTCTCTGTCATTCCGGAATGCTGGATAATCCTTCTTCTTGCTTCTCAGCCTCTCTAAAGATTGAGGAAAAAGTCAAGTATGGAGGTTTCCCTTCCGATGGCTGCGGATTATAGCCGAATTATTTGTTCCTTTCCCTTTTATTCCCTACATTTGCAGCATCATAGAAGTCATCACACACAACTGATTTATAGCAATGAAAAACGCCGAAAGATGGCTCGTCAATTACGGCCTCCTGAAAGACTATATCCTGGAACATCATTTTCTGCCCGACAAGAAGAAAGTGGAAAACCGTGGCCTGCTGAACTGGTGGAAGTACAACAAACGCTTGATGAAGCAAGGCAAACTGGATGCCGACAGAATCAAAATGCTGGAGGATTTAAGCCGTCTTCGCGACATTTGAGCATCTGCCACACTTGTCCCTCCCCCTTCCTGCTGTCATAGGCGGGGCTGGCACTTCGGGGTTTACTCATCATAAAACGAACAATATAAAGTAGCAAAAAAACTACAACAGCACACTATGGAAAGTATACGAAAGATTGTGGAATGCGTTCCCAATTTCAGCGAAGGACGCGATAAGGAAATCATTCGCCAAATCACCGATGTGATTGCCCACAGCGAGGGCGTCAGACTTCTCGACGTAGATCCTGGAGAGGCCACCAACCGCACGGTGGTGACCTTCGTAGGCGAACCTGATTCGGTAGTCGAAACGGCATTCCAGGCCGTAAAGAAGGCCGGGGAGCTGATTGATATGCGTCAGCACCATGGTGCCCACCCCAGAATGGGAGCCACCGATGTGTTGCCGTTGGTGCCTGTGAGCGGCATCACGCTGGAAGAATGTGCAGAACTTGCGCGCAAACTGGCAGAACGTATAGCCGACGAACTATCGATTCCATGCTATTGCTATGAGGCTGCTGCCCTACGTCCCGAACGCAAGAACCTCGCGGTATGCCGGGAGGGAGAGTATGAAGCGTTACCCGAAAAACTGGCACAGCCGGAGAAAGCGCCCGACTTCGGAGCACGCCCTTACGATGAAGGAGTGGCACGAACAGGGTGTACCACGGTGGGCGCACGCGATTTCCTCATAGCCGTCAACTTCAATCTCAACACTACCTCCACACGACGTGCCAACGCCATCGCATTTGATGTTCGGGAGAAGGGCCGTCCGAAGCGCGAGGGAAATCCTATTGTTGGAAAGCCCGTGGTCGACGATTCGGGAAATACCGTGATGATACCTGGAACGCTGAGGGCCACCAAAGCCATCGGATGGTTTATCGAGGAATATGGTATAGCACAGGTGTCGATGAATATCAC
>CAMGOT010000188.1 GCA_946060685.1 uncultured Bacteroidales bacterium
ACCTGCATCCAAATAGAGCATTCAAACATAAAACTAATTTTCATTACCTACTTATGCCAAAAGAATACATTTCCGCCATACAAAAGTCCTCACTGCCAAGTGGCAATGAGGACTTTTATGATCATGGAAGGTATCAGAAGTTCGATACGCCAAGGTTGCGGTCGAGGAGCATGCCGTCGAGAGCCTTGACGGAGAACTTGCAGGCCTTCGTCGCCTTGAACTTCAGACGGAACAATTCAGGCGCGCCCTCCTCAAGCAGGAAGTTGTTGCCTCGGTTCACGAAGGTGGGATAGAGTGCCTTCGTCTTGTCGGAGTGCAGACGGTCGTAGGTGAGGTTCACCATGTCCTTCATGCCAAGCAGTTCAATACCGGCATATTCCATGGTTGCGGCATCGTAAGGCAAGGCGAAGCTGAGGGCGTTGACAAATTTCAAATCCTTGCCGCTGACGAGAATTTCGAACTCATTGCCTGCCGACAGTTGGATTTCGCCGTTCTTCGCCGGCAGTGCCTTGCCGTCCTTCATCGGGGTCAGCACGAGCGAGCCTTCCACATGGCTGTTGTCATGGCGTACGCCGCCATCAAGTTCAATGCTGACGCAGCTGATGTCGTAGGCATCTATCAGGCCATTCTGGTTGATGTCGCCGATGCTGACGTAGTCGAAGTCGCCATCCTTAGAGCGCAAGCCCGTATAGTTCATATAGGAAGTGAGGTCGTTGTCGTCGATGCGGCCGTCGCGGTTGATGTCGCCCTGGAACTTGCCTGTGGTGCCAGCCTGGCGGAAGATGTACATCTCCTGTCCCGATCCAAAGCCGCCTACGGCATCCGTGATGTGGAACTTCACATAGCGGGCTTCGGGGGCGAGGTCCGGACGATAGTCGGCCGTGGCAATCATGCCTTGCTTTAGGCTGCCGCCGATAAGGCCGATGGTCTTCACGCTGCCATCCTTTGCCCATTCGAATTCCTGAGGCTCTGTCCAGTTCGAACGGTCGGTCGAGAAACAATAGGTGCCGCGCAGTAGCGTACCGTTGCCGGCATCTTCTCGGGGGATATATTCGATGCGGTCCAGTTTGTTCACCGAACGCAGGTCGATGACGAGGTCGAAAGGCACGGCCTTCGGGTTGTTGCTCCAGTCGGTGTGCCATGTGGATTTCTCGTCGCGGTCGAAGAGTTTGTTCACGCCCTGTCCGCCCTGGTTCTTGCAGGAAGTGGTGGCGGTGATGTTCGGCACAGCCCACTCCAAGGGGTCAACGACGGTAGCATAGTCGAATGTCGTCCATGCGCTGGCACCGTCGGCATTCACGGCACGCACCTTGAACTGATAGTTGGTCTTCGGCTGGAGGTCATCGAAGAGCAGGCTGGTGTTGCGGATTGTGCTATAGACCATACCGTCATATTCCACCTCATAATAGTCGGCACCTTCTACCCTTGTCCATGCCGGTGTCAAGTCGTAGGCATTGGCTTTGGCGGCCTGGGCATCGAAGGAGGGGGCTGCCAGGGTACCATGGCTGCGGAGCAGGGGATCTGCAGGAGCATTCTCCCAGCCCGTCAACGTCACCTGTATGGCCGATGCGGTCACGTCGGTGGCAGGGATATTCACCTCAATATGGGCGGGTTGGGTAGGCATCTGTGTGGTGGTGGCTACCGTTGAGTTCACCCATTCTCCCTTTTCTACGAATTTCCAGTCAGCCTGCACTTTTTTGCCGCCCACTTTCACCTCTACCTTCTTCGGGGCTTTCGTGGCACGTATGCTGAGGGTCGTGCGCTTTTGGGGCTGGAATCCCTTGAACTCGCCTTGCGTAGGCTCAATGTTCACCACTACCTTGTCGGCTTGCTGTGTGCAGCGCACGGTGGTTGTGGCACTCTCGCCCTGAAGATAGGCCTGCGTGGCACCGTCATCGTCATATTCCTCGAAACTGCTGCTGCCGCTTGGCCATATCTCATAGCCGCGGAAGGCGGTGTCGATGCCGGAGGGGTTGTTGTTCGGCAAGGTGAAGGGGATGATGGCGCCTGCCTTTGCGAAGAGAGGTATCTTCCAGAGGGGAGCATCGAAGTTGTTGATGATGCGGTTGCCCTCATAGCGGTCGCCGGAGAAATAGTCGTACCATTCTCCCTCCGGCAGATAGATGCCGTCGCGGATATCGTTGCCCTCGCTGTCCATGGCCGTGTTCTGATAGACGGGAGCCACGAGGAGCGACGGTCCGAAGAGGAACTGGTATTGTGTCTGCTTCCCTAACGTATAGTTGTTGGGATATTCCAGGAACATGGCACGTATCATCGGCTTGCCGTCCACGGCCTCGCGTGCGATGCTGTACTGATAGGGCAGGAGCATGGACTTCTCCTTCAGGTACCAGCGGTTCAGTTGCGTGGCTTTTTCGCCCAGCATTTGCGGATATTTCGGGTTGCTGCCCCATCCGTCCATGTTCAGTTCCATGGGAGTATAGGTTTTCCACTGGAACTCACGCACATTGACGGGCACGTTCTGTCCGCCGAAGATGCCATCCACGTCAGAGGTGATGTTGGGCTGTCCCGACAGTCCGGAACCGATAAAGGTGGGGATATGGAAGCGGATGTATTCCCAGTCGCCACCCGTCTGGTCGCCCGACCATATTCCTGCATAGCGTTGTGTGCCTGCCCATCCGTCGAGGCTGATGATGAAGGGGCGTGCGTTCTGGCCGTAGTAAGGCATGATTTCACCTACGTCGGCCACACCGTTGAGGCCGAAGGAATAGCCCCAGCCCACCCAGGCCACATCGGTCTTGAGCACGCGCACTCCAGCATCGCGCACTTCCTTCACGATGTCGCGTTGCAATAGTGCCTCGATGCCTTCTTTGGGGTGCAGGTCGCTTTGGGTCCAGAGTCCGATTTCCACGCCCTTCGAGCGGGCATAGTCGCCGAAGGCTTTCAGGTTCTGGATATTGCCGTCGAGCGTGCTGGTCTGGCCGTAGCCTGCACCATAACCGTCGTTCGGCAGGAACCATCCTAAGGGAAGGTCATTGTCTAAGTAGCGGTCGATGGCGGCACGGGCCGACCATTGGTAGTTGGTCTTCTGCCCATACTTTCCGGGCAGTTCGCCGTTGAGCGATTCGCGTACGCCGCCATTGTCCTTCTGGCTTTCGTTGTAGGCTGTGCCGTCCTCGTAGGTCATGAAGCCCTTTTTGCCTTCTTCGGCAGGAGTCCAATAGTCGCGGTTATAGGCGTTCAGGTGGCCTTCGTAGAAGCCGAACTTGGGCATCAGAATGGGGTTTCCCGTCAGTTGGTAGAAGTCGTTGAGCAGGGCGGCAGGCTTTTCGTCTATCATGAAAAAGACGTCAAGATAGTCCTCGGCATGGGAGAGGGCCACCGTCTCAGGATGTTCTGCACCGAAATCATAGCGTCCGGGCTTGAAGGTGTGCCACATCATGCCATAGCCGGCAGTCGACCAGTAGAAAGGCGTGGGGCTGGCCACACCGCCGTCCACCCAATTGTTGGTGTTTTCGATGGCTATGCTCTCGCCGCGATGGCTGAAGCGGCCGTTCTGCACACCGCCGCCATAGAAGTATTCGTTCGGGTGGCAGGCAAGGGTGAAGGAGGTCTTTCCGCTCTCCAGCGAGAAGGGGCTGGTCTGCTGCAGCACTTCACGGCTGCCTTCGCTCACACTCATCAGGCCGGTCTGGCGGTCGATGCGTACGCTGATACGGGGAGTGGCCACCACATAGGCGGCATCGGTGGTCGTCAGGGTAAGGGGGAAACCCGTATGGCGGGGATTCTTCACGAGGATGTCGGCCTCAGGCTCTGCCTTGGGATTGCGGATGATGCCTCCCTGATTGTCCTGGAACAGGCGGAAGATGTTCTCGCCGTAGAAGTCGAGCGTGAACATGGTGTTGTCCTCGAAATAGATCTCCACGGCATAGGGGTTGTTCTGCTGCATTTTCACAGGCCGTGCTCCCGCTGTGGCAGCGGCTTCCGTGGAAGTGGCTGTCGTCAGGCTTGGATGCTCGGCATAACTGGTACCGCTACCCAGCATGGCACAAGCCACAATGACGGAAAGATATCTTTTTCTCATAGTTTATGTAGATATATGTTGGTTGTTCTGGAACATTCCTGAAGGTTCAAGTGGGGGCTGTAAATTCGCTTTGTCGGATTTTGGAGTAATTCAACTTTCGCAGGTCGCTGCCGTTAGTTGGCAAGCGTTCAGGGCACGGGCT
>CAMGOT010000189.1 GCA_946060685.1 uncultured Bacteroidales bacterium
GAGAAGTGTCAGCCTAATTTATTTGGCTTGCAAAAGTTTTACCGGACAGCAATATAAACAAATATTCTGTGAAGTAAATTCAGTCATAGTCAGAAGATATACTTCATTCCCGCCAGAAGATATACTTCATTCCCGATAGAAGATATACTTCTCAGGCAAAGTAAGTATATCTTCTCTGAAAAGGAGGGTTTTTCTGTTGTTTTGCAATTTGTTTTCTTGCCCCTCCTGCATGATGTTTCTGCAGCACCGGGGAGATGGTTCGCGGTTTCCCCTTGCCTTCTGATGAAATTGTGTGTGCATGGGAATCGGGTGCCACTTCGGTACCAGGCTGCCGTTCCGCATTCTTGATGCAGGCCTTTCATGAAGTTGGTGTGTGTTGCGGGTCTTCCAGCCTCCATCCATAGTCTCCGTGGTAGATCATCTGTCGGGTCATGCCACCGTCGATGCAGATGTTTTCTCCCGTGAAGAATCCGGCCTTGTCCGAGCAGAGAAACAGCACCATGTTTGCGATGTCCATCGGATTGCCTACACGTCCTGCCGGCTGCTGCACGGCATCTGCGCCATCGTATTCCTTGTAGTCCGTGTCAATCCATCCCGGGGAAATGGAATTGACCCGTGCCTTGCCTCGCAGCGTGACGGCAAGGGCATGGGTAAGGGCGGCAATGCCTCCTTTTGCAGCTGTGTAGCTCTCTGTCTGCGGCTGGCTCATGCGGTCGCGGGAGGAGGAGATGTTGACAATCGATGCTCCTTCGGCAAGATGGGGAGAGAGCAGTTTGGTGAGGTAGAAGGGTGCCGTCACTCCTACCGCCATGGCATACTGGAATTCTTCCCAGCTGCATTCGTCCAGTTCCTTCATGAGCGGCAGGGCATTGTTGATGATATAGTCTACCTTGCCGTATCGGCTGATGATGTCATCAGCAAAGGCTTCCAGCACCTCCTTCCTGGAGATGTCGCCTACGAAGTGGTCGCCCTCTCGCACATCGATGACGGCTACGGCAGCCCCTCTTTTGCGGAATGTTTCTGCGATACATTTTCCGATGCCATGCGCACCTCCTGTGACGATGGCCACCTTATCCTTATGTTCCATAACTGTTACCTTTAATGGGATGTTCTATAAATTGTCTCAAGCTAATTTATAGAACATCCCTTTACTGAGTTATAGCCTTCTTAATGAATTTTAATTTTGCCATGGTCCTTTATATATGTAGTACAACATCTTTTCCGAAGGGTGCGAGCGAGAGTCCGGCCATCTTGAAATGTTGTCTGGCAAAGGGAATGCCGATGATGGTGATGAACAGCAGCACGCCGAAGAAGACGTGCATCAGGCATGCCCACAGGCCGCCGAAGACCAGCCATAGGATGTTGAGCGGAATGCGGATGCAGCCTGTGGGACTCTTCGTGTCGTTCACCTCGGCCCCGAAAGGCCACAGACACAACAGTCCGATTTTGAATGTCTGCAATGCCACGGGGATGCCGATGATGGTGATGGCCATGGCCAGGCTTCCCGTGAAATAACCGATGGCGGCTTCGAGTCCACCGAAGAGCCACCACAACAAATTGCCGATGATGCGCATAGTCTGTGTGTTTTGTTTTTTTTCGCCATGGCCTGTTCTGAGAAGGGCTTGCCTTGGCTCATCCGGCTTGACGATAGGGTTGTGTCATTTTGGGTGGGTTCTATAAATTCCCACCGTTAACGAAAAGGTCTCATCCGCCATATGGGCAGATGAGGCCTTTGCTGTAGGGTAGAGTGATGAAGGGGGGAGGGCTTCAGTCGAGTTTGTAGCCGTAGGTTTCCAGCCGTTTCTCGTTCTGCCGCCAGTCCTTGTCCACTTTCACGAATACTTCAAGGAAGATGCTCTTCTGGAAGAATTTTTCCAGCGTCTTTCTGGCCTCGGTGGAAACTTTCTTCAAGGCCGTTCCGTTATGTCCGATGATGATGCCCTTCTGGCTTTCGCGCTCCACGTAGATGATGGTGCGGATGTGTATGGAGCGGTCGGTCTCCTTGAACGTCTCCACCGCCACTTCTGTGGCATAGGGAATCTCCTTGTCGTAATAGAGCAGGATTTTCTCGCGTATGATTTCCGTGACGAAGAAGCGTGCCGGTTTGTCGGTCCATTGGTCCTTGTCGAAATAGGGTGGTGAGTCGGGCAGCAGTTCCTTGATGCGTCGCAGCACAACGTCGACTCCGAAGCGGGCCTTTGCCGAGATGGGGTAGATTTCTGCCAGCGGAAGCACTTCCTGCCATTGTCGCACCAGTTCGTCCAGTTCTTTCGGGTTGCTCACGTCGATTTTGTTGATGAGCAGCAGCACGGGAATCTTCTTTCCGTCGATGCCACGTACCGAGAGTTGCTGCACCTTTCCGAGAAATTCCTCGTTCTTGTCGGGCTTCTCCACGGTGTCGGTGACGTAGAGCAGCACGTCGGCATCCTGTAGTGCTCCTTCCGAGAAGGCAAGCATCGATTCCTGAAGTTTATAGTTCGGTTTCAGTACGCCCGGTGTGTCGGAGAAAACGATTTGTGCGTCAGGCTCGTTGATGATGCCCATGATGCGGTGGCGTGTGGTCTGAGCCTTGAAAGTGGCTATGCTGATGCGTTCACCCATGAGGAGATTCATGAGTGTGGACTTCCCGACGTTGGGATTTCCCACGATGTTTACGAATCCTGCCTTGTGCATACGTCCATTGTCCGTTATTCGCCGTAAGCCCATTTCATATAGGCGGCACCCCAGGTAAATCCTGCTCCGAAAGCGGTGAGGATGATGTTGTCGCCCTTCTTCAGCTGCTTTTCATAGTCCATCAGGCAGAGGGGCATGCAGGCCGCAGAGGTGTTGCCATAGCGTCCGATGTTCACCATCACGCGCTCCATGGGAATCTGCAGGCGGTTGACGACAGCCTCGATGATGCGGAGGTTGGCCTGATGCGGCAGCACCCAGTTGATGCCCTCGCCTTCGAGTCCGTTGCGCTCGGCAATCTTCACGCTGACATCGCTCATGTTCGTCACGGCATGCTTGTAGACAGCGCGTCCCTCCTGATGGATGTACTGCATCTTGTTGTCGATGGTATAGTGTGAGGAAGGCACGGCCGAACCGCCTGCTATAAGGTGGAGATAGGGGAATCCCAGTCCGTCGGCACGCAGGAGGGAGTCTTTCCATCCTAAATCTTCGGTGCTGGGCTCCACCATCACGGCTCCTGCTCCATCACCGAAGATAGGGCAGGTGGCACGGTCGGTATAGTCAACGATCGACGACATCTTGTCGGCCCCGCAGACCACGATTTTCCTGTATCTTCCGCTTTCTATCATAGAGGCAGCGGTGTCCATGGCATAGAGGAATCCGCAGCATGCTGCTGCCATGTCGATGCAATGGGCGTTGTGCATGCCGCATTTGCCCACTACGATGCTGGAGACGGTTGGGAATTTATAGTCCGGTGTGGTGGTGGCCACGATGACGCAGTCCACCTCGTCAGGGTTGGTCTTGGTCTTTGTCAGCAGTTGCTTTACGGCCTTTCGTGCCATATAGCTGGTGCCCAGTCCTTCCTGGTTGAGCAGTCGGCGTTCCTTGATGCCGATGCGCGTCATGATCCATTCGTCGGTAGTATCGACCATACGTGCCAACTCTTCATTGTTCAGCACGTACTCCGGTAGATATCCTCCTACGCCTGTGATGATAGCATGTATCTTGTCCATAGTCTGTTTTTGGTGTGGTTCTGAAATCGCACTCCTTTCGCTTCTGTATATATATATGTGCTGTAGTCGTCAGGCTTTGTGGGCATTGCCGCAGCGTCCTGTTGGCTTTGCGAAAAGAGAAAAGCGGTTTTGCAACCAGTCGTAGGATATGGCTGCAAAACCGCATTTTATGTTAGGCATGTCTGCTTGCGCATGGCATTGGCCGATATCTGTTTGTTGGCGATGGTTTACTCTGCCACTTCCACTTCGATTGCCAGCTTGCCGCGATAGTAGCCGCAGGTGGGGCAAACGGTGTGGTAGATGTGCCATGCACCACAGTTGGGACATACGGCGAGCGTGGGGGCTACTGCCTTGTCATGGGTGCGACGCTTGAGTGTACGGGTCTTGGATTGTCTTCTTTTAGGATGTGCCATGG
>CAMGOT010000190.1 GCA_946060685.1 uncultured Bacteroidales bacterium
CTATCCTTTAAACGCGCACATAGCGGGCTATGTAAGTGTTTGAAGAATAGGAAGATACAAGCGAGAGGTTGAAAAGTGGCCAAGCATAATAACACTTCCTAAATGAATAAAAAACTAATTTATAGAACATCCCTATAAGGATTTCAAGGGTATTTGTTGTCAGATACGCCCGAGGAAACCGCGAGTCCGGCCACGCCCTCGGGAGGATTCTGGAGATATTGCCGATACATCTCGTCCGTCATCCTGCGGAATTGCAGGGGCGTGACGCCCGTATGCCGCTTGAAGGTTTTGTGAAACACCTGACGCGAGGCAAAGCCGCAACGCAGTCCTATTTCCTCCGTAGACCATGCGGCACAACGCGCATGGCGAAGCATACTGCATGCCTCCCTCACACGGACTTTGGCAATGAGGACATGCAGGCTGTCGCCCGTTTCGGCTTTCAGCAATGTCGTGACATAGGTGGGCGAAAGGTGCATCAACTGTGCCACCGTATTGGCAGAAAGCGCAGGGTCGGCATATCGTTTTTCGTCGGCCACCAGCTGCACGAACTGCTGATAGACACGCTGAAAGCGTCGGGTCCAGACTTTTTTCTGATAATACATTTTTTTTGGGGGGGATAGGGAGGGGGATTCCACCTCTATTTTTTGCAGGAATTATGACCGAAAAGGAACACTGCAACAGAGACATCGCGGAACACGTTGCAGCTCCACACTATGGCAACCGGAACAGGCGGCGTGCATTCTCAGTGGTGACCGCTGCCACTTCCTCAGCCGTCACACCATACACCTCTGCCAACCGCTCGATGACAAGGGGCAGAAAAGCAGGCTCGTTGCGTTTGCCACGATGTGGCGTAGGGGCAAGATAGGGAGCATCGGTCTCTATCACTACACGCTCCAAAGGCACATTCTGACGCAGAATCTCGGGCAGGGTGCTTTTCTTGAACGTCACCACCCCACCGATGCCGAGAAAGAAACCGTCGAAGGAAAGCAGCTCCCGCGCCTCCTCTGCCGTGCCGCCGAAACAATGGAATATGCCTCCACAGAGCTTGGACCCAAGGGGGGCAAGCACCTGCAGCAGTTCGGCATGGGCTGACCGCGAATGCACCACGAGAGGGAGCTGATAGCGGATGCTCCACAATGCCTGCAGGCGAAACACCTCCAACTGCTCTTCGCGCCGGGAAGCATCCCAATAAAGGTCAACCCCCACCTCACCTATCGCCACGAACTCACGCGCCGCATGGCGGTCGGCAGCTATGGCAGCCTCCATGCGCTCCAGCAAAGGCTGAGGATGCTCCGGCAATTCCGTGGGGTGAAGTCCCATCATCGGATAGCAGAATCCCTGATGCCGATGGCAAAGGGCAAGCATAGGCTCCATGCTGTCAGCATCAATATTCGGCAGCAGCACGCATGCCGCACCCGCTGCCTTGGCACGCTGTATCACCTCTTCGCGGTCGGCATCAAACTCCTCGCCATAGATATGGCTATGGGTATCAATAAATTTCATGGCTTACAAGATTAGTCAATATTCCCGGAAGAACCTGTTTTCTCCATCTTTAGCAGGCAAGCATAAAAGAATAGGCATACCTAATTATTTTTCAGGCCGAAACGACAACAAGCCGAGAGCAATGCCAAGCGAGCCTTGGACTATTCTGAGGTGCCAACCGACGACAAACCGAATGGAGAGGCCAAGCTGGCTTGGACTATCCTGAGGTGCGAAGGAGGAAGGCGATAGCCAAGGAGGAAGGCGATAGCCAAGGAAGAAGGCGAATAGACAACCTCCTTTTCAGATGCCCAGCCTGCCCATTTATACCTTTCTTTTCAAAAGACTCATGGCATAGTCCCACAATACGCCGGTGTCGGCGGTCAAGGTAGAGAGAATATCCTTTGCCTCATCGTAGAAACCCTGTATGCGGCGGTCAGCCACGGCAGGAATATCCAGGCGACGGTAGATGCCAATCACCCGGGCTATCTTCGCCTCCTCTTCCTCTTCACTTTCTGCGGACGCATCAAGCATGTCAAGGAATGCCCCGCGCTCTTCATCATCGGCCATGCGCTGCATGGCAGCCACCGTCATGAAGGTCTTTTTTCCGCACAGAATATCGCCACCGATGCGTTTGCCGAACACTTTCGGATCGCCGAAACAGTCGAGATAGTCGTCCTGAAGCTGGAATGCCAGACCTATCTTCTCGGCGAAACGATAGAGCACCTCGCTATCGGCATCGGAAGCATCGGCCAGCAATGCTCCCATCTTTGCCGCACACCCCAGAAGTACACTCGTCTTGAGGCGTATCATTTCGATATACTCCTCTTCCGTCACATCGCGGCGACGCTCGAAATTCACATCATACTGCTGTCCTTCGCAAATCTCAATGGCACTTTGCAGGAACAGCGCGTTGACCTCGTTAAAGCGCCCCACACGCTGTGTGGCTATCGTCTGTGCCGCCATGAGGAGCATGGTGTCGCCGGAAAGGATGGCAGTGTTGTCGTCCCATTTTTTATGTACAGTAGCCATACCGCGCCGCATGTCGGCACGATCCATCAAGTCGTCGTGCAGCAACGTGTGGTTGTGGTACATTTCCAAAGCGGTGGCAGCGGGCAGTGCGCGCTCCCAGTCACTGCGGAACAGGCTGTAGGCCAGCAACACAAGTGTAGGCCGAAGGCGTTTGCCGCCCATCGACATCACATAACTGATGGGTTCATACAGACCTTCCGGCCGAGAGGGGTAGGGAATGGCAGCTATCGCCGCTTGTATTTTTTCTAACATATTCGATGTAATATATTTCGATGTAAGATATAATGAGGTGAATGTATGTACTGTCACGCATCGCGGTCAAGCATCTTTTCTGAGAGCTAAACCGCTATCTCTCCGCTGCCGATGCAGATGTGGCCATCGCGCGTATAGACCACGGCAAACTGTCCTGGGGCGATACCCTGAATCGGGTCATCGCCATCGATATGGAAAGTGCCCTGCGGATGCCCATCCGTCGGAGCAGTCCGCGTCAGGCGTCCCGTACGCCAGCGGTCGGTATGGCGCACCTTGAACGTGACGTCGAAACATCCCTCCTCAGGCCAAGGGTCGCCGGTGAGGAAGTGGAAGGCTGCTATATTGAACGAACGCCCATATTGCAGAAGATTGTCATAGCCATGCGACACGTAGAGCACATTCTGCTCAATGTCCTTTCTGACCACAAACCACGGGCCGCCTCCCAGTCCCAAGCCTTTCCGCTGCCCGATGGTGTGGAACCAATAGCCCTGGTGCTCTCCTACGCGTCGTCCCGTCTCCATCTCAATCACATCACCCTTCCGTGTTCCCAGAAAACGCTTGACAAAATCGGCATAGTTGATTTTACCCAGGAAACAGATACCCTGCGAATCCTTACGCCGAGCAGGAGCGAGACGGGCATCCACGGCTATGCGCCTCACATCGTCCTTCATCAGATGGCCCAGGGGGAGCATCACCTTCTCCACCTGGCTTCGTTCCAGCTGCGCCAGGAAGTCAGTCTGGTCCTTCACGGGATCGGGGGCAGTGGCCAGCCAGGTTCCTTCAGCCTCCAGGCCTTTTGCACGGAGCAATGCTGCCAGTTCTGTCTCCTCGCCGGCAGGCGTGCAGAAGATCTCGCCATTTCTGACGCATCGGGCATAGTGGCCCGTGCAGAGGCGGTCGTAGTGCCTGCCCACACGCTCTTCGAAAGCCCCGAACTTGATGAGGCGATTGCACATGACATCGGGATTGGGGGTGAGCCCACGCCTCACGTGGTCCATGGTATAGGTGACCACCCTCTCCCAGTATTCCTTCTGGAGGTCCACCATTTCAAGCGGCAGACCATATCTGTGCGCCACGGCATGGCACATCTCCAAATCCTCCTCGGCGGTACAGGTCAAATCGTCATCACCGTCCATACCGATTTTGATATAGAAAAGGTCAGGCTTCAAACCCTGTTCCATGAGCAGATGGCAGGCCACGGCACTGTCCACTCCTCCAGAAAGCAATAAGGCTATATTCATATTTTCCGTTTAGGGATGTTCTATAAATTAGTATATAATCTTTTTTTCAAGGGGTGTCTGCTT
>CAMGOT010000191.1 GCA_946060685.1 uncultured Bacteroidales bacterium
GACACTGGCAATCAAATCGTTAGATTTTTTTCGACTAATTTGCGACCTTCCCTATGTAGGGTAGAAGTGGCTGAAAGGCCATCATCCTCCTGCTGAAAACGCAGAATCCCCTATGCCAGGTTCCATTCCGGCATAGGGGATTCTGCGTTTTGCGGTTGTCCTCCCATTTCGGGGCGGCATGGAGAAATCGACGACAACAAGGACCACTCTTACCTCTTTTTCCGCAGAGCAGAAAGTTGTTGTTGCATAGTATTTCACTAAAGGGGTGTTCTATAAATTCCCTCCGTCAAAAATAGTTTTAATTGTGGGTGACGTTTTGCCACCTTTTGGGTGCTGCCTCGGCTCAAATCGTAAGTTAAATAGGTCATGTAGCTCGCTACACTCCCTCTTTAACTTACAATTTGAACTCGAAAATAACTCCAAAATCTGACAAAGCGAATTTATAGAACACCCCTAAAATCAGAAGGCAGGACGACTGTGGTTTTCCATAAATGAGTATCAATGGCAGAAGGCATATAACAGCGTTGCCAATAAGGTTAATAACCTTACAGCTGTAGGGTTAATAACCTTACGTCCGCAAGGTTAATAACCTTACAGGCGATGAAGTTAACATACATCGGCAAGGCAGCAAATTGTTCCGCCCTTCTCTTCTGCCTTCCTCTGATAAGCCAGGGTTGTTGGGAGTTCGGGAGGGTTTAGGCTGGAAGACTATACTTTGAGTAACCGGGGACGTAGTTTCCGGACTACGGCACGCTCTTCCCCCACACGCTTTGCCGTGGAAGGCAGTACCTTCCACGGCTCTTCCACTATTATAGTGTGGTACTGGCTTCCAGCCAGACCTGTGCATCCTCACGGTCACTTACTCAACTTTCGCAAGTTCAAATAGATTGTGTTTGAGAGGTAACGGTACGCCCAGGGTGTTGCCCTGGGCTATGGAAACCATTGGGCTTACAGCCCGTCCATATAAACCAATACGACCTGTATAAGCACGCCCTGAAAGGGCAATTTCCTCCTTAGACCAGGGCAACACCCTGGGCATTCACGACCAAATAGAACTTGCGAAACTTGAAACACTTAAAATACCGCCTTACAGGCTATTTGGAACACCCTGCCTAAATGAGTATTGTTTCAACCGTACAGGTCGATAAATTTTCTGCCTGCAAAAGGCCTTTCAAGCCTCTGCATGTGCTTTTTTCGCCCTGCATCCGAGACACACACTCTCTATCTCTTTGCATGTGCATTCTTTCGCACCGCACCCGAGACGGTTCTCCGTGGCATCTCAAGGAGTCCCTCTTTTGTTGATGGTTTCCGCAGAGCCGATGGATGATGGAGGAACACTCTCAGGATTCTTGCCATATACCGTTCATGGAAGGAAAGAGAGGCTTCTGACGGTGTGCCCGACGATGTCCGACAACAGTTCGTGGAACCGACCTTCTGAAAAATAGAGGAACACGGACAATGCGGTCCATACAAGCACTATGACCGTGATGCCGTGGCGTGTCACAAAAGGCGCCTTTCCCTTCAGCAGCCTGTCCACTTCCGGGCAGTGCGTGCTGTTCTTGTCTTCTGTTTTCATTCTTTGTAATGACATAATCCACTGATTTATGGAACATCCTTATATATGATATACGGATGAGCCGTTTTCCGTTTGTTTTCGCCATGCCCGTTCCTTAGTCCGTCGCATTGTAGCCTGCCATCTGATGTCTCACCAGCTCATAGTATTTTCCCTTTTTTTCTATGAGCGACTCATGTGTCCCCTGCTCCACGATGCTTCCTCCGTCCATGACCACAATCCTGTCGGCATCGCGGACTGTACTCAGACGGTGTGCGCTGACGACGACGGTACGTCCCTTGTAGAATTTCCGCAGGTTCTGCATGATTTCCGCCTCGTTGGTGGCATCCAGGGCATTTGTGGCCTCGTCGAGGAAAATGTACTCGGGGTTCTTGTAGATTGCCCTGGCCATGAGGATACGCTGTCGCTGTCCCTGACTCACGCCCTTGCCCTCCATGCCTATCACTGTGTCATAGCCCAACGGCAGGGACTTCACGAAGTCATCAATGCGGGCCATGCGTGCAGCCGTCAGCATCCTCTCCTTGTCAGCCCCGTCCGAACTGACGGCTATGTTGTTTGCAATCGTGTCGGAGAAGATGAAGCTGTCCTGCATCACAGAGCCTGTAGCGGCACGCCACGTGTGGGGGTTGATGTCGGAGAGCAGCATCCCGCCCACCTTTATGCTGCCGTGTGTGGGTTCATAGAACCCCTGCAGCAGCTTTATCAGAGTGGTCTTTCCGCATCCGCTCGCGCCTACTATGGCCGTCACCTTGTGAGCCGGGATGGACAGCGATATGTTCTTCAGCGCCAATTCCTGTTCCGATCCACTGTAACTGAATGACAAGCCCCGAATCTCTATACCGCGTTCAGCCGGCAGTGACGGCAGTTTCCTGTCAATGTCCGTCTCCTCGTCATCCTGCGAGTGTATCTCGTTCAGACGTTCAAGGCTTATCCTCGCATCCTGGAAAGACTGGGCAAAACCAATGAACTCACCGACAGGTGCCGACACCTGGCCTATGATATAAGTCAGCGACATCATCATGCCGAGGGTCATGGAGCCCTCCACCACCGACTTGGCAGCCATGTAGTAGATGAGCATGTGGGTCGTCTGTGTGAAAAACACCGAGCCCGACTGTTGTATCTGCCCTATACGGAGTCCTTTCAGCCCTATCCGGAAGAGCCTGACCTGTATGCGTTCCCATTCCCAGCGTTTCTGCCGTTCGCAGTTGTTCAGCTTGATGTCCTGCATGCCCTGAACCAGCTGTATCATCTTGCTCTGCTCCTGTGCCGACAGGCTGAAACGCCTGGTATCCAGTTCCCTCCTGTAACGCATGAAGAAGGTTATCCAGGCCACATACAGCGCGTTGCCTATAATGAAAATCGTCAGCACACGCATATCATAACAGGCAAGGATGACGAGGAACACCACGAAATTGACAATCGAGAACACAATGCGCAGACTGTTCGAGAGCAGGAAATTCTTGATGCGCCCGTGGTCACCGATGCGCTGCAGAATGTCGCCTGTCATGCGCGAGTCAAAGAAGTGCAGCGGCATGGCAGTAAGCTTTGTCAGAAAGTCTGCTATGAGCCGGATGTCAATGCGCGAGTTCATGTGGAGCATGATCCACGAACGGATACAGTCCATGCTCAATGTGGCGGCGAAGAATCCCAATTGTGCCAGAAGCACCAACGTGATGACGTCCAGGTTCCGCCCGTTGATTCCCCGGTCCACCATAGCCTGGGAGAGAAACGGCAGTACCGTCTGTATCAGGCTGCCTGCAAGCATGGCCAGCAACAGCTGTCCTATCATACTGCGACAGGGAGTGAAGTAGCGGGCGAAGGACAGCATGCTGCGAGTGTTGCTCCCGCAGTCGTCCGCAGCCTTTCCGAAGTTTTCACCCGGCTCAAGCATCAGAGCCACGCCCAGAGCGTCCTTTCCTGCATGCGGCCCAATCCAGCAGCCCTCAAACTCTTCCCTTGTATATGTAAGGCGTTGCGATGCAGGGTCGGATATATGTATTTTATACTCTCCATGCTTGTGCCTTTCAATGCCATAGCACACCACAAAATGGTTCTGATTCCAGTGCAGGATACACGGAAAAACACTTTTTTCAGCCAATTCCTCAAAACTCATCTTCACTCCTACTGTGTCAAAACCTATATGCCGTGCTCCTTCGCTGATGCCCAGCATATTTACACCCGTGCGCGAGATATGGCAATGCCTACGCAGCATCTCTGCCGAATAGTTCTTTCCATAGAACTTGGCAACTATGCGCAGAGAGGTTGGTCCGCAGTCGGAGGCGTTGTGTTGCCTATAATGTGGAAAACGCTTGATGATGCTCATTCTTTTTCTATTATCAGAGATACACAAAGCCATTACTTGTATAGGATTTCCTGGGTAAAAACTAAAGGATTATTGTACAATTGACACATAATGTCTGTCGTCGATTAAGGCCACAAGCTTCCGCCCCATCGTCAGCGTCGGCCCCTACTGGGCTTTACATCA
>CAMGOT010000192.1 GCA_946060685.1 uncultured Bacteroidales bacterium
CATTGCCTGCCATGGCATCGAGAATGCCGATGGCCTTCATATAGTCGTACCAGCGGAGATCAGGATTGTCATAGGCATTCTGCTTCACCTCCAGCAACAGTTGTGCGGCATGAAGCATACTCTCCAATTTGAGCACCCACGGTCTGAGGTCGCGCCACTTCAGGCGTTCGCTCTCCACATTGCTCTCCGCCATCGTCTTCAGGATTTCCACATTTTCCAGCAATGATGCAACTGTGGCAAGCATCTTCTCCGTGCTGACCGATGTTCCGAATTTCCCCGAAGGGTCATTATAGGTCAGATAGGGCGCCACAGCCTTCAGGGCATCCGCCAGGGCGGACTTGTCGCCGTCCACGCGTCCCTTGCCATGCTCGAAGATGAAAGGAAAGGCAGCGGCCCATGAGGTCTTGTTCACGAATTTGGCATTGTTCCAGGCATAGTCGGCAGCGGAGAAGAGGGGGATTTTCGCCACTTCACCCTGCTGCATGGGATTGGCCACTATGCCCAGGCCATTCTGCAGACTGGCAGGCAGGGTGGAACTGCCATCAATGGAGGGCATGTCGACGAAGTTCTGGTACATGTCCATGGGGAATATCTGCGAGTCGGCATTATCGTTGCAGGGATAGTTCCACCACCATGCCACATTGCGTCCGAGATATTGCTTCGGCATGGCAAAATCGGAATTGTTGGGCACACTCCATACGCCCCATCCCGTGGTGTAGATGACCACATTGTCCGGTGTCTCGGCCAAAGCCTTGAAGAATCGTGCATACTGATCCTCGCTGGAGGCAAATCCGCGGCAATAAATCTGCGGCACAAAATGCAGGGGACGTACGGTATCGGCAGGCAAGGCATCGGGAGTGTTCCACTTTTCCTCAATGGACTGTTGCAGCTGCGAGAGCCGCGAGGCATTGAGCTTGAGGTCTGAATCGGACGAAGGCACGCTGACATCATCGACAAAGACACCGAACTGGCGCACGCCCAACTCGTGCATCTTCTCGAATTTTCCCATGATATCCTTCACCACGCTTGATGAGCCGAGGAAATTGTTGCCCGGATGGATGGCCCAGATAAAATTCACTTTGGTGGCGGCGGAAGTCGCGCAGAGCTCGCGCATCATGTCCTGGCTCAGCCATCCGTTCTCCTCCTCCTGTGCGCTCACGCTTTGGGGATAGGCCTGTGCCCAGTATTCCGAGTGGTAAGGGTCGGACTTTGCACCATAGAGATAGGTGTTCATCTTCATGCGCATCATGAAGCGCATCAGATCCTTCTTCACGCTCAAACTGTAGGGATAGCCATAATATCCCTCCACGATGCCACGCTGCTGCTGGTCGGCATAATCGTTGATGGTGACGCAAGGCAGGGCTGTGGTGCCGCAGGCATCGAGCATCTGCTCCAGCGAGGCAAGCCCCATGAAGGTGGCATCCGTGTTCTGCCCCGTAATGGTCATCGACACCATACCGTTGCCCTGAGCCTCCAGGACAATGTTGTGGGCATCATATTTTCCTGCCACCGCCACCTGCGGGTCGGTCTTCAGGAAGATGACGCTGGTGCAGGCCTGCTCCCCACTGGCGACTTCAGCTGTCAGGCCATGCTCTTCCAGCACCTGAATGGCACGGGCACGGGTGGCAGCATCGACATCCTCATCACAGACGAGGCATACATTGCCGGAAAATGATGCCATTCCCTCACCTGCTGTCATCTTCTGCGGAGTGGGATAAATCGTGTATTGTGCCATAGACGGCAATGCCGCTGCAGTGGCAAGAAATGCGAAAAGGAAATGTTTCATGGTAATACGTTGTTTGATGAAGGTAGAAAGCGTTATGGGACTGCCTCAGCCCAACGTGTGCATGCTGGAGGGTTTCCGTACAAACGCTGCAAATTTAGGCTTTTTTTCTTATTTGACAAGGACAAAAGGCGAAAAATACGCATTTTTCTGATCACCCCCCAAAAGAGCCTGTTGCCGGGAGTGGGAGGAGATACGCGGAACGCTTCGGAACGATGCACCCTACGGCAGGCATGCCTGTTGAAACAATATGGGAAACAATCTACCCGAAAATATGAAACATTAACCGAAAAATCTTTTTAAACCGATGCCACGGGATGCAGTATTCCCGTTTTTTGTCGTATCTTTGCACCCCACAGGTGAGCAAACGTTTTTTCATGCAACCTGCCATCTCCCTATTCATCCTTTTCCTGAATCATGAGAAAACAAAGCAGAGCGATGGATGCCTCCTGGGCACTTCATGTGCTGGACCACGCACCCTATATCACGGTCAGCATGACGGACGATTGTGGCCTTCCCTACGCAGTGCCGTTGTCCGTGGCGCGTACCGACGAGAAAACCTTCTATTTTCATTGTGCCCCGGCAGGAAAGAAGCTGGACATCCTGCGGAGCAATCCCAGCGTGTGCCTCTCTGCCGTCGGTAAGTGCAAACCTGTCGTAGGCCCAAAGGACGGCAGTTTCACCCTGGAGTATCAGTCGGCCATAGCATTCGGAAAAGCAGAAGTTGTGGACGACGATGCCGAGAAGCGGAAAGCCCTTCATGCCATCTGCCAGCGATTCCTGCCCCACCACATGGAGGCTTTTGATGCCGCCTTAGAACGAAGCATGGGGCGTACGGCCGTGGTGCGCATCGTGCTTTCTGAACCTCCCGTGGGAAAACGGAAACAGTATGACGCACAGGGAGAAGAACTAAAATTTGGACGTATGGAAGAGACCGCGGCAAAATAGACCACAGCGCCTGTCGTTCCTGCCAATATGGCTGGAATGGGAAGAAACACACAACAACTCTATTTTCAAAGACAAAAATGGACACTATTGACGCTTCCGCCAACCAACAGCCGGACAACTGCAAGGAGGCAGCATCTGCCAATGCGACGACAGGCATGTCGGAATGGGAGAAAATGCGTTCGGGCAGGATGTACGACTGGACCGACCCCGAGATTGACCGCAGCCTTCTGCGCTCCCGACTGGCATGCGAGCGGTTCAACAAGTCGGGCATTGACCATGAGGATTATCGCGAGGTGCTGGAGGCCATGATTCCCGGGGTGCTTCCGTCGGTGACCATACTGCCTCCCTTCCACTGCGACCATGGCAATGGGCTGCATCTCGGCGAGGGGGTATTCGTCAACTACAACGGGATGTTTCTCGATGCTGCCGACATCACCATTGGCAGCCACACGCTGATAGGTCCCAACTGCTCCCTCTACACTCCTCAGCATCCCATCGACTACAGGCAACGCCGCCATACCGTCGAATCGGCATTCCCTATCAGCATTGGCGAAGACTGCTGGCTGGGGGGCAATGTCACGGTGTGTCCGGGGGTAACCATCGGCGACCGTACCATCATCGGGGCTGGCAGTGTGGTCACACATGACATTCCATCCGACTGTATGGCTGCGGGAAATCCCTGCAAGGTCATCAAATCATTGTCAGGCGGAGAAAGAACGTAAAAAACGGACTAGATAACACAGACACCTTTTTTAAAAAACTTACATTATGAAGAAACTATTGTTTATCATTGGTTCCCTGCGCAAGGAATCGTTCAACAAGAAGCTCGCCCAGGAGGCTGAGCAAATGCTTGCCGGTCGCGCCACGGTGGAATATCTCGACTATGCCGATGTGCCTTTGATGAACCAGGACATCGAATTTCCTGCTCCTGAGGCTGTCAGGCGGGTAAGAGAAAAGGTGGCAGAGGCCGATGGCATCTGGATTTTCTCCCCAGAATACAACTACAGTTATCCCGGACATCTGAAGAATCTCATCGACTGGCTCTCACGCCCACTGGTGGCAGGCGACCGCCAGACTCCTCTTGCCATCCATGGCAAAAAGGTGACATTGAGTGGTGCCGGAGGTGGTGGAGCTACTGCCAAATGCCGCGAAAAACTGACCGAACTGCTCTCTCTGCCCTTTATCCATGCTGATGTCATGCTCGCCCCCCAGACGGGTGTACAGCTGAATATGGAGGCTTGGACGGAGGGACGCATGATGCTGACTGAGGCGCAGAAGGCAAGTTTGAAAGCACAAGCCGATGCCTTCATGGAACACTTATT
>CAMGOT010000193.1 GCA_946060685.1 uncultured Bacteroidales bacterium
GGCCGAGGTGCGAAGGAGGAAGGCGAAGCCAAGCTAATTTATAGAACACCCCTAAAAAAACTACCCATACATCTTTTCCCCCTACCCCCCGACTATGATCAAGAAATATCATATTGAAGAGTTTGTGCGTCAGTCCCACCGTGTGGGCGATGCCGGTCTTACCATCTGTTCCAGCGGCAACCTGAGCTGGCGTATTGGCGATGAAATGCTCGTGAGCGGCACAGGCAGCTGGCTGCCTTCGATAGAGGCTTCGCAGGTGTCGCGTCTGCAAGTGGGCACCGGCGAGGTGCTGAATGGCGTGAAGCCCTCAATGGAGAGCGTATTCCATAGAGGCGTCATGCTGGAGCGTCCCGACGTCAATGTCGTGCTGCACTTCCAAAGCCCCTATGCCACGATGCTGGCATGCTGCAAGAACCGCCCCGAGAGCATCGCCGTCACGGCCGAGGTGCCGCTCCATGTGGGACGCGTCATTCCCGAAATCCCCTTCACCACTCCCGGAAGCCCCGAACTGGCCGAGGCCGTGATTGCCGCCCTGCGCAACCGGAATGCCGTGCAGCTGCTGAAGCACGGCCAGGTGGTGTGCGGAAAGAACTTCAACGATGTGTTCCAGCGTGCCATGTTCTTCGAGATGGCAAGCCGCACCGTATGGCAGGCCCTGGCAGCAGGATTGCAGCCCGATGTGCTGACCGAGGAGGAGATTGATGCCCTGGAGATGCACTTCGTGGGACATCTCACCAAGGACGGACTCTTCTGAGAAAACGCAGGCAAAAGGGTTGGGAACCGGAAATCGACACATCCCCGGTTTCCAGCCCTTTCACGTGTAAAAAAGGGGAGTCCCATCCTGCACTTTTCCCCCTGCCCCCACCCGCGAAGACGGCTGTGCATCAGCGCGAGCACAGCGATGGCACGATGCCGTCGGCCCCGGCCTGGCAGCAGGAACGGGCAGGCAGGATATACCCCCCACCAAAGGCTTTTTTCTGAACGAACACCATGAAAAACACATTTCTTGCTGCCGATTTCGGCGGCGGATCCGGTCGAGTGATGGCCGGATATATCGTCGACGGCAAGCTGCATACAGAAGAAATCTACCGCTTCCCCAACCGTCAGGTGCGCATCGGCCTCCACGTGTACTGGGATTTCCCCGCGCTCTTTGCCGATATGAAGGAAGGCATCCGGCGTGCCGCACAGCGTCCCGACCTCCGCATCCGGAGCATCGGCGTGGACACCTGGGGTGTGGACTTTGCGCTCATCGACGACCGCTGCAATCTCATCAGCCTCCCCGTGTGCTACCGCGACAGCCGCACGGAAGGACTCTGCGAAGCCTTCATGAAGGAGAATGACGCTGATGCCCACTATGCCGAGGCAGGAGTGCAGATGATGGACATCAACACCATCTACCAGCTGCAGGCCATGCTCCGCGAGCAGCCGAAACTGCTGGCGGCGGCAAAGCGCTTCCTCTTCATCCCCGACCTCTTCAGCTTCTACCTCTCGGGATGTGCCTGCTGCGAATATACCATCGCCTCCACCTCCGAACTCCTCGATGCCCGCACCCGCGAGTGGAACTTCCCCCTCATCCGCCGTCTGGGGCTCCGCACGGAAATGTTCCCGCCCATCGTCATGCCCGGCGAAAAGCGCGGAACAATCCTGCCCTGCGTGGCCGACGAGCTGTCGCTCCCCCACGATGTGGAGATTGTTGCCGTGGGAAGCCACGACACGCAAAGCGCATCGTTCGCCGCACCCATACCCCGCTCCGAGGCTTCCACCACAGCATTCCTCAGCAGTGGCACATGGTCGCTCCTCGGCGTCGACCTCCCGGAGCCTGTCCTCACCCCCGAAGCCCGGCGCGCAGGACTCTCCAACGAGGGAAGCGTGAACGGAGGGGTGAATCTGCTGCAGAACATCACCGGACTGTGGATTCTGCAACGCCTGATGGCAGAATGGGAAAAGCGCGGCATCGACTGCAGCTTCGAGCGCATCCTGCCACTTGCCGAACAGTCGGCGACGCCTGCCGTCATCGATGTCGACGATACACTCTTCGCCAATCCTCCAAGCATGGAGCAGGCCATAGCCGACTTCTGCACCGCCCGCGGCATCACCCCGCCTCAGGGCGAAGGCGAAATGGTGTACTGCGTGCTCAGCAGCCTCGCCATGCGCTATGCCCGCGGTATAGCCGACATGAACCGCCTCCTCCCCCACCCCATACGCCGGCTTTGCATCATCGGCGGCGGAAGCCGCAACGCGCTCCTCAACCGCCTCACCGCCCGACATGCACAGATAGAAGTCACCACGGGACCCGTAGAGGCCACAGCCATCGGCAACATTCTTGTACAGGCCATTGCCATGGGCGAAATCCAAAGCAAGGACGAGGTGGCCTTCTTCTGACTTCCATCCCCCCCTCCCCCCTTTTCTCTGACCATACCAAAAAAACATACACCTACACATCCCCCTCTCCCCCCCCTACGCCCCCTCTTATGAACCAAACACCCTCCGCTGCCAAGTCGCGGGAATCCATCCTCCATCATAACGGCGTCTCCTACGTGCTGCCCTTCATCGTCATAACCTCGCTCTTCGCGCTATGGGGATTCGCCAACGACATCACCAATCCCATGGTAGCCGCCTTCCAGACCGTCATGGAACTTCCTGCCCGCCAGGCATCCATGGTGCAGTTTGCCTTCTATGGCGGCTATGCCACGATGGCCATTCCCGCCGCACTCTTCATCCGCCGCTACAGCTACAAGTACGGCATCCTGCTCGGCCTGGCCCTCTATGCCGTAGGAGCATTCCTCTTCATCCCTGCCGCCGCCCAGCAGAGTTTCACCTTCTTCTGCTGCTCGCTCTATATCCTGACGTTCGGCCTGGCCTTCCTGGAAACTACCGCCAATCCCTTCATCCTCTCTCTGGGTTCGAAGGAAACCTCCACGCGGCGTTTGAATCTGGCGCAGGCCTTCAATCCTATGGGCTCGCTCTGCGGTATGGCTGTGGCATCGCTCGTCGTCCTCCCCAATCTCTGGAGCGACCGCCGGGATGCTGCGGGAAAAATCATCTTCGGCAGCCTTTCCGAGACGGAGAAGGCCGGCATACGCCTCCACGACCTGGCCATCATACGCGACCCCTACGTGTGCATCGGCATCATCGTCGTCATCATGTTCGTCATCATTGCCGTCATGAAAATGCCCAAAACGCAGGAGACGGAGTCTAAGAACAGCGACACAAGCGTCAGGACCACGCTCTCCAACCTTTTCCACAATACCGTCTATCGCGAAGGCGTCGTCACGCAGTTCTTCTACGTGGCCGCACAAATCATGGTCTGGACCTTCATCATCCAGTATGCCGACCATCTGGGCATCAACAAGGCCACGGCACAGATGTACAACATCATAGCCATGTCGCTCTTCCTCTGCTCCCGCTTCATCGCCACGATGCTGATGAAATTCCTCAACGGCCGCCTTCTCCTTGCCGTCTTCGGCATCGGAGCGGCATGCTGTACGGCAGGCTGCATTCTCATCGACGGCATGACGGGACTCTACTGCCTTGTTGCCGTCAGTTTCTTCATGAGCCTCATGTTCCCCACCATCTACGGCATAGCCCTCGAAAACGTGAATCCCCTCGACACCACCCTTGGAGCGGCATTCCTCGTCATGGCCATCGTGGGCGGAGCCTGCATGCCCGTGCTTCAGGGCAGCATCATCGACCTCGGAGGTCCTGAGCATATCCTCTTCGGGCTTCCCAGCGTCAACGTCAGCTACGTCCTGCCCTTCATCTGCTTCCTGATGATCACGCTCTACGGCTTCCGCTGCTATTTCAGGAGCGACAGGCCATAATCCCCGGTTTTCGTTGCCGCCCCACACACACATACACGCATCCGCGTGCCGGCATTGCCGTCCTGAAAAAAACAAAGGGCAGCGAGGCTACCACCCCCAAAAGGTGGGCCCCGCTGCCCTTTGTTTTCGGAATATTGCTGTCCGGTAAAACTTTTGCAAGCCAAATAAATTAGGCTGACACTTCT
>CAMGOT010000194.1 GCA_946060685.1 uncultured Bacteroidales bacterium
GTAAGGTTATTAACCCTACAGCTGTAAGGTTATTAACCTTATTGGCAACGCTGTTGTATGCCTTCTGCCATTGATACTCATTTATGGAAAAACCACAGTCGTCCTGCTTTCTGATTATGAGCAAATCCAGAATTTGTTTTCCCGCTTATTCACCCAAAGAAGAACTTCAACCACCCCCAGACCACAGAGGAGAAATTCTATGCCTCCCTCACGGAGAAGGAAAAGGAGACTGCACGGCTGAGAACGATGCTCGAAGAGGCACGCTCGGCCCGACTGGCTTACGATGAGAAAGAGGCGGCTCTGCTGCCAGCGACATCGTGCAGCGGCTCCACCGAGCTTCGGCCAAAGCAACGGAGACGACCACTGGGAAATGCAAGAGCGTTGTCCCTGTTGTCGTCTGTTTCTGCAACCCGACAGTACTGCCGGAAAGGAAGTGAAGGCATTTTGCCAAGTATGTCGGGAGCCTCAAAAAGGACTTTCCTTTCGATTTCCCCGGCACACATCCAGGTTCTAAGCGTCCCAGCATGTTGTCTGGCCGGCAATGTCAGGACATGTGCTGGAATGGTAGGTGGGGTTCTTTCCCGCACGCCGTTGCTGCTGATAGTCGTCCAGCAGACGCAGGGCATAGCGGCCAAGGATGAGGATGGCTATGAGATTGCACGTGGTCATGATGACCATACAGAAATCCACGAGTGCCCACACGAGGTCGATGGTCATCAGAGATCCCAGGAAGACGAGCAGGCCCAGGACGAGGCGGTAGGCGTTGATGACGGTGGAGGTGTGGCGCGAACCGTTGCAGAGAAATGCCACATTGCTCTCGCCATAATAGTAGTTGCCGATGATGCTGGAGAAGGCAAAGAAGAGGATGGCGACGGCTATGAGCGTCTTTCCGATTTCTCCGATATGGAAGGAGAGTGCTGCCTGCGTGAGTTCTATGCCGTTTTCCCCATTCGTATAGAGTCCGGAGCAGAGAATGATGAATGCCGTGCAGGAGCATACCACGAGGGTGTCGGTGAAGACGCCCAAAGTCTGTATCAGCCCTTGCTTGACGGGATGCGACACGTCGGCGGTGGCCGCAGCATTCGGGGCACTTCCCTCGCCAGCCTCGTTGCTGAAGAGTCCGCGCTTGAATCCCATGAGGACAGTCTTGCCGATGGCGCCGCCTGCCACTTGTCCGATGCCGAAAGCATTCTCGATGATGATGCCGAACACATGGGGAATGAGGGGAAGATTGGCCAGCACTATCCAGAGGGCAATGGCAAGATAGCCCAATGCCATGACGGGGACGATGACGGCACACACCTTGGCGATGCGCTGGATGCCTCCGAACACGATGAGGAGCGCAAGGAGGGTAAGGGCAACCGCCATCCAGTAGGGGCTCACTCCGAAAGCCTGCGTGAAAGCCGACGATATGGTGTTGGCCTGCACCATATTGTTGGTCAGTCCGAACTGGCAGATGATGGCCACGGCAAAGATGCAGGCGAACCACCGCTTGCCGATGCCTTTCGTGATATAGTAGGCGGGACCTCCGATGAAGGAATCCTTGGCACGCTCCTTGAACAGCTGTG
Organism: uncultured Bacteroidales bacterium; assembly: GCA_946060685.1. Classification (GTDB taxonomy): domain Bacteria; phylum Bacteroidota; class Bacteroidia; order Bacteroidales; family Bacteroidaceae; genus Alloprevotella. The sequence goes on from CAMGOT010000194.1 coordinate 1,569, forward strand.
CAAGCGTACACTCCACAAAGGTGTTCACACTTCCGATGAGCGCCATGACCCACATCCAGAAGACGGCTCCCGGACCACCGATGACGATGGCGGTGGCCACTCCTGCAAGATTGCCCGTGCCTACGCGTGAGGCAAGGGAAATGGTGAAGGCTTGGAAAGAACTGACGTGCTTGCCGTCGTGGGTGTTGCCTTCCGGACGGAAGAGGAGGCGCACCATCTCGCCCATCAGCCGGAACTGCACGCCACGGGTCTTGAAGGTGAACCATACGCCGGTAAGGGCAAGGATAAGGACCATCATGCCGCCAAGGGGCTCGTTGATGGTGTTGAGGAATTGGGTGAGTATTGCTTCCATCAGAGAAAAAACAAAAAAGGATTATGGCAAGCTTATGAAATTCACCATAATCCACAAGATATATAAAATGAGGATGGGGGGAGTGATGTCAAAATCCCCCCTATAGTCCGAGTCTTTCTGAAATTTCGAGCATCCGCTGTATGGGGATGATGGCCTTTTCGCGCACCTCTTCAGGCACTTCTATGACGGGCCATTCATAGCGCAGGCTGTTGTAGAGTTTCTCCAGGGTGATGAGGCGCATATAGTTGCACTCGTTGCAGGCGCAGCATTTCGGCGTGCTTTCCGTGCCGGGAATCGCGCAAGCCTCGCTCTCCAGGGAGTCCTCGGGAGGTACGGGGATGAAGGTCTTCTGTGGCGCCATCTGCCTCATTTTATGAAGGATGCCGCTCTCCGTGACCACGAGGAACGTCTGCACATCGCTGCCGACAGCATGCTTGAGCAAGGCGGCGGTAGAGCCTATCACATCGGCCAGGGCGGCTATGCCCTTCTTGCACTCGGGATGTACCAGCACTTCGGCATCGGGATATTGCTGCTTGAGGGCGAGGAGCTTCTCTACGGAGAAACGCTCATGCACATGGCAGGCTCCATCCCAGAGCAGCATGTTCCTGCCCGTGATGCTGTTGATGTAGGCCCCCAGATTGCGGTCGGGACCGAAGATGAGGGGCTGATGGTCAGGAAAGCTCTCCACAATCTGCCGGGCGTTGGAGGATGTGACCACCACATCGGTCCAGGCCTTGGTGGCTGCCGTGGTGTTCACGTAGGAGATGACCTTATGGCCGGGATAAGCCTTGACGAATGCTGCAAAGCGGTCGGCCGGACAACTCTCCGCAAGCGAACAGGTGGCGTTGATGTCGGGACAGATGACTCGCTTTGCGGGGCAGAGAATCTTGCACGTCTCTCCCATGAAGTGAACGCCGCACATGATGATGATGTCGGCCTGCGTGCGTGCCGCCTGCTGTGCCAGGGCCAGGGAATCGCCCACAAAGTCGGCAATATCCTGCAAGGCGCCTTCTGTGTAATAGTGTGCCAGGATGACGGCATTCTTCTCCTTGGCGAGGCGCCGGATTTCGCTTTTCAGGTCGATGCCGTCGGGGATGGGCTCACAGACGTAGCCCTTTTCGGTCCATGATGTCGGGGTCTGCATTTTTCGGGGGATGTTCTATAAGGTGGGGGCTATTGCCCTGCATGTCAAGGGCATTATCATAAATCTTAATGACTGCCAGCCAATAGTCCCCGCCACAAGTCCTATTTATTTTTTTTCTATAAACGAATCTTCATTGAAAGTCACATTCCTGCAATGTTCGAGCAGGAGCTGCTGCTGGTTGGGGTGGAAGGATTCGAAGTCATGATTGCGCTTCACCTTGTTGCCCCGGATGATCATGCCGTCGGTACTCTTGGCATAGATGAGAGGCGTGTCGAAAGTCTCGAAAAGATTGTCCTCTATGCGTATGGCATCCGGCGTGCCGCCATGGAAACAGGTGGTGGCAGCATCCAGCCGGGGAATCTCGGGATAGATGGAGATGACGGCATTGGTGAACTGGAAAAGATTGGTCAGGGCATTGACGAATCGGTTCCGGCGGATGACGAGATTCCTCACGGCACCGCTCTCATACCATCCGTTGCAGTCGCCGCAGAGGAGAATGGCCGTGCCGGAGGTGTGGTCGAAGAGATTGTTCTCGCACACCGTACGACGGGGGGAGGAGAACAAGGCTCCTCGCGCACGGTTGTTGCGCACGATGCAATGGCGGAAGGTGACGCTTGGCGTCCAGGTGAGATTCTCCACGCCATATCCTTCCAGCGTGTCGACGGCGGCAGGAAGGGCTTCCTGGAACTGCACTTCAAAGTCCGTGGGCGAACAGCGGCGGATGGAATAAATCACATTCCGCTGGGGAAGTTCGTCCATGGTGGCAGAACGTACGAATGCCACGGTGTCGCCGGCATTTCCCCAGTTGTAGCCATAGGCCTGGCTGTGCTCGAAGCGCAGGAGAAGGGTGTGGTCATCCTTGCGCTCACGCACTCGGAGATACACGCCATGGACGTTG
>CAMGOT010000195.1 GCA_946060685.1 uncultured Bacteroidales bacterium
GCAACTCCTCCATTCTATTCTGATATTCAATCAGATACACGTTTTTTGATTATCCATAGCAAAGATACAAAAAATCTATGACACTGGCAATCAAATCGTTAGATTTTTTTCGACTAATTTGCGACCTTCCCTAAATTAGGGATTGTCGTTTAATTCCGAGGAATTGATTCAACCTTAACCTTGACCTTGACTTTTTGTCCTCGACTGCTTGCAATTAACGACAACGGGGACAACTTGGGACAACAATTTGGGGCGTTTTTATGGGAAACAAATGGTCCGAAAAAGATAGCGTCCTATTTTTATGTCATAAGTTTTAGAGGGGGGCCATAAATCTACTCGAATAGATTTATGGCCCCCCTCATACGTTTTGTCTATGCAGCGACAGGGCACAACGACACTGTCGTACGAAACGCTGTGTGAAAATCGCTCATGGACGGACCGAAATTCATCTGTACAGAATCGTTGCAGAACGCGGAGCCACAGTGACACTGCTGCCCGACACCTCTCCCATACCATTCAGGTCTATGCGCCCGTCGTGTGCCACCTTCTCATAGTTGCCCTCGGGAATGTTCACGCTCACGTGTGAATCCTTGGCATTGAGTACCACGATGATGTCGCGCCAGACATCCCCTCCGGCATGGTCAGCTAGACGGAATGCCACCACATTCGAGGGAGCATCAAGGAAAGAGAGATGACGCCGCACGAGGTCGGCATCTTTCAGCCGGAAAGCAGGATGCTCGTTGCGCAAACGGATGAGCCTGCGATAATAGTCGAACACTTCAGGATGCGTGTCCTTCCTGCTCCAGTCGATGGCATTGATGGAATCGGGCGACTTGAAACTGTTGTGTACTCCCTTTTTGTCGCGCAGCATTTCTTCTCCGGCCTGTATGAAAGGAATGCCCTGGCTGGTGAAGACGGCCGTCTGTGCCAACAGGTCGAGGCGAATGAGATCGGCCTCGCCCTTTCCGGCCTTTTCCGTAGCACTGCCCACCGTAGCCTCTTCAAGCCCAGGAACTGATGCACGCAGGCGATCAGTCAGACACATGTCGTCATGGCATGAAACGTAGGAAATCATCTGGTGGGGCTGTTTTGCCCATGCCTGCTTGGAATAGTTCACCTTTTTCATATTGATTTGCGGATGCGCTATGGCACCGGCAATGCCGAACTTCACGCTCTCCTCGTGGCCTTCCTCACCTCCGAGGAATGCCGTGCGACGGTCGTCGGAAAAAGGTCCGCGCAGTCCATCGCGCAATTCGTCGCTAAAGGCTGCCACCCCTTCCACATTTCCCATATCGGCCTTCATCGCCGCTGTCCCTTCAGGAAGCTGTGGAGCCGATGCCGCCCATCCCTCACCATAAATCAGCACATCAGGATTGATGGCACGCGCAGCATCGCGAATTTGCCGCATGGTCTCCTGGTCGTGAATACCCATAAGGTCGAAGCGGAAGCCATCAACGTGATATTCCCGCATCCAATATTCCACACTCTCTATCATATACTGTCGCATCACTGCACGCTCCGAGGCCGTCTCATTTCCGCATCCTGAGGCATCGCCCCATGTGCCGTCCGGCCGCTTGCGGAAGAAATATCCGGGCACGGTACGCTGAAAATTGGAATTGTCGATATCCATCGTATGATTGAAAACCACATCCAGCACGAGCTTTATGCCCGCCTTGTGCAGTGCCTGTACCATCTGCTTGAACTCCCGGATGCGAGCCTTGGGGTCAGCAGCATCGGAGGAATAGCTTCCTTCCGGTACATTATAATTCAGAGGATCATAGCCCCAGTTGTACTGCGGAATCTCAGGATGCTCCTCATCCACGGTGAAATAGTCGTAGGAGGGAAGTATGTGCAAATGTGTCACTCCCAGTTCACGCAGATGGTCGATTCCCGTGGCGTGCCCTCCGGGCGTGGTGGTGCCATGCTCTGTGAGAGCCAGGAATTTTCCCTTGTTCTCCATGCCTCCGGCAGGTGCCATGGAGAAGTCGCGATGGTGCATTTCATAAATCACGATGTCGTTACGCTTGGGGGACTCATCGCAACACCATCCTTCAGGATCCGTACTGCGGAGGTCAACGACTGCACCTCGCTTTCCGCCCACTCCCACGGCCCGGGCATTGATGCCAGGATTCTCTCCCAGCCATTTCCCCTCATGACGCACATTGAAGGTATAGAACATTCCTTCCTGGTCGCCCCTCACCGTAGCGTGCCATGTGCCGTCGGCCGAACGTTTCATCGCCACAGTCTTCACGGCCTTTCCTCCTTTAGGAGAAGTATAGAGTTTCAGTTCCACGCGGCCTGCTGTAGGGGCCCACAACTGGAAGGAGGTCTCCTGCGTACTGTAGGACATCTCCTGCAATCTTCCTGCAGGGACAGGATAGTCCTCATAGGTGGCGTACCGGTAATCGTGTGCAAGCCCGAGCAGACTTTGAAGGGCAAAAAAGCCAAGCATGATGATTTTTCTTGATTTCATAGAATGATGATTTTGACGAGCAAAATTACAGAAAATAGTTGAAAACTGTAAAACTCAGGCAAAAAAAACTGCACTCATACCCCTCGCCCCACTCTTTTGCCGTACTTTTGCAGTGCTTTACAGCAATTTTAATCTATAGCAACCCATAAAACACACTTTAGGAAATATGAAGCACTATTCCCAAATTCTCCTCTCCGTTCTCATCGTTGCCTCCGCCATGCTCCTTACAGGCTGCGTCAACAAGAAGACCTATGAAAACCTGCGCGCCAACTACGAGCAGCTGCAGGGCGAGTATGCCGGCCTGCAAAGCATGTACAACGATGCCAAGGTGAACCTAGCCCAGCAGAATGCCACCGGCAGCAGTCTGGAGCAGCGTCTTGCCGATGCACAGAAGCAGAACGCAGAACTCAAGGAGCAGCTGAAAGCACTGCAGTCCTCGCTCGACAACAGTATCAACACAGGCAGTGCCAACATCTCCAAGCTGGTGGATGAAATCAACGCCTCCAACAAATACATCAAGCAACTGGTGGACGCAAAGAGCAAGAGTGACTCGCTGAATCTCGCCCTTACCAACAAACTCACCCGTTCCCTTTCCAAGAGCGAGTTGCAGGATGTCGACGTGAAGGTGCTGAAAGGCGTAGTCTACATCTCGCTGAACGACAACATGCTCTATCGTAGCGGAAGCTATGAAATCAGCACAGCAGCCGGCGAAACGCTGGCGAAGATTGCCAAAATCATCACCGACTATGATGACTATGAGGTTCTCGTGGAAGGCAACACCGACAATGTGCCTATCTCGAAGACAAACATCCGCAACAACTGGGATCTCAGTTGCCTCCGTGCTTCCAGTGTGGTACAGGCTCTTCAGAACCAGTATGGTGTGAACCCCAGCCGCCTTACTGCGGGCGGTCGTGGCGAATACAACCCCTTGGAGGCCAACGATACTGCTGACGGACGCGCACGCAACCGCCGCACGCAGATTATCATCACTCCGAAACTTGACCAGTTCCTCGATTTGATTGACCAGGCTCCCGAAGCAGAATAATCCTCTACGCCTTCTTCGTAAAGCCATATGAAGAAAGCTATGTGATACAGGCTATGGAATTTTCGGACCTTGCCCACCGGCACACACAAGGCACCGAAAATTCCATGGCTTTTTTTTGACGGCTACACCTCCTCGCATTCCCCCCCCGTAATAGTCTGGATGCCACACCATGATACTTTGGAGCAGCGAGAGGAGTGCCAGCATCTGTATCGCAGCATACAGCCTTGGCTGAACGGCAATCCAAAAGGGGGAATACAAAATCTGCCCAGAGCATTGCTTTCAGGGATGTTCTATAAATTAGTTTTTTATTCATTTAGAAAGTGTTATTATGCTTGGCTTCGCCTTGCTCCTTGGCTGT
>CAMGOT010000196.1 GCA_946060685.1 uncultured Bacteroidales bacterium
TAACCCGGAAAGGCCGGAAAAAACCGGAAATGCCGGCCTCTCCGGATAAACCGGAAAATCCGGAAAACCCCGCCTCCCCCGCCAAAATCAAAATCAAATCCCAAATATCATCATGACAAAGCATTTTCTTTTATCGCTCCTCCTGGCAGCGCCTCTCACCGCTGCAGCGCAGAGCATCACTCCCGAAGTCATGCAGCGCATCAGTGCCGCTCATCCCCTCACACGCCAGGATGTGGCACTGCGCAATGCACTGGCGGCCAATGGCATCGATGCCATCGCCACCAATCCTGTCAATCCTGCCAACACCGACCTCTATTTCAGTCATGTGGCACCCTCGAAAGGCATCACCGACCAGCAGTCCAGCGGACGCTGCTGGCTCTTCACGGGACTGAATGTCATGCGGGCCAAGGTGATCGCCGACCACCAGCTGGGAAGCTTTGAGTTTTCACAAAGCTTCTGCTTCTTCTACGACCAGCTGGAGAAGGCCAACCTCTTCCTGCAGAGCATCATCGACAAGGCGGCACTGCCCATGGACGACAAGACCGTGGAATGGCTCTTCCAGCATCCCCTGAGCGATGGCGGAACCTTTACGGGCGTGCAGGACATCGTCACAAAGTATGGGGTCGTGCCGGCCGACGTGATGCCGGAAAGCTACAATGCCAACAATACTTCCAAGATGGCTTCCATCATCAGCCTCAAGCTCCGGCAGTGGGGACTTGAACTGCGGAAGATGGTGGCCGACGGGGCCAAGCAGCCATCCATTCAGGAGCGCAAGGAGGAAATGCTGGGCGAGGTGTACCATATCCTCGCCATCTGTCTGGGCACTCCTCCTCAGGAGTTCGACTATCAGCTGAAGGATGAGAGCGGAAAGCCCATCGGAGAGCCGAAACACTACACGCCGCTGTCGTTCTACAAGGAGTTTGTGGGCTGGGACCTCCAGAACAACTATGTGCTGCTCATGAACGACCCCACACGCCCTTACCACCAGACCTATACCATCGACCTCGACCGTCATGCCTATGATGGTCACGACTGGACGTACCTCAACCTCCCGATGGAGGAAATCAAGGCGATGGCTGTGGCTTCCATCGCCGACAGCACACGCATGTATTTCAGCTGCGATGTCGGGAAGTTCCTGAACCGCAAGACGGGTATTCTCTCCCTTCAGAACTTTGACTACGAATCTCTCTTCGGCACCACCTTCCCCATGACGAAGGCTGAGCGCATCCAGACTTTTGCCAGCGCTTCCAGCCATGCCATGACGCTTTGTGCCGTCGATGTCGACGAGAACGGAAAGACACGCAAGTGGAAGGTGGAGAATTCCTGGGGCAGTTCCTATGGTGTTCAGGGACATCTCGTGATGACCGACGAATGGTTTGACGAATATATGTTCCGCCTGGTCGTGGAGCGCCGCTTTGTGCCGAAGCAGACGCTGAAACTGCTCGACAAGAAGCCGGTGAAACTCCCGGCATGGGATCCTCTCTTCACTCCCGAACAATAATGATTCCTATTCTGCGGCAATGCCTCTCCTGCTCTCCCGGGCGGGAAGGGTGTTGCCGTATATTATATATAGTTGCCGTATATTATATATATATATATATGAGAAAACTACGCATTTTCTGCCGCAACATCGATGCTTGGGTGGAGGTGCCCAAAGGCGCCACGCTTGAGGATGTCTACCGGCAGCTTGGACTCTCCTTCCCCTTCGGTGCCACCAACTGTCTGGTCAACAACCGCTCCGAAGGCCTGCACTATACGCTGAACGACAGCCGCGATGTGGAATTCCTCGACATCACGAGCGACTCCGGCCTTCGCACCTATACCCGAAGCCTCTTCTTTGTCCTCTACAAGGCCGTACACCATCATTATCCCGGCGCACGTCTGCGCATCGGCACTCCCATCTCCGGCGGCTTCTTCTGCTCGCTCGACATAGAGGGGGGCGTCACTCCTGCCGTGGCCGATGTCCTCCGCAACGAGATGCAGCGGCTCATTGATGCCGACCTGAAATTCCGGCGTGTCAGTTGCCACACCACCGATGCCGTCGCTCTCTTCCGCCAGCAGGGACTCATGCCTAAGGTGAAACTCCTCGAAAGCATCGGCGACCTCTACACCCACTATTATACGCTGGAGGAATCGCCTTCCGACTCCCTCAGCGACTTCTTCTATGGCGCACTCTTGCTGCGCACGGGGCAGCTGCGGCTCTTCGACCTCATTCCCTTTGGCAACGGACTCCTGCTCCGCGTGCCGGACCAGAAGAATCCTTCACAACTCCGGCCGATGTATCGGCAGGGGAAGATGTTCGATGTCTTCCAGGAGGAACACCGCTGGCAGGACATTGTGGGCATCTCTACCGTGGGCGAACTGAACCGTGCCATCCTCTCCGGACATACCAACGATATCGTGGCCGTCTCCGAGGCTTTGCAGGAAAAGAAGATTTCGCGGATGGCCGACCATATCGCTTCCCATCCCGACATTCGCGTGGTACTCATCGCCGGACCGTCGTCCTCAGGCAAGACCACCTTTGCCAAACGTCTTTGCGTGCAGCTGATGGCATGCGGCAAGCGTCCCGTGCAGATTTCCCTCGACAACTATTTCGTCGACCGCGTCCTTACGCCATTGGACGAGAAGGGCGACTACGACTTCGAAAATATCGAGGCCGTCAATCTCAAACTCTTCAATGAGCACCTCACGCAGTTGCTCGCGGGCGAAGAGATAGAGTTGCCGTTCTATGATTTCACCAAGGGGAAGAACGTTCCGAGCGGAAAGTATCTCCGGCTCTCGCCGGATACGGTACTGGTCATGGAAGGCAACCATGCCCTCAATCCACGGATGAGCGAACGCATCCCGGCCTCTGCCAAATACAAGATTTATGCCTCCGCACTGACCACCATCATGCTGGACGACCACAACTATATCCCCACCACCGACTGCCGTCTGCTCCGCCGCATCTGCCGCGACTACAAATATCGGGGCTTTGCTCCCCAGGAGGTCATCCGCCGCTGTCCCTCTGTCAGTGCCGGCGAGGAGAAGTGGATATTCCCCTTCCAGGAAGAGGCCGACGTGATGATCAACACTTCCCTGCTCTATGAGCTCTCGGCTCTTCGTGCCCAAGCCCTCCCGCTGCTGCAATCGGTCCCGGAGTCGGCCGCGGAATATGCCACAGCCACACGCCTCCGCAAATTCCTGAACTATTTTGTCTCCATGCCGCTCGAAGCCATCCCGCCCACCTCGCTCCTCAGGGAGTTTATGGGGCAAAGCGCATTCAAGTATTAGCCGGGCTGGCCGGATAATCCGGGATTTCCGGTTCTTCCGGATAATCCGGATCTTCCGGGTTTTCCGGGCTGGCCGGATTTTCCGGAATATCCGGCTCTCCCGCCCCACCCTCTCACCCCTGTCACCATGCCAGACATCTCCATCTGCCACGAACCCTCCTACACCGACGAACTCATTGACTACGTGCAGCAATATGGGCGGCGGATGAATGTGAAGCGCCCTTCGCCCTTCGACATCATTGCCCTGGAGCCTTCGGTCGTCTATGCCCTCGACATCGAAGAGCATGCCCATGTCCTGACGCGCCGCATTGAAGGGCAGGAATATGTCAGGCCCTTTGTGGAGACCCTGGCTTTCAATCATCTTCAGAAAGCCGTATCTCTCGCCTGCTGTTCTCCCTGGGAGTGTCTGAAGGAGTTGCAGCAGCGCATCCCCAATGTGTTCCAGCGCATCAATATGAAGGACATCGCCGCATATATCGGTGTAAGCCCCGAAACCCTCAGCCGCCATCTCGCAGAATTCCATCTGCCTTAATATAGGGGTGTTCTATAAATTAGCTTGAGACAATCTATGTGAGATAA
>CAMGOT010000197.1 GCA_946060685.1 uncultured Bacteroidales bacterium
GGTCGCTGTCGCCGAAGAGTTGCCGTGCAAGCGCCTCTGTCACCACGCAGTCATCTCTTCCGCGCAGCACGCTCCCGCGGTCGCCCCTGAGCAGTTCGAAATCAAATATCTGGAAGAAAGTGGAATCCACACACAAGACATTTTTCTTCACCAGCTGGTCATCGCTGATGTGAATGAATGTCTCGTCACTTGCCACCCCACAGGTCATCTCAATCTCGGGGTAGCGGCTTTTCAGGTAGGGCGACACCTGGCGCGACATGCCAATAACCCTGTCATTGCCCCCCATATCGATGCCCATCGTGTAGATTCGGTCCGCCTTGGAGTGCTGCCTGTCCACCCTATACTCCTGCCATACATACACGCCTATCAGCATGACGAACATCAGCGAGAGGCTGAGGCCGAAAACGTTGATGGCGGTGTAGACCTTGTTTCTCGAAAGAAACGTAATGTAAGATTTTATATTCATGGCGTTTTTTAAATGTATAATGTGCAATGTATAATTGCTGTGCAGGAAGCTTTGTTTAATGTATAATTTATAATGTACAATGTATAATTGCTGTGCAGGAAGCGCAAGATGCTTTGTTCATTATACATTATAAATTATAAATTGTCCTTAACATGTGCTATCGGATTCTCATTCGCCGCCATCCAGCTCTGCACCATCACCGCTGCAAGGGAAACGAGGAGACAGGCACCGCCGGCAGCGAGGAAGATCCATGGGGAGAGGCTGATGCGATAGGTGAACTGCGACAGCCAGTCGCCCGCAAAATGCCAGATGACAGGCACGGCTATGACAAAGGCCACAGCTACATAGCTGAGAAATGTGAGGATGAGCCTGCGGCACACCTGCGCACCTGTGGAGCCGAACACCTTGCGCACGGCAATCTCCTTCCGCCGCTGCTGGATGAAATAGGTGGACATGGCCACGAGGCCCAGCATCGACACGAGCAATGCCATCAGGGCAAATAGGGTGATGATGTGCGACAGGCGGATCGACTCCGTATAGTAGGCCGCTATCTGCTGGTCGATGAATGGATGCTCGTCGGTCATTTCGAAATGATACACCCGATGATACACGTCCTTTATCTGGTTGAGAGCCTCTACGGGATTGCCCGTGATGAGGATGGAGAAAGTCCAGGGAACTGTCATCTTGTCCTTGATGAAGATGATCATGGGGTGAGTCGCCGTCTCTATGTTTCTGATATGAAAATCCTCGAGTACGCCAGCGGCATGCGAGTTGATGGCCGGGTCTATGTCGCCTAACAGATTTTCCCAGTTTGTCTGATAAAATTCTTCGCCCATCTCTCGCAACGTCTGTTCCGTAGCGTAAAGCTTGATGTTGCTGCCGTCGGTGTTCGCCTTTTTCGGCTTCAAGCCATATATCTCCAGGAAGTTACGGTCGCCATGCAGGACTTGCAGGCTTACGGTCTTCTTTGAATTCAACTGCATGGTACTGTTGTTGCCACCGTCGCTTGGCGTGCCTATCGATGCGCTCACGAGTTTCACGCAGGCCAGTTTCTCCACCTCCTTCATGAAGGTGGATGCCTGAATGCTGTCGCCCGGATTTCCCAACACCACGATGTTGTCCTTGTTGAAACCCATCGGGGCATTGATGATATGGCTCATCTGCAGCGACATGGTCAGTGCCACGGCAATCATCACGATGGTGACTACATTTTGCAGGACAATGAACACGCGGCTGAACACCATGCGCGTGTGGTGGGCAAAGGTTCCGCGGACCACCTCTATCGGCTGCGCCCTCGAAATGACCACTGCGGGAACCACGCCTGCCACGGCACCCAGCAGCAAGGCGAAGAGCAGAATGCCGCCTATGCTGATAGGAGTGAGTGCGGCTGCCAGCAGCAGCTTCGTTTCGAGCAACTGCGAGAAGAGTGGGGCAAAGGCTGCGGCCAGCAGAAGGCTCAGCACGAGCGACAACAGGCTCAGCATGATGCTCTCGGCCATCAGCCGCCCCATGATGTGGCCGCGCTGACTGCCAAGGAGCCTCCGCATGGCCATCTCGCGTGAACGCCTGCCCGACTGCGCCACAGTGAGGTTGACATAGTTGAACACGGCAAACAGCAGCACCACAAGGCACGATGCAAACAGCATCCTCACGAGCTTGAGACTTCCGCGCGAGGTGTGGTGGCTGATGTCTTGTATCTCCGAGAAATACTGCTCGGAGAGCGGCAGGACAATCACTTTTGCATCCCGGTCCTTCAACTGGAATATCCAGAAGAACTCCTTGAAATACTGCACCATATCTGCCGCTTTTGCCCGAAGATCGGTGTTGGGCTTGGTCAGTACATAAAGTTTCGAATCGCAGGCATTGCCCAGCCCATTTACAAGACTTTCATTCGACACCTGCTCAAAGCGGCATACAAAGTCGGCCTTCTGCAGCGAGCTGTGCTCCATTTCTTTCATCACACCCGTAATCGTCAGCACCTTGTTCTGATGAGCCAGCTTCACGTGCTTGCCCATCGGGTCGATGTCGCCAAAGAGCTGTCGCGCAAACTGCTCGGTCACCACGCAGTCGTTAGCCCCACGCAGCACGCTTCGAGGTTCGCCTCTTACCAGCTCGAAATCGAAAATCCGGAAGAACGTGGAATCCACATACATGCCGTGCTTCTTCACCGGCATGTCCTTGTCCCCGATATGAACCAAATTCTCCTCCCTTGCCACACCGCAAGTCATCTCGATTTCCGGGTATCGGCTTTTAAGGTAAGGTGCTACCTGCCGCGACATTCCAATCACCTTGATGTCGCCCATGTCGATGCCCATGGTGTAGATTCTCCCGGCCTTCGAGTGCTGCTTGTCTACCCGATTTTCTTGCCACACATACACGCCAATGAGCATGACGAACATCAGCGAGAGGCTAAGGCCGAAGACGTTGATGGCAGTGTAGACCTTGTTTCTTGAAAGAAACGTAATGTAAGATTTTATATTCATGGCGTTTTTTTTAATGTGTAATTTATAATGTACAATGTATAATTGCCGTGCAGGATGCTTTGTTTAATGTATAATTTATAATGTACAATGTATAATTGCTGTGCAGGAAGCGCAAGATGCATTGTTCATTGTAAATTGTAAATTATAAATTATAAATTATCAATACCTCATTGTCCTTAAAAGCCTCGTATCCGCTCACAATCACCTTTTCGCCAGGCTCCAGCCCTTCCAGCACCTCGTAGTACTGTGGATTCTGCCTGCCGATGCGGATGCTCCGTCGGTATGCCTTGCTGCCGTCGGGATTGAGAACGAAAATCCAGTTGCCGCCTGTCACGGAATAGAACGTGCCTTTGGGTATCAGCACCGCCTGCTTCGATTCGCCAAGCTGGAGGTCAACGTAATAGGTCTGACCCGTACGGATGTTCTTCGGGCGTTCGCCGGCAAAGACGAAGTCAATCTTGAACCGCCCCTCCTTCACTTCGGGATACACCTTCCTCACCCGCAGTTCGTAGTTTTTGCCTCCCTGCGAGAAGGTGGCCGTAAGGCCCTGGTGCACACGGTCGATGTAGTGTTCGTCCACCTGGGCACGCACTTTAAAGTCTGTGAGGTCGTTGATGACGCCAATCCTCTCTCCTGCAGCAACGCTCTGCCCCAGTTCCACATCCAGGAGTCCCACCTCACCATCCGTCTGCGCCCTTACCTCCAGCCGCTCCTTGCGCTGGCGCACGAGCACCACGTTCTTCTGCATGGCAGCGAGGTTGTCGGCCATCTGCTCCACCTGCGACTGCCTGAGCTGCGCGTCCTTGCTGAGTTTCTGCTTCACGAGCTGCAGCTTCCTGGCCGACAGTTCGT
>CAMGOT010000198.1 GCA_946060685.1 uncultured Bacteroidales bacterium
ATGGCCGAGGTGCGAAGGAGGAAGGTTTACCAAGCTAATTTATAGAACATCCCTTGAAAGAATCAGAATATTAGAAGCGATAGGTGATGCTGCCCATAGCATTGAAGCCTGCCATGGGGATATAGCCTATCTCGGTATAGCGGTTTTCATTGGGGTTGCCACCACTCTCGTAGATGGCACTGTACACCCATCCTCCGGCAGCATAGTGCGCATTGAAGATGTTGTTCAACTGCACACCGAACACCAGATGATGCCGCTGGCGCATCTTCAAATCATAAGAGAGGGCAATGTCGGTACGGGTATATTTGGGCAAGGACCGCTGGTCGCATTCCGTATTATCGAGATACATCTTGCTCACGAAGCCCGTGTGCCACGTTGCAGCAAAGCCGGCATAGTGGAAGTCCACGAATCCATTGACCAATGCCGAGGGTGAATATGCCAGGGTACTGTTGTCATAGTGCAGCACCTGCACGCCATTGTCCCAATCCTCCACATACTCGTCGAAATCCTTGATGCGGTTCTGGCTGAGCGAGGCATTGGCCTCCAACGACAGCCAGGGAGCGACATTCACGCCAGCACTGAGCTCAACGCCCATTCTGTAGCTTTTCTTGATGTTTGTCGTCAGTGCCTCGCCGATATCACTCACCTGTCCGGTCTGTACGAACTGGTTATGATAGAGCATGGCATATCCGCCGAGCGATGCGTGCCATACGGCATTGCCGAAACTGTAGCCCAGTTCCACATCGTGTACGCTCTCTGCCTTGGGTGCAGGATAACTGCCATTGTCCGTGAAGTTATTGCGCTCCGGCTCGCGATGGCTCATGGCATAGCTGAGATAAGCCTTATGGCCTCCATGGTGGAAGGAGAGTCCGGCCTTGGGATTGACGAAATGATACTCTTCCTTGATTTTCAGCCGCTGGTTGCTGTAGCTGCCGTCCTCGTTCTCTATGAAGCGGTCGTTGATACCATTCGTGAAATAACTGACATGACGATACTGCACATCGCCATAGACATCAAAGCAGGGGGAAAGATGAACCGTGGCTTTGGCAAATATCTGGTCATCGCCCTTGGTAGCGTCAGAATCATAATAGCAGTAGTCGCCATCCTTGAAGAGCGCGGCGCTGAGTTCCGGATTGGCGGCATAGGTCAGATAGCCCCAGTGGTTGCCTTTGAAGTTCTGCAGAGAGGTGCCGCAGATGAGGTCCAGATACCGTCCAGTATAGTTCACGTTCCAGATGATGCCGTATGTATCCTGCGTCAGTCCTTTCTGCCGCACGAAGTCCGTCTTCTTCAGCGTCTCGCCGTTTGCGAGGATGAAGGGTGTGAGGCCGAACTTGCTGAGCTTGTTGTCCGGGCGGAACTCATCATAGTATCCATGCCCGTGTGTATAGTGTAGCGTTCCGCTGACGGTCCAGTGTTCGTCCACTTTCCAGGTAGCATTCAGCAAGTTATGGTTCTGATAGAAGTTGTCGGTCGTACGTGGCCACAGACTTCCGCCGGCCATCTGATAGCGGGAGGTACCGGCCGACGGGTCGTAAGGGTCGTTCATGTATTCATAGAGAGAGTTGAAGCGTCCGAGTCCGGCATCATACATATCCTTATAGTTATGAATGCCCGTTCCCATGCCGCCGTAGTTCCAGTCCAGCAGTTCGCCGGTGTCCACGCCATTCCAGGCCTGTCCCGTCTTCTCGAAGTTTCCGATATTCTTGTAGCTGAGTCTGAAGTTTCTGTCCGTATTGTAGAAGGTCAGTCCTCCGTAGTAGCTTCCTGAGCGTCCGTCGGTACCATGGATATAGCCGTCGGTCTGCGTTTCATGATAGGCACCATCCAGTACGAGATGATTGGCCAGCAGTCCTGTGCTGACCTTACCGCCATATACGTAAGTATTGTAACTTCCGCCGCTGAATCCCACTTCCACCGAGGGCTTCTGCGAAGGCACCGCCGTGGAGAGCGCAATAGTACCGCCGAAAGCACCGTCGCCATTGGTAGAGGTTCCTACACCGCGCTGTATCTCCACATTGCCCAACAGTGCAGCATAGCTGTTCATGTTGGCCCAAAAGACGCACTGATCCTCCGGACTGTTCAGGCTCACCCCGTCAAGCGTGACGTTGATGCGGCTATCCCCGGCTCCACGCAGGCGCATATAGGTGGCACCCGTGCCCAGTCCATTCTCGCTCCATGCCATGACTCCGGGAGTACGGGCAAAGAGGAAAGGCAGTTCACGTCCGCTCTTGGCAAACTCGGCAAGTGTTTTCTGATTGATTTTCGTAACGGCAAACGGTGCATTTTCAGGTGCTTTCACGGCTTTTACCACCGCCTCGCCCAATTCGAGCATTTTCAGCGAATCGCCATCTTCAACGATGGTCAGGACGCTCCCGTCCTCAGCAGTTGAAGCACAAACATTTGAGACCGCGCCCATAGCGAGCGCAGCTACACAAAACTTTAATTTCATCGTCAAATGTAAAAAATTAGGTTGTTCATACTTTCTACGCCGGCATTACCCGGTTCAGATATAAGGGTATAATCTCAGCACCGTCAAATGGCGGTGCACCCCTGATAACGGCCGCAAAAGTAAGGCTTTCCGTAAAACTCTGCAAAAAAAAACTTACTTTTCTTCCTTGCAGGGATAGATAATTGAATGATTTGCGGCTTATAAACAGCATTTGGGCGGCTTTCATGGATGTTTTGGGCAAAAACCTCCTGCTATCCAAGCCTATATGCCTTTTTTTTGCGATATTTGCGGTGCAATAGATGGGCTGGACTGTCGTCAAAAGGATATTTTCGGCCTGTTTCGTGCTTCTGCATCCGCCCCGTCGGAAAGTTTTGGCCATCGCGTTGTCTGCTTTTAGGAGTTGTCTGACAGCCTTTTGGGAAAGCATCGTGATGGCAGCCATACATCAATCATACCGTTCCCTCGTCGTTCCACAAAAACCGCTCCCTCATCCTCCGATTTCCCTCGTGGGGAGCGCACACGGACTCATCCTTAATATAATATGAAACCGCTTCGGGGCGTGCGCCACACCACACTTTATGCGCAGGGAACACCATTACCCCCCCCTCCTATCCTACAAACAATGAATCCCATAAACATAGAGCCTCAACTCATCAACATCTGGGCAGAATTCCAAAGTACATTCCAATTAGTGTGCAAGGGTCTGATTATCGGTATCATCATCTCCGCCCCAATGGGTCCAACAGGCATTCTCTGCATACAGCGCACCATCAACAAAGGCCGCGAATACGGTCTGGTGACGGGTGCCGGTGCGGCTACAAGCGACCTTTTCTATGCCATCATCACAGGATTCGGAATGTCGTTCGTCATGGATTTCATTGACCGTCCTGAAAATATTTTCTGGCTCAAGGTGCTGGGCTCCGGACTCCTGTTGTTCTTCGGCATCCATACCTTCCGCTCTGACCCTACGCGGAAGATGCACAAACCGTCGGGGCAGAAGGGCACGCTCCTGAGCAATTATATCTCCGCCTTCCTCATCACTGTTGCCAATCCGCTCATCGTCTTCCTCCTCATCGCCCTCTTCGCCCAGTTCACCTTTGTGGTCCCCACCAATTTCTTTGGACTCATCTTTGGTTTTCTCAGCATCATAGCGGGCGCCATGCTGTGGTGGATTGGTCTGACCTATACCCTCACCCGCATGAAGCATTCTTTTGGCGATAAAGGGCTGATGGTCATGAACCGCATCATCGGCGGCATCGTCATCGCCATCAGCGTCATCTACGCTTTCTCCACGATTTTCAA
>CAMGOT010000199.1 GCA_946060685.1 uncultured Bacteroidales bacterium
CTCCCCCCGCCCCCGCCAGCCATCCAGAAAGCCGGCAGCCTCAAGCCCCCGTGGGGAATGCATCAGCATTCCCCCTCCCCCCCAAAAAAAAAGTCTCAATCTTGTCAAATGCGTTTGAACGCAGATTCTGCAGTAGTCATTTTCTGCACATGACCAAGCCCCCAACCACATGACAAACAAGAAGCCGCAATATATCGAGGGCATAGGTTGGCGCTACGAAACGGAGCACAACTGGAAACGCCGTCTCATAGGTCATCGCTACAACGACACAGGCACCTATCTCGTCACCATCGTTGTGAAAGGCCGCGCCCCCGTCTTCGGCGCTGTCGCCGGCAACATCAAGGTCTCCCCTTCCTACCCCACCTACCCCACCACCGTGCTCTCTCCGTTAGGAGAGAGAGTACTGAACGAAGAACTCCCCAAGATTCACGCCATATACCCTATGGTCGAGGTATGGTCACCCATATGCATCATGCCCGACCATATCCACCTCATCATCCGCGTCAACAGCCTCTTGCCGCCCCAAAAGCACCTCGGCAGCATCGTAGGAGCCTTCAAGGGAGGAGTGAGCAGGGCATGGGGCGGCACCGCGCTCTTTGAGGATGGCTACAACGACCGCATACTCATGCGCGACGGGCAGCTGAAGAACTGGGCAGCCTATCTGCGTGCCAATCCCTACCGCTGGCTGGTAAGGCACGAATGCCCCCATCTGATGAAGCGATCGCTGTGCATCATGATAGGTGGCATCCGCTATGGTGCTTTCGGCAACTTCATGCTCCTGAGGCATCCCGAGAAGGTGCAGGTGTTCTTTCATAGGAGAATGGAGGAAAATGGGCAGAATCTGGCTACCGAACAGACACTCTTCTGGCAAAGGGAACATGAGCGGCTGATGCAAGCCGCCGCCCAAGGCGATGTGCTGGTAACGCCTGGCATCAGCGAGTGCGAGAAACGCATCAAGAACGAATGCCTGCAAGAGCTGCACCCGCTCATCCACATACAGGACAAACCCATCGGTCAGTACTGGAAACCAGAAAAAAGCCGCTTCGAGGCATGCATGGCAGGCACGCTCCTCATTCTCGCCCCATGGCAGGAGGACCAGAAAGGCGACAGCAGCTATGCCCGTTTCCACAACCTCAACAGCCTTGCTTCCACCATCTGCTCCCTCGATGCCGACGCAGCCATGAAGCTCACAAGCCGGTAATCCCCCATTCCCACCGTCTCCCCCCATCCCTGCGCCCTGAAAGGGACAAAAGCACAAAGGATTCCGAATGCTTTTGCTCCCCTTCAGGGCGCATTCGCGCGGGAGCATACCGAAAGCCCCCACCCCGCGTCAGGAAGCCATGCGAAAGCCGGGGGATTGCCCCCATCCAAGTCCGCCCGCCCCCATCCAAGTCCGCCCGCCCCCAACCCCCCGTGGGGAATGCATCCGCATTCCCATCCCGCCCGCCATCAGGGGCCGGCACTCCTGCAAAAACAATCAAAAACAATCAAAAAAACAACTCAACCCATCATCTTCCCGCATTTGCAGGCAGAAAATCAGAAATTTTAGCTTTGCCATTGCCCATTATGATTTCTTTTCATAATTTTGCAATTCACAGGCTTTCGCCGCACACCCCTGCCGCAATCCGGGAGAAAAACCTGCGACGAGGACATAAAAAACACACCCGAAAAAACCACATCCTTTCAACATTCATTCAATTTTATTACGAGCAAAAGCACCATGAGCGAAAACACATTTACCGACTTTGAGGAACTGCTCAAAGAGAATCTCTTCGGAGAATGGAAGACAGTCTTTCTCGACATCATAAAGGATTTCGACGATCCTGCCATGCCATCAATCCTGTGGAACACCGCCAAGCGCCATACGCTGGATTTTCCCGTCAACCAGCAGTACGTCACGATTTTCAAGAAGCGTTGTCTCGACATCTGCCGCGAAGTAGGGACCACGCTGAATGCCCGCCACGATGAAATAGGCAAAATCGGCATTTCCCTCTTTTCGGACATTGCCATCAGCTGCTTCTACACCATGGTCATCGTCAGCGTCGACGAATCCTGGGCGAAGGCTTTCGCCAAGTATGCCCAATTCCTCCCCAACCGACCGGCAGGCGCGGGCAGGATATACTACCAGACCGAAATCAAGCGGCACGTGGCCGGCATCGTCGACAAAATCATGTCGCATCAACTGGCAATCGACTACGACTACATCAAGGGCTGCAGCACCGGTGAGAAGGCCCAGGAGGAGAGCCAGGCCGCGGCTGCGCCTTCAGCCATCGAGCAGCTGCAGGACAAAATCGCGGCATGCAGGGAGGAAATCGCCAGCCTCAAAGCCCTCGTCGAGAAGCAGAAGGAGCAGCTCGACTTCTACCAGCAAGCCCCCGCAGTACCCCAGCCACACGCCAAGCCGAGGCTTGCACTCCTCTTGAAGCTGATGGAACGTTCCGGAGCCGACATCGAAAAGCATGGGGCGAAATCGAAGGCCGCACGCCTGGCAGAATATCTCACGGGGCTGTCCAAGCAAACCTGCAAGAACTTCATGTCCGACCCCCATCTCGACACCTCGACACACGCCAGGGAGATAGCCGCCTGCAACGAAATGCTCAGGCAATTGGACCTGGATTGCCAATTGTAGGTGCCACCGCTGAGTACAAACCCCAGTACAAACCCCAGTACAAAATAATACTAATCCCCCGCCGGATTAGTATTTTTTTTCGCCAGGCCACAAAGATGGCAGATACCCGTACCTTTGCAGCAGAAATTTCCACACCGGAGTTTCTGCTGCCTTTTTTTTTGTGCCCGCAGCCCCGCCCCCCAAGCAGGCAGGCCGGCAGGAAGGGCAGCAGTCAAAAACCCTCTGGCACGGCTCCGACGGCACGGGATGAATCACGCCTTTCTATATCACCGTGCCATGTGCCTGAAAGGCATTTTTTCCCCATAAAAAGAATATGATCCGCAAAGATCCACATGCCTGTGCCCCAGCAAAGGCCAGCCTGCAAAAACCGGAAAATCCGCAAGCTCCGCAATCCCCGGCCCTCCCCTTCCGCAATCTCTTCCCCTCCACGGAGCTCTGCGTCGACCTCAAGCTCCTCATCCTCCGGCCGGGCCGCATGCCGGAAGGCGAGCGCATGCACGGCATGCTCACTCGCGACGCCGAGGACCATTTCACCTTCCTCCAGGCCAATCCACGCCGCCTTCCGCCACTTCCCCAGCGCAACCCCCACGTCTACGAGGGCCGCTGCATCAACATCAACCGCAAGCGCGACGGAACGCTCTATCCCACCTTCTGCCGACCCGCCTACACCCCGCAGTTCACCTTCCGCGACTTCTGCCGCGAGGCGGCATGGGAACTCCTCGCCGTCACGGGAAGCTGCACGGAGCATACCCTCCAGGAGTTCACGGCGCGCATGTCGCCCCGTCCCGATTCCACCCTTCCCCCCACCTCAATCTCCAATCTTTAATCTCCATCATGATGTATATCCCCAAATATTTCACCCTCATCGAGTTCCTCCGCTCCGACACCGCCCGCCGCGCCGGCATCGACAATTCCCCCCAGACCTTCCAGCAGGTGGCGCATCTCAGCGGCCTGGGCTGTCATCTCGACCGCATCCGCACCATCATGGGATGCTCCATCCGCGTCAACTCGGCCTTCCGCACCCCGCAGCTCAACGCCCGCCTCAAAGGCCCTGTAGAGGAAGCATAGCGGAAGCCTCCTCCACGAGAAGGAGAAAAT
>CAMGOT010000200.1 GCA_946060685.1 uncultured Bacteroidales bacterium
ACTACGCAAAAAGATTTCGTTCTTTATTTGTACCTTTCCTCTAAAATGTATTGTGCTCACAATACATTTTAGAGGAAAGGTACAAAAAAATCTATGACACTGGCAATCAAATCGTTAAGTTTGTTTGAACTAATTTGCGACTATCCCTATAGTAGCAGCGTCGTGGAAGGTACTTCCTTCCACGCAGAGCGTGTGGAGGAGAGCGTGCCGTAGTCCGGAGACCCCGTCGCTGGATACTCAAAGATGAGGCTTCCAGCCTAAACCCGCCCGAATTCCCAACCATACAGGTTGCTATTATTCTGTTGTCACTTCGGTCAATGATGGACTCGCAAAAGACATGGTGGCAGGGAAATAGAGAACAGCCCAGAAACGCGTTGTCGAACTCGCATGAACAAAATAACGCATAGCCTGGGGTAGTGCCGGCTATGCGTTATATAAAACAGGAAAGGAGGCTATAGAATGAGCTTGTTACGTCTAAATGCCTACTTATATTGATGCATCGGGCAATTAGCCTTCAGGATTAGAAACGAGTCAGTTTGCCATTGACGATGTAGAGTCCATGCTGCTGCCGCTGCTGTACACGACGCCCCTGAAGGTCGAAGATGACTTTGTTGCCGGATTCCGGCACGATGGCGTGCTGAGCACCTACTACAGTTCCGAAATAGAGCGTGTAAGGGTTGCTCCATTCGCTGGTGTTGCCCTCGGCATCCACAGCCTGCACTTCATAGGTGCATGCGCAGTCGGCAGGAAGGTCGGAAATGGTGTAGCTGGTTTCAGTGAGGCCGGTGATGGTCTGCTTCACAAAGCGCTGGATGCGGTGGGGGGCAGAGACTGGCTCTTCACCGAAAATCTCCTCTTGGCTGAATGTTCCATCATAGAAGGCCAGGTTGTAGAGATAGATACGGGAATTCTTTGTCGTGCTGGCCTCAGGAGTGATCTGTACGCGATATTCCCCATCGGGAAGGTCGGGGAAGGTGATGACACCATTTCCGGCTGCCATCGTGGCCTGTACGCTATAGTCCTTGTTGTCCAGCAGCGAAAGTTTCAACTGCACGTTGGCACCTTCGGTATATGGCTCTCCGTTGTAGGCAAAGGTAAGACTGCCGCTCACCACCTTCATCTTGGGGGAGATGAGATTGCCCACAGTGCCAGTGGAGCCGATTTTGATGCGTCCGCTTTCCACATAGACCATCAGGCCTTCCCATCCCTCATTGCTCATATAGTTGTCAAGTTCCTTACCCTTGTCGGTATAGGTTCCGCTTTGTAAATCCTTGAAATCCTCGCTGAGCAGCTTTACGTCCTCCGGCCTATAGGCATCGGATTCCGTCATGGTGGTAATCTGAAGATTGTAGGTGGCATTGGCATCGGCAATGGGATTCCACACAGCGGTGAATCCATTCGTGGTCACATCAATGGGGTCGGCAGCCACTGGAGCCTCCACATACACCTTCTCTCCCCCCATAAACTTGAACGAAATGGTACCTTCGCCCTTTTGCGGATAGTTCTCGGCAATGGCGGTGATGGGTTTGTGCATGAGGCGCTTGTTGTCCGTGTTGTAGTTGTAGAGCGTAGATGCCGGTAAGGAATTGTCGGAAAATTCGGTCACGTTCATCGTGCCGGGGAACGGGTCGCCTGCCAGTCCGCTGGGGGAAATGATGTCGTTGTTGTCGGCATGGAAGATAGTGGCTCTCTGTCGCGACCCAGTGACGTTCACCTGATTGTTGAACCATATAGACGGGTCATAGTCAACGTGCATGATGAGCATACCATGTCCTGGTGCCTCTACGTCCCATGATTTCTGCTGCACATTGTAGAGCAGATAGTATTCCGTGGGTACAGCATCATTCACAACCTTATATGCCACGGGTTCGTCGGCAATGGCAGGCATATTTTTGATGGTGGCCCCTTCAGTGAGTTCCGTAGGTTCAAGCCATCCGCAGAACATGCGTTCATAGGCCGTATAGCCCATGGGTATGCTGCCGTTGGCATTATAGCATCCACGGTCCATGACGCTCCAGGTGTTCATGCCGAAATTAACATAGTTCACATCATAGATGTCGGGGAGTCCGAGGCTATGGCTGAACTCATGGCAGAAGGTTCCGATACCGTCAATCTGTGTGCCGTAGCCCCCATTGAGTTCGTTGAGCACGAGGTATTTGTCGACCTTAGTGTCGTTGAGTGTCAACGCTCCAGGGCCGTCGTTGTAGTTGTGGTCGTGGGTGGCGGAGAGATACCATTGGTGAGGCCAGATATTCTTGGAGTTTCCGCTTTGTGCCTGGCCATAGCCCGCATAGATGACGGTGACCATTTCTATCTCGCCATCGTCATCCCAGTCGTATTGAGAGAAGTCAGCTCCTTCTTCATAGGCTTTCTGGCAGGCAAATGCCACCATTTCTCCGGCGTGGGCATCCTGTCTGTTTACATTGTCCTTGCCGTAATAGCTCATTTCATTGGGCAGGTTGTAGGGGCCCATCACATCATAGTCCACCTCAAACTGACCGTAGGACTGGTCCAGGAAGTAATCGCGCACGGACCCGATATGTCCGTTTTCCGAGAAGCCTTCCTGATTCATCTGATTGTTCATGAACTCATGTGTGGCGGTGAATTGCACGTCGGAGAAGCTGACGAGCAGTACGAGAGCCTTCTTCTTTCCATGAAGGTCGAGCGTAGTGCCTTCCTGGGAGGGCATCGAAGCTGCTCGACGCTGGACGGAGAAACTTCGGCGTGATGCGAATTCTGCTTCCGTCATCAGCCGGAAGTTCATATTCTCATCAGCCATGAGTTTTTCGCCAGTATCAACATTGACGAAATAGTGGAACCATTCGTCTCCCATTTGCACTACGGTGATGAATGTGCCGTCGGGCTGCTGTACGGTGAAAAGAACGGACTTTGCGGGAACAGCCCACAAGGCTGCCGATGTGGCAAGTCCGGCAAAAAACGTAAGTAGTCGTTTCATTATAATATAAGGGGTGTTCTATATGAATAAGTAGATTTGTGGGAATTGGAGTGGGGGAGTGCGGTTTCCTTTTTGTCCTATTTGACATCGTCCGGCCGGAGGGAATTGTCGGTCGGGATATGATGCACTTTTGCATCATCGGTTTCCGTCGTGAATTGTACCGCAACCTCCTTGAATCCTAAGGATTTGAACAAGGCTTTGAAATGCTGTTCTGCAGATAATTGTGCTTTTTTAAGATTTTGAGGCACCATGGCGCGTGCCCTCATGGCTTGCCGTGCCTCCTCGTAGAGTTCCTGCTTGGTCCGGGCATCGAAAGTTCCCTCTTCATAGAATGTGCTTGTGCGTGCTTCATCGATGAAATTCTCGTCAAGAATTTTCACTCCAGGCAATGTCAGCAGGGCGGTATCGCCCTTTGCCACAAACCATTCATCGGAAAATTCGTTGGTGTCCAGTCCTATTCGGATGGTGCCTTGATAAATGCGCACGAGATGCTTGTCGCCCATCATGCGGCTTTCATGACGTTCCACCAGTTCTTCCGTGCTGACACTCAGAAACTCCCACTCGCCAATTTGCCTAATGGCTGTTATTTCCTCGGGAGTCTTGTCGATTTCCGTGTTTTGCATGATACTGACAAGCGGCTCGTCATCTTGCCATGAGCGATAGAGCTTCATGGCCATCCAGCATCCTGCTGCCAGCAGCACAATGGCAAGCGTAAGTTTGAAGTGGAGGAATGGCCAACAGACCACTTGTAAA
>CAMGOT010000201.1 GCA_946060685.1 uncultured Bacteroidales bacterium
CGGGGAGCATAGCCGATGCTCTTCCACTGTGCCTGCAGGGCGATGATATTCTTCGTTGCCTCTTCCCATTCCGAGGGTTTCTGGATGGCATCCAGGTCGATGCTTTCCACGATTTCGCAGAGCGTCTGCTTCTGCTTGAGATTGTCCTCCTCATCGGCCTTAATGGCGAGGAAATGATCCTGATGGCGCTTGTTGACGAGTGTGCTCGCCGTCTTGAAACGCGTCCACACCTCTTCGCGAAGTTCCTTGGCCACGGGCCCCGTCTCGCGGAATTCCTGGTGCAGCTTCTGGAGCTGATGGAAGGCACTGATGACATCCTCCAGTTCCACCAGTTTCTCGGCAGCCTCGCAGAGGCGCGTCTTGATTTCCAGATTCTTCTTGAAATCGTAAGCGCGCATTTCGTGGTTGATGCGGAGCAGGTCGTAGAACTGTTCGCGCTGGTGCTGGAAGTTCTTCCACACTTCCGTGGTGCTCTCGGCAGGAATCTGTCCTACCTCGCGCCATTCGGTCTCGAGCGCCTTGAAAGCCTCGTAGTTCTTGTCGATGCCGTCGGGATTGGCCACCATCGCCTTTATCTTCTCGATGATTTCGAGTTTCTTCTCCAGATTGGCCTTGCGCTCTGCCTCCACTTCAGCGGCCTGTGCTGCACGCTTTTCCTTAATGACCGCCATAAGTTCCTTGAACTCCACTTCAAGCGGATCGTTCTCTGGTACGAAGTCGTCGGCGTTTCCACCTGCATCGATGAAAGCCTGACGTGCCGCTGCCACCTCTTCATTGTGGAGTTTGTAGAATACCACACGGAGATGATCGCAGAGGGCGCGGTCGGTGTTGCCGGATTCGGCAAGTTCTTTGAGTTGGGCCACTGCTTCTTCCCGTGAGGCTGGCGTGGCTTCTGCTGTTTCTGTTGCCGCAACGCATTCCTCTGCAGGACTTTCAGTGGTCGCTTCAGCAGCGGGCTCAACGTGCTGGAGAGTCTCTTCTACTGCTGTAGGCTGGGTTTCTTCAAATTCACTCATAGCGTGAGTGTCAAACATTAAGGGTTAAAGTACTTGTTATATATATACAGATGAGTGGAAAGGCTTTCCGCATGGAAAATTCCACTTACAAGGTGCAAAGAAAAGTAAAAATGCGCAAATGGCAAAGTTTTTTCAAGAAAAAAACAGAAAAATCTAATGAGTGTAGCATCAAATAGCCCGAAGAGGGGTTGCTTCGACCTTAACCTTAACCTTGACCTTAACTCCTTGCCTTAGGGCGACGCTCTTCAACCTTAACCTTGACCTTGACCTTAATTCCTTGCCTTAGGACGGCAAAAAAATATTAAGGTTAAAGTTAAGGTTAAGGTTAAAGTCAAGATTGATAACGCTACAGCATTACGACGACAAAAACAAAAAGCACCGGTGGCAGGACTTCCCAGGGGACTGGCTCTTCTGTAGATACCATGATACCCACCTTCCGGCCATCGGCAGCAACGATTACCGAACTTATTGCATCCGCACGCTTCCAGCACTTCATCTGCGTGCCGACTTCTGTCGCCATCCTACCATTATCCACGCAGCATCCCTGCTTCGCCATTACATCCTGCGCTATATTTGCCATGGCCACTACTGCCAATAGCAAGAGTGAAATCATGATTTTCATTGTTTTTACAACTATATCAAAGAAGGGGCATGACCTCCACCCGACCTATCCTATACCCAGGCACCGCCAAGCGCCCACAATCCGGATAAATACAGGCAAGAGGTCACGCCCCATAAGCAGGGACGTGGACCACTCGCTGTCTTGCTCTCAGATTGTTCAAAATTGGCGGTTTGAGGGTATAGAGAACAAGAGCAAATGCTCTACGCTATGTTGAAAAAAAACATGTCGGACGGTTGTCGCCAGCCTTCGTGGTTCATAAATGTTTTATTACACGAGGGGGGGGGAGTGAACTCCCCTATTGTGCTTCAGGCAAGCGGCTACAACGCATGCTGGCCGTCATGATGAAAAAGGTTGATATCTGTTTCGTATGGCGAGAACGAAGTTCCCGCATCTGGGTATAGAATTTAAGAGGATGAACGAATACCAGTGTCGTATGGCACCTTAAATTTCCGCAAAATTACAAAGTTCCTGGCTTTGCCGGGCATAAAACGGTAAAAAAGTGCATGTCAGCATGGGGGAAATGCCTTATTCGCCATGCAGCTTATTCTAAAGTCCCATTCTATGTCTCATTCTATTCTGCAATGCCTCAACCGCTCCGGCACGTAAAAGCCGGGGAAACACCCCGGCTTTTACCGTTCCCTTCAGCAGGGGAAGAGAGGTGGTTTAGAGGCAGGCGCGCAGAATGGCGGCAATGTCGGCCTCCTGCAATGGTGCCCAAGCCTGATCCAGTCCCTCGTTCACGGCAATATGGTGAGCCATCTCGTCGATGCGGCTCTCGTCGATGCCCACCTCACGCAAGGTCATGGGCATACCGATACCCTTGTAGAAATCATGGATGGCCTGAATGGCCTGCTCCGCAATTTCCATTTCCGGCAACTCACGGCTGATGCCGAAAACTCCCGTGCCGAAAGCTACAAAACGCTCCAGCGTACGAACATTGAGGATATGCTTCATCCATCTTGGAGTGACGATGGCCAGCCCCTCGCCATGAGTAATGTCGTAATAGGCCGAGAGGGCATGCTCTATGGCGTGCATCGGCCATCCGCCGGGAGAGTTTCCAAGAGAATAGATACCGTTGCACCCCAACGTCGTGGCATAAAAAATCTCGGCACGCGCCTCGTAATTGTCAGGCTCCTGCATCACGATGCGTACATTCTTCATCAGCGACTTGATGGCCCCCTCCATAAACGCATCGTTCATCATGATGTGTTCGCCACAGAAATACTGCTCCATGATATGGTTGATGCAGTCGGCAATGCCGGCCAGCGTCTGCTTCAGGGGAAGCGTGAAGGTGTAGGTGGGGTCGATAAAGGAGACGGCGGGGAACACGTGCTTGGAGAAATAGGGCAGTTTGTCGTTCGTCTCCGTACGCGAAATCACGCCTCCCGAATCATACTCTGAACCCGTAGCGGCCAGCGTGATGATGTCGACGATGGGGATGGCCTTCAGCGTAGGCACCTTCATCGTGACGACATCCCAGGGGTCTGCGTCAGAAAGGGCGGCACCGGCTATGGCTTTGGTACAGTCGAGCACAGAACCTCCACCTACTGCGAGAATCACGTCGATCTGCTTTTCCCGACAGATGCGCACGCCATCGAGCACGCTGGGGTTGAACTTTGGGTTGGGCTGTATGCCAGAGAGTTCATGGATTTCCTTGTCCTTCAACAGTTCCTTCACCTGAGCGTAAAGTCCGGAACGCTTGATGCTGCCTCCGCCATAGGTCATCAGCACGCGATTGCCGTATTGGCCCATCACCTCCTGCAGTTTTTCTGCCACCACGCCACGGCCGAAGATAAGGCGTGTGGGGGTCTGATAATCAAAATTTACCATGATACTGTGTATTGTAGTTATTGTTTGGGATTGCCGTGCGCTCTGTCTTAGCCCGTCCCCCTTCTCCTGCCAGCATACCGGAGTGAGGGAATCGCACGGCACGGGACGGCAAAGATAAGAAGTTTATCCTTAATTCCGCAACACTATAATTTAACTTTATTTATAAGTTCCTGAGCAACA
>CAMGOT010000202.1 GCA_946060685.1 uncultured Bacteroidales bacterium
AGCATAATAACACTTCCTAAATGAATAAAAAACTAATTTATAGAACATCCCTTCACACAACATTCCCTTAATCTAACATGATGAAAACCAAAATCTGGTGGTCTGCCCTGTTGTTGGCTTTCGCCCAACACATACAGGCTGATATCATCGATGGGCAGATAGGACTCGACAATGGTCCTGCCCTCTCGCAATGCTATATCGACAGCCGCTTTGCCTATCAGGGTGAGCGGGTGAATGGCCATAATATAGAAGATTCGCAGGGGTTCCGAGGACAGTATTTCCTCTTGCGTATGGACGGGCAGATTGCCAAAGGATTCAACTTCAGTTATCGCCAGCGTCTGAACAAATATTCCAAGGAGGCTTCTTTCTTTGATGCTACCGATTGGCTCAACCTGACCTGGAGCACCCGTCGCTTCTCCTTGACAGCGGGCAAAGTGGTGGCTGCCATCGGTGGCTTTGAATATGACTTGGCTCCTATCGACCTCTACTGCACTTCTGAATTTTGGAACCAAATTCCCTGTTTCCAGTTGGGTGCCTCTGCAGGATACAGTATCACTCCGCACGACAACCTTTCCTTTCAGGTCTGCAATTCCCCGTTCCGCTCATGGGAGGGCAATCACAACAATGCCTTGGGCTACAGCCTGATGTGGAGCGGCCAGCATGGCATATACGAAAGTCTGTGGTCTGTGAATCTCTTTGAGAGCAGTCCGAACCATTGGATCAACTTTATCTCCCTGGGCAACCGTTTCCATTTTGGCAAACACGTACAATTGATGCTGGATTTCCAGAACCGTGCCTCAAAGCACCAGACCTTTCTCTTTAAGGACTGTACGCTCGTGGCAGACCTTTCCGTACGTCCGGTAGATGCGCTGAACGTGACGGCAAAGTACACCTACGATGTCAACAAGTCAGGGACAGACACTGACCTCCTTGTGCATAATGGCACGGAATTGCATAGGGTGTCCCTGCACGTGGAAGCAGAACCGCTGAAAAACCATCGCAACTGGGTACGTGTCTTCGCTGCCGGAGGCTGGGGATGGGGCAGGAACACCAATCCCGAAGGTACTATCGCTGACCAGCAACTGGTACTACAGGCCGGAGTGAAATTCAGAATTGACTTTTTCGAAGGTCTGCAGATGATGCTCCGCCGCTATCATGCAACCCGATAGAACACTTTTCTCCTTTTAGGGGTTTCGACTTTTTCTTTCTCCTTCAATCATTTTTCATCTCATATGAAAAAGTTGTTTTCACACGTACCTTCCGGTATCATTTGCCTGCTCATTGTGGTCATCTTCTTCGGCTATCTTGCCAATTCCATGGGGTTGGCAAATATGCTGAATACCATCATGCACACGGCCCACGACCTTTTGCTGAACACCGTGTTCTATCTGATGGGCATCTGTGTCATTACGGGTGCATTAGGCAAGGTTTTCGTAGAATTTGGCGTTGTCGACCTCATCCAGCGTCTCCTGCGTCCTGTGATGTCCCCCCTCTTCAATCTTCCCGGTGTAGCATCGCTGGGGGCTGTATTGACCTTTCTCAGCGACAATCCTGCCATCATCTCCCTCTCCAAGGACAGAAAGTTCAGCCGGTATTTCAAGACATACCAGCTCATCTCGCTGACCAATTTCGGCACGGCCTTCGGTATGGGACTCATCGTTATTGTTTTTATGATAGGCCAAGGCTATTTTGCTGCTCCTTTTATAGGACTAATCGGAGCCTTTGCCGGATGTATCGTCTCCACGCGCATGATGCAGCATTTCACCTGCAAGGATTATCCTGCCTATCGCGATGAGCCGGCTTGTGAGGCCGATGATGCCGACATCAAAGAGGCGGAGCCCGATGATGCTGCCCCCAGCCATCATGACTCCACCTTCATTCGCACACTAAATGCCTTGCTGGATGGTGGAAAGAGTGGTGTGGAGATTGGTATCGCCATTATCCCCGGTGTGCTGATTATCTCCACCATGGTGATGATGCTCACCTTTGGCGGAAGCGTACAGGGTATGGATGCTGCCGGAAATCCCATCGTCGTCTATACGGGAGCAGCCTACGAAGGCACCCGCCTGCTCCCTTGGCTGGCAGGTCATGTCAATATTATTTTTGAATGGCTCTTCGGCTTTACGGCTTCAGAACTTATCGCCTTCCCCATCACAGCCTTGGGAGCTGTAGGAGCTGCTTTGAGTCTCATCCCGGAATTTGCCAGGCAGGGTATTCTTGACGGCAATGCCATAGCAGTATGTACGGCAATGGGAATGTGCTGGAGCGGCTACCTTTCTACCCATACTGCCATGCTCGACTCTCTGGGCTATCGCCAACTGCTTTCACGTGCTTTCGTGTCGCACTTCTGCGGAGGTATTGCGGCAGGGATAGTGGCGCATCTTGTGTATCTTGGACTCGCCATGGCAGGTGCTGTATAGAACACCCTTTTATCCTGAAAATCATGCCCGTTCTCTTCTATTTTCTTCTGATTCTCATCGTTGCCACGGTCGTATTGCTCCCTACCCTTGTGGGGTGGGGATTGTCCTTCCTGTTCCGCTCGTATATGCTCTGCCACATCGCAGTCCGGTGGACTGGAATTGCTGCAAGTGTCCTGACGGCCATTGCTCTTGCCTACGGCTTCACTCTGGGAGCACGCCATATCGTGGTGAGTCCCTATCGGTATTCCCACAGTCTGATTCCGCAGGCATTTGATGGCTATCGTATCGTCCAGCTCTCCGACTGGCATTTGGGAACCTTTGGCAAGCATCCTGAATTTGTCCGCGAAGTTGTCAGGCAGGTGAATGCTCAGGAACCAGACCTCATCGTCTTTACGGGCGACCTGGTGAACCGTGAGTCAGCAGAGGCCGCACAGTTTGAGGAAGTACTGGGGAAATTGAAAGCCAAGGATGGAGTGATGAGTGTGATGGGAAACCATGACTATATGTTTTTCGCTCATGATAAGTCCACTCGCCAACGCCTTTCCGATGTAGGGCGTCTGCAGTCGCTCCAGCGTCGTTTGGGCTGGCAACTTTTGCTCAACGAGCATATACTCCTCCACCGTGGGGTTGACAGCATTGCCATCATCGGTGTGGAAAATGACGGCGACGGCAAGCACTTTCCGCAGTATGGCAATTTGCCAAAGGCCATGGAAGGGTTGTCGCCACAGACCTTCTCCGTTCTCCTCAGCCACGATCCTACGCATTGGCGGCGCAAGGTACTGGAGGAGACCGACATTCCCCTGCAACTTTCCGGCCACACCCATGCTATGCAGATGAAATGCTTCGGATGGAGTCCGTCGTCATGGATATATCCCGAATGGTATGGCCGCTATGATGAAAATACTGCTTTGAAAGCGGACGGATGGAGTGGGGCAAGCGCACCCCATAGCTGTAAGCGCACGCTGATTGTCAGCAGTGGCATAGGGTCTGTAGCCATTCCTTTCCGACTGGGGGCATGGCCTGAAGTGGTGGTCATCACTTTACACAGAAACTGATCTCTCGTGTTTCTCAACGACGACTTATATGCCCAAAAACTTAGGCTCAAACATTCACACAAATACTAAAGGGGTGTTCTATAAATTAGGTTGAGGCGATTTTTTTTCTGTCGTGCAGTAG
>CAMGOT010000203.1 GCA_946060685.1 uncultured Bacteroidales bacterium
GGAAGTTCCGGAGACGGCCTGCACGCATTCCCGTCCATCCACGGACGGGTCATAGAGCCGGAGGGTATGGCGAATGAGATCAAGCACCTCATCCACCACCCACGATGGTTCAAGCACCTTGATGCGATGCCCGCGCGACAGAATCTGATGGAAGAAATCGGACGTGGGACACAACACCAGTTCGTAGTCGGCATAGTCCTGCCCTTCCATCACCTTCTTCTGCGACTCATGCAGCGGAAGATCATCAAGATAGTATTTCTCCGTTCCAAAAGCACGGATGAGAATGCGTTCCGGCTCCAGGGCGGGGTCGACAAACACACCAAAGGCATACCTGAAATACTCCTCTACCTTGAAGTGGGAAGGAAAAAGGAAGTAGCGGTCGCCCACGGTAAGGTCGACGATGCGGTCAAAACAGAAAATGTGCATTCGCGTCTCCGGCTCTTCAAACATGTGTCCGGTATCGTATGCGGTATATTTTCCCAACACATACCACCGCTGCTTGAAAAGTTTCAGGCAGTACGGTTCGATTTCATATTCCTGGTCCTCCTCGGCACCATACTTCCTGTATTTGATTTTCACGCAGAAGCCTGATGACATAGCCTCGAAAAACTTGCCGAGATATTCGCTGTGGGCCGGTATGCGCTCCAGCGCCACCCGCTGCTGCAGGTTCAGCCCGTCGCTCACGATATTTCCGATGGCAAGGGTGCTGACCATCCAGTTCTGTACGGTGTTGCCCTCCAGCAATTCCGCATTGCGGATATAGTATTCGAATCCAGAACCTCGCGTACAGGTGATGTCGATACCGAAGATTTCAAGGATAGCCTCACGATAGCGTGTGAACGATGACCGCGACAGGGGCTGCCCGTCGCCAAAACCATTGAGTTGCCAGCGCAGGCTGAGATCTCTGAGCGTGACTTTACCCTCGCGTCTCAGCGTCTCGATAATCCATATATATTCGCGGAAGATGAACGATGTTTTCATGCTTTTTCTGAATGTATGGGTTGAAAGGAAGTTGGGGAACTTTGGACTTCCCCCCTCGAAAATTGCAAAAAGTGAGTGGCAAAAGTACCTAAAAATGGCTGAACTGGCAAATTTGATGTCTAAAAAAGCCTTTAAACAAACAAAAATCACACCTAACATAGTACAAAGCGGGTTGTATTTTCGACATATTATTGTAAATTTGCCGCAAAATTCAAAAGGGTGGTACTCTATGCCGGCCACCCGGACAATATATTTTTCAGTGACGGACTTCAGCAGTCCTATCTTAACTAAACACTTTTAATCACAAGAAACCGTATGACAAGACATCGTATGACAAGGCACCTTTGCCTTCTTCTTGCCGTCCTCCCGCTCTGTACTATGGCACAGACCCAAGAGGACAAACTGCAGGTGCTGACAGCAGATGCCCAGACTTGGGAGTCGCCCATCGACGGCATCGGACGCATCGTACTCGGCGAGGAAACGTTCAGCCTGAACGATGCCTCCGAGCATGCCCTTCGCACATTCCGCTACGATGAGGTCACGAAACTCACCTTCCTACTCAGCACCTCGGGCATCAGTCTTCCTGTACATTTCATGCAGAACCTGCGCGTCGAAGCCACCGACGAACGTCTCTACGTCCATGGCCTTGACGCCGATACTCCTACACCTGTCGAGGTGTTTGATGCTGCCGGACGTCGTGTGGCATATGCCACTATCACCGATGGCGGGCATCTCGACATCGCCAAACTCATGCAGGGTGCCTACATCGTCAAGGCTGGCGCACAGACCATGAAATTCAAGGTCAGCCATTAAGCCGCAAGACAAGCACCCATAAAAAAACGAAACACAAAATAAAAAAAGACAGACCATCATGATACAAAGACTTACAAAAACTGCCGCCCTTGCCACCCTTCTCTTCGCCACAGCATCGGCAAGCATGGCACAGACCAACCCCAACCGCCTGCTCATCAAGACCACGAGCGGGATACAGAAAGGCTATCTCGTGGAGCGTATAGAAGACCTCTCCTTTGCCAAAGTGGAAGGTGAGGTGAAGGCCAACGTCGAGATTACGGCCGTGGGCGACAACGAACTCACCATCAACGTCACCCGTACGGAGCCTTGCCAGGCCTTCCGTCTGACATTGTGTTCTGCCAATGTGGCCAACAGTTATGAGCCAAAGCCCGACTACTTCATCAGCATGATCGAGCAGGAAGGTACCGACCTGTACTACCAGGATTTCACCAATGCCACCCTGTCAGGCATAGAACTCGCACCTGCCACCAACTATAGTGTGGTGACGGTGGGCTACGACCAATATGGCATTGCATGCGGAATCTCGCGTGTCGACTTCCGCACGGAAGACCCTGTACTCGAAGGCACGCCCAAAGTGGAGACCAGCGTGACCGATGTCCAAGCGTTTGAATACACCTGCAAGTTTACACCCAACGACGATGCGGCAGGATATGCCATCCTTTCCGGCGAAAAGGGCTCGTGCCAGTCCTACTGCTCCAGTTTCGGTTTTGACAATTTCGGCGACCTGGTGAAATCCTGGGGTATAACCATCGACCCTGCCACTCCCTATGAATACACGTGGAGCAATATGTCGCCTGCTACGGACTATGAAGTGTTCGTACAGGCTTGGGATGCCAACGGCAACTATACAGCCTGCGACACCATTCCCGTGCGCACGCTTTCGCTGGGTGGAAGCGGAGCTTCTGTAGTCGACATCGAACTCGGTGAATACAAGATACAGGACTGGTGGGGCGAGATGCTGCCCTCGCAGTTCATCACTTTCATCCCCAACGACCAGACTGCCGCCTATCGCTATGCCGTATGCTATGCAAAGGGTAAGGACGAAATTCCAGGCTATGACGGCCATGAGCAGGAGGTGCTCGACGAACTCTGCTCTGAACCGCCCTTCCCCGGGATGGCATACTGGTTCTTCTATGACCCTCTCACCACGGATTTCCAGATAGACCCCAACACGGAGTGTGTGGCAGTAGCCGTGGGCAAGAATGCCGACAACGTATGGGGCGAGCCGACCATCGTGCGCTTCACCACTCCTGCCGAAGCCGCTTCAGCACCTGTGGCTCCCTCTGCCTCCGTCATGCTTCCCGCCAGCAGCCACCGTCTGCCAGGACGTGCATATATCCAGCCTGCCGTCAAGAACCGTGCCGGATTCATGGAAAAGGGAATGAAGCCCCGCCGCATCACTCTCAAATAATCCTGTCCTGATGCACCCTAAAGGACGAATCCATTGAAGTCTCCCCACTCTGCCGGACGATGCAGAGTGGGGAGTATTTTATTCAAGTTTCGCAAGAACCCAGCGAATCTTGAATAATTTATAAATTAATCAATCAATCGTTGAGATCGCCGTCAGAGCGGTGCCCCCTATTCTGCATCGGGAATGTCGGAGCCGCCGCTGCCGCCCGAAGAGCTGCCGCCCGAAGAGCCGCCGTCGCTATTGCTGTCGCTTCCGGCTCCGCCGCCGTCAGGGTTCTCGGAGTCCTCAATGTTGCCATCGTCGCTTGAGGTGACGCGCCTGACGATGTTGCCGTCGCGGTCGTAGCAGGTGATGTTGATGGCAG
>CAMGOT010000204.1 GCA_946060685.1 uncultured Bacteroidales bacterium
TTGGTCTCGAAAATAACTCCAAAATCTGACAAAGCGAATTTATAGAACCCACCTTTATGCTGACCATCTATAAAGCCTCGGCAGGCTCAGGAAAGACCTTCACCCTTTCTGCCACCTTCATCGCTCATCTGCTCAGCGACCCTATCGACCATCCCCACAAGCACCAGCTGGCGGTGACGTTCACCAACAAGGCCACAGCAGAGATGAAGAGCCGCATTCTCCAGAACCTTTACAGCATCGCCCATTCCACGAACGATGCCGACGACTTCTTTCTGGCCGTGCAACAGGAAATCCGACGATTTTCCGAAGGGAATGCCCTGATGTCGTCCCCTAAAACCATGCGGAAAAGAGCACGGCAGGTGCTGGGCGAGATGATACACGACTATGACCATTTCCACGTCAAGACCATCGATTCCTTCTTCCAGTCCATTC
The DNA here is from genome assembly GCA_946060685.1 of uncultured Bacteroidales bacterium. Taxonomy (GTDB): domain Bacteria; phylum Bacteroidota; class Bacteroidia; order Bacteroidales; family Bacteroidaceae; genus Alloprevotella. The sequence goes on from CAMGOT010000204.1 coordinate 433, forward strand.
TCTCCAATCTTGCCCATGAGGTGGGGCTGTCGGCCAGTTTTAAGGTGGAACTGGGCGACACGGACGTGCTTGCAAAAGCGGTCGACCGTTTCATGGAGGGGGTGAACGAGCATTCCGACGAGTTGAAATGGCTGATGAAATATATTGAGAAGCGTCTGGAGGACGATACGTCGTGGAACGTCTCCGACAAACTTCGCCAACTTGCCACGGAACTGCTGAAGGAGCGCTATATGATGAAGCGTCATCTGCTTCACCTTTCAGAACAGAAAGATTCGCAGGCTGCACGTGAGGAAGGGTGCATCAACCTGGACAACAAGACCGTGAATGCCTATCGTGACACCCTCCACACCCTGGAGCGTACCACTCGATCCAGACTTGCCGACGCTGCCCGTGCGGCGGCCTCCACCATCGAAGAGAGGATGGGCTATGCCAACATTTCCTATGGCAACAACCGCGTGAAGCCTTATATCGACAAATGTGCCGATATGGACTGCCCCTATTCCGCCATCGGAGAGCCTTCCGCCACCTTGCGGCAATATGCCGATGGCAGCAAAAGTTTCCTGAAAGGCGGCAAGAAGTCCGAGGCATCGCAGGCACAAGCCGAGGAGGTGAGGACTGCCTTGGACCGCCTGCTACAGACATATGACCACTGTGCCTATACACTCAATTCCTGCGCCCTGAGCTTGGAGAACATCTACCCCCTGCGGCTTCTGGACAGCATCGACAAAGAGGTGGAACAGCTGAATCGCGAGAACGACCGATTCCTGCTGGCCTACACTCCCCTACTCTTCCACGAACTGACGGGCGATTCCGACACCTCCTTCGTTTTTGAACGTGCCGGCACGCAGTTCCGCCATGTCATGATCGACGAGTTTCAGGACACCTCTCCGCTTCAATGGAAAAACCTGCGACATCTGCTCGTCGAAAACATGTCGCAGGGCAATTCCTGCATGATTGTGGGCGATGTGAAGCAAGGTATCTACCGCTTCAGGGGCGGCGACTGGAACACCCTGGCGAATTTCCGGGGCTGCCACAATGATTCCTTTGCCGAAAGCATCGAAATCAAGACGCTCACGCAGAATTTTCGGAGCGGAGAAAATGTGGTCGACTTCAACAACCGCGTATTCGTGGCGGCATCCAAGGTGGTAGATGAAATGCTGGCAGCCGAATGGCACATGAAGCCTGAGGAACTGCCGGCGGAACATACAGCACAACGCATCTACCCCGTGCCGGAAAGTGACCACGACAATCATGAAGTCACGCAGTTGCCGGTAAAGAAGGGGGGATATATCCGCGTGGAGTTTCTGGAGGAGGAAAAGAAAGGTCAGGCGCACCGATCGTCCGCTTCCGTATCCTCTGTCCGACCAGACATGGATTCTCCTGTGTCGGGGGAAGAGGAAGCCGAACCCGTGGAAGAGCGTCTGGCGAGGGAAATCCGCCGGCTGCTCGACCAGGGCATACCTTTCGAGGAAATGGCCATCCTTGTACGCACGAATCTTGATACCACACGCCTGCTCCGGCATTTCGAGACCTTCCATCCCGACATCACCCTCGTCTCCGAAGAGGCGTTCCTGCTGGGAGCATCGCCTGCCGTACAGACACTGGTGCATGCCTTGCGGTACATCGTCAACAACAGCGATGCCATATCGCTGGAATATGTCAAGGCCAAATGCGACCCTGAGGAACAGGAGGCAGCAGTACGCCTCCTCGACCAGTGGAACAGCCAGCACTATGGCAGATTGCCTTTCTATGAGATTACCACACGCCTGGTCAGCCTGTTCCACCTCGACAAGGCAGAAGGCCAGTCGCCTTATCTGTATGCCTTCCTCGACACTCTGCTCAAATATATCGACGAGAACACTTCCGATGTCAAGCAATTCCTCCGGCAATGGGACGACCACCTTTGCCGTACTCCCATCCCTTCGGCGGCCGTAAAGGGTGTGCGCATCCTGACCATCCACAAGTCAAAGGGATTGGCCTTCCACACCGTACTCATCCCTTATTGCGATTGGGTAATCGACGATACGATGAAGCCGGAGCGCGTATGGGCCACTCCCCCAACGGCTCCCTTCAATCAGGTGCCGCTTCTCCCCGTCGTGCTGAAGAAGGAGGCCGGAACAAGCATCTATCAGGACATCTACCGCCAGGAACAGTTCAACCGCTATATCGAGAGCCTCAACCTGATGTACGTGGCGTTCACCCGCACCCGGCAGAATCTGCTGGTATGGGGCAAACTTAAAGACAATTCCCCCACCGTAGCCAATCTTCTCTTTCTCTCGCTCCAGCGTGCAGGAATCGGGAATGCCGAGGACTCAAGACTGTTGATTCATCTGGGCACTCCTTCCACTCTGGGCATCAAGCACACTGCAGGAGAGAATGACGAACGGACAGAAGATGCTCCTGGACAACTCTCCCTCCGCAAAGAGGCCAATCCACTGGACTTCACCACGCAAGTGGAGCAACTGGAATTCTGTGCCGCCAAAAGCCATCCGAAGTTTCGCCAAAGCCAGAATGCACGCCTGTTCATCGAGGCTGAACGTGCCCTGGGCACTGCCGATGCTGCGGATGCTGCGGAAAAGGAGCGGCGCGAAACTTTCCGGCAGACGGGCATCCTGCTCCACCAGCTCATGTCGAACATCGAGACTGCCGCTGATGTCGATGCCCAGATAGCGCGTTTCGTGCAGGAAGGATGGCTGCCGGAAGGAAAGAAAGCAGAGAATCTGCGACAGCTTTTTCACCTGCGGCTCCAGAACCCTACGGCACGGTCGTGGTTTGATGGTTCGTGGCAGCTTTATAGGGAAGCCACACTCATCTTCCGCAACGAGAAGGGAGAGATGGTCACCCAAAGACCCGACCGCGTAATGACGAGAAACGGTGAGACCATCGTGGTGGACTTCAAGTTCGGCCGCCCGGAAGCTGACCACGCCGTTCAGGTGGGCGACTATGCGCGCCTTCTTCAGAAGCAGGGGAAAACGAGCGTCAAAGCCTACCTCTGGTATCTCTATAAAGGGGATGTGGTAGAGGTGAAAATTTAGGATGCCACAGTATGTCGACACCTCTTTTAAGGGGTGTTCTATAAATTAGCTTGAGGCGAAAATTTTAATAGCCCACCTATCGTG
>CAMGOT010000205.1 GCA_946060685.1 uncultured Bacteroidales bacterium
AAGCAGACACCCCTTGAAAAAAAGATTATATACTAATTTATAGAACACCCCTATATACTACTAACCAAAAAACATAAAAATCCTTCCCCTGGGCAGCAGGGGCACTATGCCCCTGCCTGCCGAAGGGTGAGGGAAAACGCACGGATTAAAACCCCAAAACCCCTATTACGTATGAAAAAACATTTACTCCCCATCGCGATGATGATGCTCTCCATGAGCGCATTCGCACAGACCTCGCCTACGGCATCCACCGATGTATACGACCTCACGAATTTCGGCGAGGAACTCGTCGACCTCTTCTACGCTGCAGAACAGCAAGGCCGAAAATTTCCCACCCAGGAGGAATTTGAGGCTGCCGGCTTCAATATGATGGACATGGCATTCGTGCGCTCTCACGTGCGTCCGCGTGCCGCTCTCGTCGACCAGACGAAAAATGTCAACCAGGGCGCAAAGGACAATCGTCTGCTCTGGATGAACATCCCCATCGGTATCGGAAAAATCAAAGGCGGATATCCCTCCAGCAACTGGAACGACGACCCCTATACGGGATGGAACTATACGAAGGTCTTCGGAAGCTGGAACCACGGCGTGTTCCACGTGCCTGGAGTGGCTGTCGACTGTGCCCACAAGAATGGTGCCGACATCTATGCCGGAATCAAGTTCTTCGAGAGCTGGACAGCAGGTGCCGGAGCCGAAGGATGGGTAGGAAAGGTGCAGACCAAGGATCCCAACGGCTATGAAGGCTACAAGTATGTGCGCCCCCTTGTCAATGCCATGATGTTCTTCGGACAGGATGGTCTGAACTATAACTTCGAGGACACGGGCTATGCCAATGCCGATGTGGTGGGATTCCATCAGGCTTGCTACAAATATGCCAAGGAAATCGGCTTCGACAATTTCCACATCGGTATCTACACCGCACAGTCCTCACTCACGGCTTCTAACGTGGAGGGACTCTTCGGCAAGAACAATGTGAAGACTGCCGATGCCTTCCTCAACTATTCCAGCGGCGACTTCGCCGTCACCAACATGCGCAACAGCTATCAGACGGCAGTAGGTGCATTGGGTACTGCCGAGGGCGTATACCAGGGTGCATGGATTGCCAGCATGGCACGCAAATGGACGGGACTCGATGCCAACGAGCAGGCACGCTCCATCGGCATCGTACTCTGGGGCGAGCATGGCGAAAGCCGTATCCACAGCAACACCACGGGAAATTCCGCCATCGACTATCAGGAGAACTATCAGAAGCTGCAGGAGCGTCTATTCTCCGGCGGCTACCGCAACCCCGCAGCACGTCCTGCGCCTACCAATAGTGCCGACTGGTTCACCAGCGACCCCAAGAACAATGCCCTCCGCAACTTCCAGGGTGTGGCAGAATATATCCCCGAGCGCACTGCCCTCAAGCAGAACCTCCCCTTCCAGACCTTCTTCAATGTGGGCAACGGCGAGGTCTACAACTATAAGGGCAAAAAGACGATGGGCAACTGGTACAACCTCGGACAGCAGGACATCGTGCCCACTTATCGCTGGCTCGTCTACGACAAGGGCACCACGAACCCCGTCACCGAGGTATATGATGTCAACGGAGGTATTCCCGAATTTACCAATGCCGATGCCTACATCGGCGGATCCTGCCTGCGCCTGACGAACACCAAGGCTGTGGATATCGTCCTCTATCGTGCAGAACTCACCGTGAGCGAAGGCAATCCCACCGCCACCGTGGCACTGAAGAACTTCAACGGTCCTACTGAGGGCAGCGTGAGCGTCATCGTGAAGAAGCAGGGCAGCAACACCTGGGAAGAGACACCGCTGGCCAATGTGAAGGGCAACACCTGGGAGGCACAGACCGTCGGCCTCAATGGTGTGGCAAAGGGCGATGTCATCGAGTACGTAGGTCTTCGCACCAGCGGCAACACTGCCGGAACGCTCGTAGGACAGCTCACTCTCGCCGACGACCGCACCGTGGCTCCTGCCGATGTGAAGGATGCCGTGGTAGAGGTGAAGGAGGAAACCCAGGTTTCGCTCTCCGTCAAGGTGCGCTGGGATGTGGATGCCGTGGCAGGCACACGTGCCGACTACGACCTTCTCTACAACGACGAGGCTGGCATCGACCATTTCGAGGTGTTCTACAAGAATGGCGAAAAGGGTCGCGTGAGCGAGGTGGCACGCACTACAAGCTGGGGTGCCTATGTGGGCAATATTCCCATGGCAGAGGATGAAAAACCCTTCATCGGCGTGCGCAGCGTGAGCGTAGACGGAAAGTCCACCAGCGATGTCGTATGGGTGGAGGTTCCGCGTGCCGACGCTTCCACGCTCCCCGAGAAGAGCCAGGCCAGCGATGCCTATCCTCTCAGCATCCTCAACGAAAGCTCCGAGGGTATCACCAATGCCCTCAACCAGCGCTATGTCAACAAGCTTGAGGTGAAGGGTTCCGATGCCGACTTCTCCTATGTCAACACTGCCGGAACTCCCTATATGCAGGATATCGCTGCCGGAAAGAGCGATGCTGAGGCCGACAAGACCAACTATATTCTGGCCGGCGACCAGTACACCATCAAGTGCCACCAGGGTCAGAAGCTGAGCTTCACCATGGACTATGCCACCGAAAGCGACGGCCTCCAGTACTGCACCTTCCGCGGATATATGGACTGGGACGGCGACTTCAACTTCAATGGCGGCAACGACGAGGTAGTGGTGGCTATCGGAGAGGACAAGGCCAACAAAGCCAACACCGACCTGACGCATCCCACGAATTTTGAGGTCAACGTTCCCACAGATGCCATGCCCGGCAAGAGCCGTCTGCGCCTTGTGTTCAGCGATGCCTGGTTCCCACATCCTGGAGCAAGCGGCACAACAGCCAAGGGCTTTACTGTCGACTTCCCCATGGAAATCACCGGCAGCAACCCCGGACGTACTGCTATCGAGGTGCGCGACCAGGGTGTAGCCGATGAGCCCGAAGGCATTGTCCCCGTGGGCATCGTGGCTCCTAAGGCCAAGGTGAGCGATGTGACCATCGAGGGAGAAGCCATCCGCTTCGAGAATACCGACAAGGCTTGGATCTTCACCGCCGACGGACGTCTGGTGAAGTTCATCAAGGAGAACGATCCCGTTCTCTCCACCCAGAAGCTCGCTCCCGGCGCTTATCTCATCCGCATGCAAAGCGGTCAGGTACAGCGTACGAAGAAGATTGTAGTGAAATAAATCCGATTCCCCTCTCCTCCTCTAATCGAAGGGGGGGAGGGGAGCACGGAGCATCATCCAACAAGGGCAAGGCTGAAAGAGTCTTGCCCTTGTTTCGTAGGTTTCGTAGGCTACCCAGAAAGGAAAAATATAAGGGGTGTTCTATAAATTAGCTTGAGGCGATTTTTTACCTATCGTGCAGTAGGTTTTTGTTTTTCAAACACGAGCATAGCGTGCTATGTAAGTGATTGAAAAGCAAAAAGATACTGTGCGAGAGGTGGAAAAGCGACCAAGCGACACCAAGCCGAGAGCCATCAAGCGAGCTTGAATGGCCGAGGCGCGAAGGAGCAAGGC
>CAMGOT010000206.1 GCA_946060685.1 uncultured Bacteroidales bacterium
GCCATGGCAGAGTCAAATCGAGCTTTGCCTCTGCTCATCTGGCTTAACGAAAACGTTGAAAGGTGGTGAAATGACGGATGTCGCCCTCGTCGAAGTCTTTCCGAAAACGCACGTATACATTATGAGCATCAAAGCCCATCCGCGTCAGTATAGGTACGAGAATGCGGGTGAAATCCTCGCGGCTTTGCTCCACAATGCCATACTGGGAAATGTGGCTGAGGATGCTGTCCTCTCCCTGTGCCGTGAGACGTGATATTTCTTCTTCGCTGAATTTTGAGCGCGCCATGGAGATATATTGCCGCGTCTTGCTATGATCCACCCGCGATGCCGTTGCCTCAATCTTGGGGTCGGGGAGAGTGATGATGCAAATGGAGTCCATGATGCTCACGTTCTGTGTGGAGAAAGCGTTGAGGTCCACGTAGGCCTTCAGCGTTACATCAATGGGAATGGCAATTTTTCGTGTGCCGGGAATGGTGATGTCAACCAGTTTGCCACCTATCTTTGACTTGTCGCTATAGAGAACGATTTTGTGCACCTGAAATTCTGTGGTGTACAGTCTGCTTTGCTGTCTGATGGACATCACGATATCCCTTTGGGCATCCTGTCGTATGGGGGCTTGCAGCGTGTCGCCAACGGGGGGAGCCTGCAATTCCGTTTCAGCAGTTTTGTCGCTTCCGCAGGCACAAAAGGCAAGAGGAAGGAGCAAAATGACGAGAAAGAATCGGAAGAAATCCAGGGTTTTCATGATTTTTTCTGCAAAATTACTCATTACATTTGAAACTTTACTTATATTTGCAGAAATTTTTGACTAAACGGTATGAAAAAGCATCTAAACCCCATCTATTCGCCTTTGGCACTACTGGTTCTCTCCTTATTTATTTCTGCATGTCACAGGACAACATCAACTCAGGATACGGATGTGGACACTACACAATATGTACTGGCACAGGAAACAGGTCCGGGACATGACGAGGCACAGACACTTGCTCCCGTAGAGGCTGACTATAACAACAAGCATTATGTGGTGAGCGTGAGCATAGCCCCCAGCGATTCGCTGCCAATGGTGAAGGATGATTTTGGCGACCCTTATCAGGACAATATCGTGAGCGTCAATATCACTTCCAATGGTCAGACTATCGTGGACTGCCAGTTTACAAAGGCAGACTTCATAGGTGCGGCCATCGCTTCCGACCATGCCTCCGACATGATTCTCGGTGGCATAGCCTTTGACAAGGTTGATGCTTCCGGCATTCATTTGGGAGCCATGCTTTCGCGTCCGTGTGATGTGGAGGGTGGTGTGGCTTTCCGTCTGACCTTCCCTCATCAGGGAGGAACTCCCAGCATCGTTCGCGACACTACCAACGAGCTTGATGATGCCTATGACCAACAGGCAGAATAAGCATTCCTGCTTGTTCTGCACGTATATTTCATTGGCTAACAGGCTATTATCGTACGCCCCGGTAAGGGCAACCTGTACATTGCCCAGGGTGCCGCTGGGCTTAGCCTTGCTCTGCCAGGAGCCGGGACAGCCAGATTCCGGCTTTATGCCCTCGGATTTTCAGCTGTCATCTGCTTGAGCGCCAATCCGGCAATGGTCATCCCGAAAATGGCGGTGATGTGCATCAGGGAACCATTGATTTGGGCTTTGCTTGAACACCATTCATGATTGAGGAGAGCGGCATCGCCAGGACCGATTTGTGCCTTGGGGCACATACATTTCTCTGAGCCACAGGTAGCATTATGCCCCTTGTTCTCCAGCAATTCATCGCTATAGACACAAGGAAATTTTTTTGCCGGACGTTTTTTGAACTTCTTGAAGCGTTGGCGCAAGGCGCGTGCCAAGGGGCAACCTTGAACCTTCCAGAACTCTGCTACCTTGATGCGCGTGGGATCCATTTTCAGAGCGGCTCCCATGGATGAGTAGAAGTGAGCCTTCGTGCGGCATGCCATCTCTATCAGCAGCATCTTGTCCTTCAGAGAATCAATGGCATCGATGATATAGTCGTAGGAGTCGAGGTCGAAACTTTCTGCCGTGTCTTCGCAGAAAATCTGCTGTAGAGCCTCAATCTCTGCCGTGGGATTGATGGTGAGCAACCGCTCTTTGAGTGCCTCCACCTTTACCTGCCCGATGGTCTTCGTCGTTGCCATCAACTGGCGATTGATATTGGTGATACACACACGGTCGCTATCGACGACGGTGATATGTCGGACTCCCGAACGCACAAGGCTCTCGGCACACCAGGAGCCTACGCCTCCCACGCCGAAGATGATAACGCGTGCTTCGGCGATTCTGTCCATAGCATCGCTGCCCAGCAGGAGTTGGGCGCGATTGAAAATGCCTTTTTCTATACCCATTTTATATCATATAGGCGGGTGCTATATATTCCCACCGTCAAAAGGATGAATAATTGTCGAGTTTGAGGGAATGTGATGTGTCGCTGTGCTGTTGCCGCTATGATAGTCCTTGGCATAGGGTGAGAGAGACACACACTAAGCCCCGGCCTTCTGTACCTTTCGCAATTGGTAGCTGTTCCAGAGGTTGTGCCAGATGGAATAGAAGCCTCCTGCGATGCTGCTGAGCGGATCGAAGAAGGTATAGCCGCACCATATGAGAAAAACGGTGTTTTTCTGTCCCAGGGATTGGGCGGAAGAAATGGGGGCATGATATGCCCTTCCTATTCTTCGTCCTGCCCAAAACTGAAAAACGCACGAGAGCAGGGAAACGAGGAGTACCGATGCCATTACCCATAGTGGGGCAGGGGAGTGGCAGATGCTTTGCGTACTGACCATGATGGCAAGGGCCAGCGATACTGCCCAAATCTTCAAGGCCAAATCCTTGATACTCACTATCCTATGGATGGTCCGCGGGAAACATCGGACCATCAGAACGGCTCCCAACAGCGGACATACCAGCAATGGGAACACTTTCGCGCTAATCAATGACAGACTTGCCCAAAAGCCCAACGTGGCATGCGGAGAGAGGAGCGGTACGAAAATGGGGATGATGATGGCACAGGCGGCATTGATGAGGATGGTATAGGTGGTGAGTCCCTCGACATCGCCTCCCAGCTTTCCTGTGACAACGGCCGCTGCTGTTCCTGTGGGGCATATCAGACACAGCATGGCTGCATGAATGACGGGCACCCAGTGGGAATGGGGATTCAGCAGGAGTATGAGCATGGCAATGGAAGCAAAGAGTCCCACTTGTATGGCCAAGAGCAGGACATGCCATTTCTGGACATGCAGTCGCCGGATGCTCGTCTTGCAGAAGGTGATGAAGAGCATGGTAAAAATCAATACAGGCTGCACCATCTTGATGACCTTGAAAACACCTTCCTCATATTCCGCTGTGGAGGCAAGGAAGATGAAAGGAAGATAGAGCAGGATGCCGCAGACGATACTTATCGCCAGCATCCATGTGCGCATGAATAGTAGTATTTTTCTTCCCATATTTTTCTGTAGTTTTTTTTTAGGGATGTTCTATAAATTAGTTTTTTATTCATTTAGGAAGTGTTATTATGC
>CAMGOT010000207.1 GCA_946060685.1 uncultured Bacteroidales bacterium
GGCGAAGCCAAGCAGACACCCCTTGAAAAAAAAGATTATATACTAATTTATAGAAAATCCCATAAGGTAGCGCACAGCATCCTCTCCACCTGCCATAGCTTTCGGAACGAGAAACCATGGCTTATCCAAGGGCTTCGCCCCCCGTTACGGAAAATGCAGTTTATAGATGGCAACTTTCTGAAAAAAATGCAGAAAAAATGCTTTCCTCCGAAGGACAGAATGCATGCCTATAAAGAAAAAAACGTTAAATTTGCCAGCACACTTTCAAGATGTCGGGAGGAAGCGCACAGGGCTTCCGGCAGGTGCCGCCGACGCTTCAGAAAGCACTGTCATGCAGAGTATACGAAAAAAATCTGATTTCATACGTTCGATTTCTAAAGTACACAAGTTCCATTCATGGGGAGTTTGTGTGCAGTGTTGATGACTGAAAGGTGGAAAGGACACCCGATGACGACAAGCCAAGAAAGAAGGCAAAGCTACACGATGGAAGATGTGATGAAGGAGTCCACCCCTCCCCGATACTGAAAAACAAACGTTTTATTGCAGGAATGCAGCGGCAAAGAGAGAAGAGTGCCTGCCCTCGCCGCCCCATCATGGTATGCAGCCGTATGCACAGCACGTCTGCAAGAGGCAAGGTGTGTACCTGCTATGTTTTTTTTTTAATACTACTATTTTATGATCAAACGACAGAGATGCCGCCTGCTGCTGACAGGAATATTGGCTTCAGGCATTTTTTCAGTCTCTACTCATGCCCAGTGTGCAGCATTGGAGGAAAGTATTCACACGCTGTTCTGCCAGGCAGAGCGCAGCAATGCCACACTCCGCACCCTTTCCGATGCTGTCAGCGAAAGCCAGGCCGGAGTGGCTACTGCCAAAGGGGAATGGCTTCCGGAGATTACGGGACAAGCCAGCGTGGCCTATCTTGGAGATGCGCGGCTGTGGAACCGCCATTTCGGTGAAAGTACGGCAGCCCCTATGCCGCATTTCGGCAACAACTTCGCGCTGAGGGCTCAGCAGACGGTATATTCCGGAGGGGCCATCACCAATGGCATACGCATGGCACGACAGCAGCAGCAGATGGCTGAACTCAATGCCGACAAAGCACGTCTGGACGTTAGGCTGCTGATTGTAGGGCTGTACATGCAGCTCCATTCTCTCGGCAACAGCCAAACGGTCTACGACACGAATGCCCGCCTTGCCTCGCGGCTCATAGAACAGATGAGGAAACGGCATGAGCAGGGCGTGGCATTGCGCAACGACATCACTCGATATGAACTGCAGCTCCAGCAACTGCTCCTGGGCAGCAGTACGATGGCCGACCGCCGGAACATCGTGGAGCATCAGCTGCTCACCGCCCTCGGCGCAGCGGATGGGGCATTTTCCCTCCGCATCCTCCCCGACAGCTGTCTGGCCGCTATCCTTCTCCCTGAAGCCGACGAGGAAGAATGGCATCGGCGTGCCATGCAGCATGTGAGCCTGCAGAAGGCCGACCTGGCTTTCAGCATGAGCCGTACGCAAGAGCGTCTGGAACGCTCGGCGATGATACCGAAAATCGCAGTAGTGGCAGAGGACCATCTCGATGGTCCCATCACCGTTGAGGTGCCGCCCGTCAACAAGAATCTGAACTACTGGTATGTAGGATTGGGAGTATCATACAATTTTTCTTCGCTCTATAAAAACCGTCGGAAACTGCGTCAGGCTGAAGCCTCAACGGTAGTGGCCAAGGACCGCCAGACATTGACGATGGAGCATGTGGACGATGCCGTGCATGAGGCCTACGTCTGCTTAGGCACGGCACGCACAGAACTCGCCACCCAGCAGAAGAGCGTGCAGCTTGCCACGGAAAACTATGAAGTGGTGGCGCGCCGATACGAGAACGGACTCGCTATCATCACCGACCTCACCGATGCGGCAAACATGAAGCTTTCGGCAGAACTGGCATTGGCAAACGCACGGATAGAACTTCTTTATGCCTACTTCAAATTGAAATACGCCGCAGGCGAACTTTAGGGGTGTTCTAAAAATTAGTAAATGAAATTTTTTTTCCCTATTCATCCATTGAAACAAAGAATCCATGAACAATCCACAAACCACCACCGACACCCGCAAGCATGCACGCTGGCGTGCCGTATACAATACGATCATCCTGCTTCTCCTCCTGGCCGGAGCCTATCTCGTGGCAGAGCGCTTCGTGCATTTCGGCAATGTGGAATACACCGACAATGCCACCGTCCAGCAGCACATCACTCCGGTGAATACCCGTGTGCAGGGCTTCATCCGCGAAATCCGCTTTGAAGAATACCAGACCGTACATCGGGGCGACACTCTCGTCGTCATCGAGGACACAGAATTCCAATACCGCCTGGCACAGGCTCAGGCCGACCTGGAGAATGCTATGGCAGGGGGCAAGGCCACGGGGAGCGGCATCCAGACCACTGAGGAAACGATGGGAGTCACCTCGGCCGGCATGGAGGAAGCCCGCGCCATGCTCGAAAATGCACGTCGGGAGGAGGCACGCTATGCCTCCCTGCTGAAGGACGATGCCACGACGCAGCAGCAGTACGACCTCGTACGCACGACTCTGCTTGCCGCCGAAGCGCGCTATGAGCAGGTGAGCCGACAACGGCAGGCACAGGCTTCGGGGAAGAATGAACTCTCACACCGCCTGTCGCAGAACAAGGCGGGCATAGAGGCTGCTCGAAGGGCTGTCGACCTCGCACGCCTCAATCTATCGTATACCGTCATCACCGCCACAGCCGATGGGGTGGTGGGACGAAAGGAAATCCACGAGGGACAACTCGTGCAGCCCGGACAGACGATGGTGAACATCGTGGATGCCTCTGACCTCTGGATTGTGGCCAACTATCGCGAGACGCAACTGCACCACATACAGCCGGGATTGCCAGTGAAGGTCAAGGCCGATGCCGTGCCGGGAGTGGAATTTCAGGGCTGCGTGGAGCGCATCAGCGATGCCACAGGAGCTGCCTTCTCGATTATACCGCAAGACAATGCCACGGGAAACTTCGTGAAGGTGGAGCAGAGAATACCCGTGAGAATACGCCTCAAGCATCAGGAGGAGGTGGAAAGGCTGCGGGCGGGAATGAATGTGGAATGCGAGGTGGAATACTGATGATATTTTAACGTGAACTCGACGAATCCTGCATAAAAGAAACAGCAATATCTGCTGCTCCGAAAAGCATGTCAACATAAAGTCCGATAAGGTTAATAACCTTCAGGCTGCAAGATTAATAACCTTGATGCTGCAAGGTTAATAACCTTACAAGACGTAAAGTTAGCATACATTGACAGCGCAGCAAAATATGCTGCCTCACTCATGCTGCCCCGCTCATACATTTATTGCCTCATGCAGGATTCGTCGGGCTCATACTATATAGGGGTGTTCTATAAATTAGCTTGAGGCGAAAATTTTAATAGCCCACCTATCG
>CAMGOT010000208.1 GCA_946060685.1 uncultured Bacteroidales bacterium
TCTGCATCCAAATAGAGCATTCAAACATAAAACTAATTTTGAACACCTACTTATCAATAAAACCGCCAATACCAATCTTATCACCTTTGACAACATGAAGATATTAAGCAACGAAGAGATAGCCCGGCGCATTGATGTGCCGATGCTCCGAATCCTTTCGCAGACTGCCGATGCGATGGGCGTGGAGGCATATATCGTCGGAGGGTATGTCCGTGATATGCTTCTGGAGCGTCCGTCGAAGGACATTGACGTTGTTGTGGTCGGCAGTCCGGAGTATTTGCAGCATCCGGGCAATGCCAGTCCGGGTATTGCCCTTGCCCGTGCTTTTTCGGAGCGTTTGGGCAAAGGCGCACACAGTTCCTACTTCAAGAATTTCGGTACGGCACAGGTGAAATGGCACCATACGGAAACTGTGGTTCTGGAAGACGGCACGCCAGGGATGCAGCGGGTGGAGGAAGAGATAGAATTTGTAGGAGCACGACGCGAGAGTTATAGCCATGACTCCCGGAAACCCATTGTGGAGGACGGCACGCTGAGCGATGACCAGTGTCGGCGCGACTTTACTATCAATGCCATGGCCATTTGCCTCAACGGCACTCGTTTTGGCGAACTGGTCGACCCTTTTGACGGTGTGCGTGATTTGCAGGAACGTTTGATTGTCACCCCCCTTGATCCTGATGTCACCTTCAGCGACGACCCTCTGCGCATGATGCGGTGCGTGAGGTTTGCCACACAGCTGAATTTCACCATAGAGGAAGAGACCTTCGAGGCTCTTTCCCGCAATCGCGAGCGTATCGGCATCATCTCTCAGGAGCGCATCATCACCGAACTGAACAAGATTATGGAGTCGCCGGTGCCCAGCATTGGCTTTGTGGAACTGCAGCGTTGCGGACTCCTGCAGCTCATCCTCCCCGAAGTGGCAAATCTCGACATTGTGGAGGAGCGCTACGGACGCAAGCACAAGAACAACTTCTATCATACCCTGGAGGTCCTCGACAATGTGGCACGTGCGAGCGATAACCTCTGGCTTCGGTGGGGAGCCCTGTTGCACGACATCGGAAAGCCCGCTTCCAAGCGTTGGGATCCGCAGGCGGGATGGACGTTCCATAACCACAACTATCTGGGAATGAAAATGGTGAAGGGCCTCTTCCGCCGCCTGAAACTGCCGATGGACGAACGTTTGAAATATGTGGAGAAGATGGTAGAACTTCACATGCGCCCCATCAATATTGCTGATGACGAGGTGACGGATTCCGCCGTGCGCCGTCTGCTCTTCGATGCCGGAGATGACATTGACGACCTCATGGTGCTTTGCGAGGCCGACATCACGAGCAAGAACCAGCAGAAGAAAAAGGGATTTCTGGAGAATTATCGGCTCGTGCGCAAAAAACTGGTGGATTTGGAGGAGAAGGACCGCATCCGCAACTTTCAGCCCCCTGTGGATGGTATGGAAATCATGGAGCTGTTCCATCTGGCTCCCGGTCCTCAGGTGGGCATGTTAAAAGCAGCGTTGAAGGATGCCGTACTCGATGGCGTAGTGCCCAATGAGCATGATGCCGCACGGGCATTCATCATCGAAAAAGCCCGAGAACTGGGGCTGGAACCTGTGGACAATTAGGAATGAGGAATGAGGAATGAGGAATGGGAAAAAGCCGGATGGTCTATTCCTCATTTCTCATTTCTCATTTCTCATTGTCCTGATTCCTCATTTCTGATGCGGCATCCCTGCCTGCTGCCTCGTCTCAGCATCTCCCGATTTACCAACGCCGTAAACTCATGGTTCTTCATTCCCCAGTCGGGGGCAATGAGTAGGCTTCTTGGTGATGACGAGGTGAACCTTTCTACGGCAATCGTCGGCGACAGGCGTTCCAGTACATCACACACCAGCCTGCAGTATTCCTCTGCTGTGGCATAAAGTCCGAAGTCCTCCGGATGTTCGGCATATTCCGCTGCCATCCGTGTGCCCCTTACGATTTGCAGCTGGTGCAGTTTCAGCGTGTCGGGAGCCAGGCGGTTGATGAGCGGGACATACTGCATGATTTCTTCATGCGACTCCCCAGGGAGTCCCAATATGAAATGTGTACCTACATGAATGCCCGCCCTTTTCGTGCTTTCGACAGTGCGTTGTGCGCAGGCAAAGTCGTGTCCGCGGTTGATGCGGAGCAGCGTGCGGTCCAGGCAGCTCTCCACTCCATATTCCACCATGACGAATGTCTTCCGTGCCCTTTCTCCCAGCCATTCGAGCAGTTCCTGCGGCATGCAGTCAGGGCGGGTACCGATGACGATTCCCACCACATCGTCCACTCCCAGAGCCTCTTCATATAATGCAATGAGTCTGTCGGTAGGAGCATAAGTGCTGGTGTATGCCTGAAAATAGGCCAGATAGCGCATCTCAGGATATTTTCGGGCGAAGAAAGCCTTGCCGCGCTCCAGTTGTTGCGCCACGCTTTCCGTGGGTGAGCAATAGTCAGGGTTGAACGTCTGATTGTTGCAGTACGTGCATCCCCCTCGCCCTACGCTGCCATCGCGGTTAGGGCAAGTGAACCCCGCATTGATACTCAGTTTCTGCACCTTCATCGTGAAGCGTTGTGAGAAAAAATGAGATAGGGTGGTGTACATCATGAAGCGTGGATAAAGAATAAAACGATGGTATATGTTAATTTTTTCCACAAAATTAAGCGTTTTTTTTGGCAAGTCTGAAGATTTTCCTTAATTTTGTGCCGAATAACAGGCGCGTAGCTTGCCAAATGCAAGCAATGGTGACCACATTCCTTTTTCTTTCCCGAAATACTTTTTTATAACTATGGTATTCGCACATCTCGACGATGCTGCACGCTACGAGGCGCTGCATCCTCTGTTTCATCAGCTTTTTGAATACGTCAAGACCCACGACCTTTCGCAGCATGAGCCAGGACGCATCACCCTTGATTCCGACCGTCTCTTCATCAACATCGCGCATCCCGACCTTCGGAGTGCCGAGGAGCAGAAATTGGAGGTCCACCGCCGATATATCGACGTGCATTTCCCTTTGACGGGTGTGGAGACCTGCGGCGTGAGTCGTCTGGCCGACGTGGGTGTGGAAAGCGATGCTCCCTTCAACGATACCGATGATTTCGCCCTGTATGCCGAGGCGGCGCAGAACTATTTCACCGCACGTCCCGGCGAATTCTATATTGTTTGGCCCGAGGATGCCCATGCCCCCATTATCGGCAAGGGAAAAATCGTGAAGGCCATTGCCAAGGTGCTGATAGAAGAGTAGACTGTTGTAGGTGAAGAATGCAGATTGCAGTGCAGGAAGAAGTCCAGCCATATACCGCCTGGTCAGTTACATCTATTTATAATAAGTAGGTAATAAAAATTATTTTATAGTAAGTATATAGTAGGAATTATTATGG
>CAMGOT010000209.1 GCA_946060685.1 uncultured Bacteroidales bacterium
TGCTCATGCGGTTCGTATGCGGGCCGTATTGGTGTACATGAACGGGCTGAAAGCCAGAACTGTGCATCCGCCTTACTGGCTATTTTGAACACCCTGCCTAAATGGATATTGTCTCAACCACACAGGTCGAAATAATTTTTACGATCATTCACGTTCCATTCACGACAATTCACGTTCAAACAAGGTAGGCTCAAGGCTGAATCTGTTTTATTGTTCGGATTTTTCGGACCATTTGTTTCCCTTCTTTCCCGCAGCCACACGGATTTCTTTTTCGTTTTATCCGTGGAAAAACTCCCGGCAGGCGCATCAGGACGACGCGCCTGCCGGGAGTGCAAAAAGGAATAGAAGCCAATCAGAAGCGCCAGCGCACTTCCAACGAAACATCGGACTTCAGATTACCATGGATGGCATCAACACCCGAACCCAGTTCTTCACGGTCGAAATGCTTTGTCATGCCATAACGTGCAGCAGCGGAGAGACCTCGCCACAACTGCACCTCCGCCATGGCTGTGGCAGCCAGTCCCTGACCATAATAGGCCGACGTACCGATGCCCCCCTGCAACTGGGGCGAATAAACGTAACAGCGGGAATAATAGTCGTCGGTCAGGAAACCTGCCAGAGCCCCTGTAAGCTGCAGCAGCTTCCAAGGCCGAACCTTTGAACGCAAGTACAATGCTCCACCTCGGGAGAGCCGGCCATGAGGCTGACCCATCCCGGCCTGCGTGATGTAAGCCACGGCATTTCCTCCAAACGTCAAGCTCCACCTGTCACGCGTCATGTTGGCCTGTGCCTTCACCTTGTGCCAGGCTTTCCATTCCAGGAAATCCACGCTGACGCCCGTGATATTCCCTTGCCTGCTGATGACCTTATACGCTGCTGTCAGCGTCCAGCCTTTTTGCACAGAAGCCACCGCCTGCCACATCGCCTCCATTTGATGGGATGGCAACTTTGCCTGATACGTAGGAAAACGATGGTACGACCAGTCTGCATAGCCCGTGAGCAGCATCCATCGTGCAGGTCGCCAGCGCAATGCCAGCGTCAGTCCTTGTTCATTCTGCAATCCCGTGCCTGCCTGCAACGTCAACCCATAGGGTGTGACGTAATCACAATTGAAGGACCGGAGATTGGCCACAAGCAGAAACTTCCACACCGGATGCCATCTGAAAGTCCCCGTTACTGCCATCGCACACCGTTTCCTATAGTTTGCCACAGCCTGCCCCTCCTCATTCATCACAGGTTTGGGCACCACATTCTTCACGGGGTCGAGTGCCACCTCTCCCGTAAATGTGCATTTGCTCCATTGCACTCCCCAGTCAAGGCTGAGGGCTGCCGCCTTGTCGCCGCGCATTCTATAGTCATTATAGGCACGATAAGAGGGCCAGTACGTCTTGTCGTACCGGAAGCCTGCAGCATTGAGACCAATACTCAAATGATGTGCATCATAGCCCAAACGTCCACCTCCCGCTATTTGCTGCGCCACACGCCGCTTCCCCACTTCCTGCAATGTACGGTGCAGCCCGTCGGTTTTCCATGCCGTAATGGTGTCGGAAATCTCCGCACTAAATCCATTCGTGGCATCCGCTCCTTTCACTGTACCGTCCAATTCCCGCCATGAGCCAAACACCAGCACATTCCATTCCCCTTCCTTGCCCCATCTTCCACGCACGGCTGCCCCACGGAGATACCGTCGTCCGTCGCTTCCCGTACTGGGCATCATCCGGGTGCGGTCCAATCGTGAACCGGAGAACAGGGTGGAAAAGTTGCTCCATCCCCCATCTCCCACCACAAGTCCGTCGCCTTGCCGCAGACGGAAATCGCCGGCAATCAACTCATAGGGCACGTAATGTCTTCTTCCTTTTTCATTTCGCCGCGCATCTGCACGATAATAGAAATAGATACTTCCGGCATCCCAAAGCCTCGCGCCGAAGGATGCCATGCGCTCTCCCACGTCCTGCTCCAGGGTAATGCCATATTTCACCTGCTGGTTCCAAGCATAGCGATAGCGCAGACGATGGGCGACGTTGCAGCCCAGAAACATCTTCATAGCATAGTTCGTGGCATCATAGTCCGTATATCCTGCCCGCCGATACAGGGGTACTCCGGTGAAGGCATCGACTGTGTGCCGCCCTCCCACCCATCGGTTGCCTTGGTCAGCCCGCTGGTATATGCCTGGCACATCGCCGGCGTACTTCCGAGGGTTTGAATAAGGTCCGAAACAGACAAAGACGGAGAGCCATGCCCGGTCCATAAAGTTCAGCGAACGAACCGTCATAAGGTCGGAGATTCCCCGAAAGCCCCCCAAACTGTCGCGGCGGGCAAGGATAGAATCGGCCACTTCCTCACTCAGGAAATGCAACCGCAGAAGGTCATCGCGTCCCACGGCATTGAGGTCAAGCCTCTGACGATGGATTTCTTCCAGTTCCTCCAGCCAGTCATAGCGCGTCACTCCATCTCCTTCTTCTGCCATTCGCTCTGTATATTCCAGATATTCCTCCACAAACGTCTCCCAAGGATATTCCGGGTCAGGCATCCTCACTTCCGTCTGGGCAGAGCCCCGAAAGGGCATGGCAGTCCACACCCCTAAGAAAAACAGCACGGAGAGTACGCCCAAAGTACCAGGCTTAGGACGTCTCTCCGTTCCTGTTCCAATGATGTCCAATTCTATCATCCGAGAATGCTGCTTTTGGTCAAGGGGGTGTCTGCCGGAATATTTACCGGACAACGGTACGCACTGCCTGCGGAGTCCACTTCTGGAAGAATTTCAGCACGCGCTCACGATTGTACCCTTCTCCCTCTTCCAAATAATCGCTCTGCTGAATGTGTATCACTTTTCCCTCCTCATCAAGAACGACAAGTACCGGGAACCCAAAGCGCGAGGCATTCGCCAGACGCTGATTCACAATACGCGAACGCTCATCCTTATCAGAAGCGTAGTTGACATGGATATACACGAAATTATCGGCAATGGTCTGAGAAATCTCCGCATCATCGGTGATGAACTTGGCGAACCATCGGCACCATTTGCACCAGTTTCCACCCAACTGGCACACCACATATTTCCCCTCGTCTTTTGCCTGTGCCACAGCTTTATCCATCTGTTCCACAGGGTCAATGCTCTCGTCGTAATACTTCACCGTCTGGGCTGAAGCCGTGAAGGCGAAAAGTTGAATCAGGAGCAGCAGGCTAAGCAAACGCCTCATTGCTGTTGTCGTCATTGCTATTGTCTTCATCTTGGTCGAATTTAAGGTGCTCTATAATATATATAGGGGTGTTCTATAAATTAGCATATATTTTTTTTTCAAAGGGTGTCTGCTTGGTCGCTTTTCCACCTCTCGCACAGTATCT
>CAMGOT010000210.1 GCA_946060685.1 uncultured Bacteroidales bacterium
TACTGCACGATAGGTAAAAAATCGCCTCAAGCTAATTTATAGAACACCCCTATAGTGGTAGTATTCGCCGCCGAGCATGAAGTCCACATTGTGCTTCTCCTTGAAGGTGTCGGTGTAGTGCAGCTGGGCGTTGAACTGCTCCTGCACATATCTCGACACCAGGGCCTGCGCATCGCGCGTGGTATTGGGCGAGGCGCTGTTCGTCTGTTGCCATGTCCGCGTGAAGTACTCATACTGGTAGTCATAGTTCAACAGGGAGGCATTGCCGGTAAGCACCAGTATTCCGGGCAGGATGTCGAGGTCGAAGCCTCCGCTGTACACCTGCCTGCGTGTGCTGTTGCGCATATCGTAGACATTGGCCCAGTACTGGTAGTTGCCGTCGGATGATCCGAAGCCAGCCTTTGGGTTGCCCTCTTCATCCACCGGATTCCACGTTGGCCGCTGCGAGCGTGTGCGGTAGAAGAGGCTGTACTCATAAAGATAAAGATTCGGAGCCGTGCTCCAGGTATATTCCGTGCTTCCCTTCACGGTGAGGAATGGCAGCACGCGGTAGCTGCCGTTCATCTTCGCGTTGAAGCGCTTATAGTTCGTCAACTGAATGGTACCGTCCTCAGAGTAATATCCCAAGCCCACATTGAAGGTACCCTTGTCGTTTCCACCGTCCAGATTGATGTGGTGGTCCTGCGAGAATGCCGCATCGTTGAACACATAGGTGTCGGCAATTCCTGCATAGTCCATATACGCCAGCGTCTTGCCTGTGAAGGGATCGGTCATCGTCTGCGCACCCGCAGCGATGAGTGCCTCTCCGCGTTCCGTGTCGGCGTATGTCACGTCGTAGTAAGAGTTGTTTGTGCCGTAGCCTTGCTGTCCGTCGGGATTGAAACTCCCGCCGTAGCCGCTGATGGAATTGTTGTAGCGGAAGGCACCCATACGGTTGTAGTAGGGGTAGTCGCCTGCGTTCATATAGCCGTAGCCCTTGTTCATATAGCTGAAGCCCGACTTGAACGAATAGTTCACCTCGGTGTGCCCCTTCTTGCCCTGCTTCGTCTCTATCAGGATGACACCGCCATTGGCACGCGCGCCATAGATGGAGGTCGATGCGGCATCCTTCAGCACCTGGATGGACTCGATGTCGTTGGAGTTGAGGTCGGCCATGGAGTTGCGCACCGCTGCCTGTATGAATGTACGCCCCGAACCAACGACTGTTGGTTCGGGGCGTACGATAAACAATTGATATATATATACTTAAAAATGCTTGCTCAGCCATCGGCGTAGAGGCTCGTCATAGCAGAGCAGTACGGTGGTGGCAAGAACGATGGCGATGATGAAAATGGCGCAAGGGGTGGCCCAGGGCGAAGTGCCGAAAGGATGCTGACCGGTGTTCAGCCAATGGATATAAAGGTAGATGAGAGGATAGTGGATGGAATAGAGCGGGTAGGACAGGCGACCCAGGAAATCCACGGCTTTCAGCCTGCCTCCTGACACGCTGCCCCGTGCGCCAAACCATACGATGGCAGGGAAGCCTACGCCTACCGTCAGACACTGGTAGATGGGATTGAGCGGCTGGATGCCCGTGAGGGTGGAGAGGCTGGGCACGGACATCAAGGCTATCAGTGCAAGCGTGCAGAGCGGGAAGGCGGGCAGACAGGTTGGGGCAGGCTTGCGCTCGCTGAACATGCGCGAGAGAAGCAGGCCCAGGGGATAGGCAAAGAGCAGACGCAGCAGTCCGCCAAAGAGATTGTAGGGCTCCGACGACCATCCGTAGGCAATGCTGTTGTATTCGCTGAAAAGGGCGTTTTTCAGCAGGGCGATGCCCATGACCGCCGTCCATATCTTCAGCCAGCGTGTAGGCATCTTCCGCAGGGCAAGGACATAGAGCAGGCTGCCGATGTATTCAAAGAACAGCGACCAGTGGGGACCGTTGAGCGGAAATGCTTCCGTGTTGCCGCGGACATCGAACGGCAGTGGGGTAGGGAGCAGGAAAAGGGCAAAGAGCAGGGCCGACAGCAGCATGCCGGTACTCACCTCCTGGCCTTCCCAGGTGGTGAAACCTTGCATGCCGAAGCATACCAGACCAATCAGGATGCCCATGACGACCATTGGGTGAAGCCGGATCAAACGGCGGCGGATAAAGCCGCCTGTGCTGAGCCGTCCGCTGGCCAGACGCGCATCATAGGCATAGCCCATGACGAAGCCGGAGAGGATGAAGAAGAAATCCACGGCCAGGAAGCCATTGTAGAAACTTTGTTCGGCGGCTCCTGCAGAGAAGGCGATGGCTTCAAACAGGTGGTAGACGAGGACTCCGATGGCGGCGACACCGCGAAGACCATCGAGAATGACGTAGCGTTGGTTCATGAAATGAAATGTTTTTTTATGGTATTAGGTTAGTGGATTGAAAATCCCGGTTTTCGATAGGTGGGTGCTGTTGGTTCCCCGCCTTAACAAGATTTAAGAATATGCGGAAAGGCTGATTTCCGCTTCAAAAGAGCCGTGAAGCGGAATCCCAAAAGCCATGGGGCGTTGCAAAGATACCAAAAATGCTAATGCTGATTGCTGTTTTCTGCCCGCAAATGATGTTTTGACGGTTTTTCGTAAGGGATTTTGTTTGCCGTGATGGCAGAGGCATTATATATTTGTACTGACATCATGAACAAGCATCCTTCAAGGTATGGCGTTTGTACCGGATGCAGAACTTAAAATAATAGAAAACTATGAAAAAGTTATCAGTAGCAATTTGTGCATTGTTCCTTGCATGCTCGCCGATGATGGCCCAGAGCATCGCCAAGGATATGCGCTTCGGTGCAGAGTTTGGCATCGGAAGCCAGGTAGAGCTGAATGTCCGTGGAGAACATTCGCTGGGAAATTATCTGTCATGGGATGTCCTGGCATTGAAATACGCCCATGAGCTCAATGATTCCGACCGCAACGAACTGGGCATCAAGACGGGTCTGCGGGTCTACACTCCCTTCCTCCTCTTTATGGGACTGGATATGGGCTATACGGGTTCCACCAGCCCGCACTCGGAGTGGGCGAATGCGTTCGGAATGGACCTCACTGTTGGCTTCAGGTTCTTCAAGAATCTCTATATGGGCTATGGTTTCAGCCTGGACCATTACAAGCATGGCAACGATAAGGACCACACCTTCCGCATCGGCTATCTTTTCTGACAAAAACATTCACCCTTAATTCCGCAACACTTTGATTTAACTTTATTTATAAGTTCCTGAGCAACA
>CAMGOT010000211.1 GCA_946060685.1 uncultured Bacteroidales bacterium
CCTACTGCACGATAGGTAAAAAATCGCCTCAAGTAATTTATAGAACACCCCTTAAGAGGTTGGTGGTGGGGGAGGTGACGATTATTTCTTGTAGCTCTTGTCGTAGAAACGCTTCTTCGTGACCACACCATTGTGGAGCTTGCGGTGAATGCGCACCTGCACGGGAGTACCGAGCTTGGCATATTCTATCTTCACAAGTGCCATGCACACGCTCTTTCCGGTGCTGATGCTGTTGTAGCCCGTCGTGACGGTACCCACCACTTCATCGTTCACCACCACCTCATAGCCATGACGCGGAATGGCACGTCCTTCCAGTTCGATACCCACAATCTTGCGGGTCAGTCCCTCGGCTTTCTGCTTCACCAAGGCTTCCTTGCCCACGAACTCTTCCTTGTCGAGTTTGGCAAACATTCCCAGTCCTGCTTCCAGCGGGCTGAGCTCATCGGTCAGTTCGTCGCCATAGAGGGGCAGTCCCACCTCGAAGCGCAAGGTGTCACGGCATCCCAATCCGCAGGGCTTTGCCTCTCCGCTTGCCATGAGGCGGTCCCAGTTGCGTTGTATGAAGGCATGGCTGCCATAGATTTCAAAGCCATCCTCGCCCGTATAGCCTGTGCGACTGACGATGATGGTCTCGCCATCCACCTCCATCTTCTTGAATGTATAGAACACCAGTTCACTGCAGGCCAGTCCCAGCACATTCTCCACCACTTCTTCAGCCTTCGGGCCCTGTACGGCCAACTGCCCGTAGTATTCGCTCTGATTCTCGGTAGCGACATCGAATCCTGCCGCCTGCTGCTGAATCCAGGCATAGTCCTTGTCGATATTGGCAGCATTGATGACGAGGAAGAAACGCTCGTCGTTCTCCTTGTAGACGAGGAGGTCGTCCACAGTACCGCCATGGGGATGGAGCATCATTCCATAGAAAATCTTGCCCTCAGGGGCTCCTGCCACATCGTTCGTGAAGATGTGCTGCACAAAGCGCTCGGCCTCGCGACCGGTGACGAGCACTTCGCCCATGTGGCTGACATCAAATACGCCACATGCCTTGCGTACGGCATTGTGCTCATCGGCAATATCGGTATACTGGATAGGCATTTCAAAGCCTCCGAACGAAACCATCTTGGCTTTCAGTTCGAGATGACGCTCATAGAGACAGGTTCTCTTGTCGCTCATAGTAGGAATAAAGGGAATGTAAGAAAAAGGTTAATGATATTGTGTGTGTTTTTTTTTAGAATTGACTGTCATTGGACGTTCAATGGCGTGCTGGGCGGGATAATGGCAGGAATATGTGTACGCTCGTCATTATTTATTTATATATAGAAGGATGGTATATATATCATACATATATATATAAAGAAAGAACGGGAAACCGACGTGTCGGCTGAAGTGTCGGCTGCCGACGACAGGAGGGGAGGGGCATGCTTTTCGACCATCTCCCCACCGTTGTCTCTGTCGCATCCCTCTCCTCCAGCAAGTCTCAGACGAGGATACCGAGAAGGTCGGCTGCCGACAGCCCGCGGATGCTGCACTCTGGATGATGCCGCTCCACCGCTTCGGCCATGGCTTCCGGTGTAAACGATACCCCGGCAAAGGCAGCATTGAAGGCGGCATGGGCATCGGCAAGCTCGAAATAGTCGCCATAGAGTTCCACTCCACGCACCAGACTGCCTTGCAGCCGGAAATGAACCTCCACCTTTCCGCACCCCTTCACGCGGCCCTCACGCACCACTTCGGCACGTGCCGACGAACCTAGCAGATACTCGGGGGCATAATATCCTGCTTCTATCTCCTCGACGGCACGCACATCGTCCTCCGAGAGTACCACGGTGATATTCGTGAGAACATTGCGGAGTTCTTCCTGCAATTCCTCCACTCCGATGCTGAGATAGTCCTTCAGGAGTGCCACCCGGCTTCTCACGCTCTTCACGCCAGCCGACTTGAGTTTGCTCACATCAGGATGCAAGGCTCCCTCCATCAGGGCAGGATTGGTGTCGTAGAGCATCGTGCCATGCACGATATTGCAGTCGCTCTGATGATAGAAGGCATTGCCGCACACCTTGCCTCCTGCCAGTTCGCCCTTGCCTTCGAGGACGATGTCGTTCCGGCCGGACACGGAGGTGGGGGCCCCTAATGATTGCAGGCAATCGCACACGCGATGGGCATATTCGGCAAAGAGAGCCTCCACAGGCCCGGCACCCGTCACAAGACTCACCATAATGTTTCGCTCATCGGCGAAGATGGCACCGCCACCGCTCTTTCTGCGAATGACATCGATACCCTCGCGCCGGCAGAAGTCGAGGTCTATTTCCTGATGTGCCACCTGGTTTCGGCCCATCACTACCGTGGGGCGCAGACGCCAGGTGAAGAGATAGTTGCCTACGGGAAGCATTTTGGCCACATATTCCTCAAGAGCAAGATAGAATGCTGCACGACGGAACTCATAGCCAGCAGGCAGTTCCACATAGGCGGCAGGAAAATGGCATATTGTCCTTGGAGTCATGATGCGTGGATGTTGAGCATGATTTTTTCGAGGGAAGATGGCTTGCTGAAACCTCAGGCAGACTCTCTCCCCGTTTTTGGGGGCAAAGATAATAAGGATTTATGAAATAGCGGCACTCTTAGCCTTAAAAATTCAATCCTCACTTTGTTTTTTCCAACTTTTTTGGCTGGCCGATGGCAGTGGTGCGCGAAAAAAGTTTTTTTATCTTGTACTGAACGATGTCTTTTCCTGTTCTTTTTCTTTCAATCTGTACGGTTGGGCTGCTTTCTAAACTCAAATGCAACAACCACGACTTTTGCGACTACCAAGAAATACTGTTCAAAACTGTCGACATTGCCGCTTAAAAAAACAATGTGCAGAATGGTTTTGCCTTTTTTTAACATTACCCAAGTGTAAAAAATGGACTTTTTTACAACCATGACGTTATTTTTTTCAAATCTGACACATGCCGTTCCAAACAGATATGCTAACTTTGCACCACAGACCCACTATTCCCTTTAGGGTGGTTCTATAAATTAGCCTTGACAGATTTCGATTCTATTTTTGAGGTCAAAGTGCAAGTGAGAGAGGGAGCAATGCGGGCATTGTGACCGAGCGAACTTGCACTTTGAGCCAAAAAGAGAGTGAAAGATGGCAAGACGTTATACCCCACTCTGAGAATATATCTATGGTGGTAATTTTTAGAACCACCCTTTA
>CAMGOT010000212.1 GCA_946060685.1 uncultured Bacteroidales bacterium
GCCGAGGTGCGAAGGAGGAAGGTTTACCAAGCTAATTTATAGAACATCCCTTTATTCAAAGGGGTGCCGCCAAGCTCATTTATAGAACACCCCTTTACAATTCAGGATTTGAGATGAGGGTTGGCTTGAGGCAAGAGGGCAGAGGCATCGCGACCGAAGGAGCGCAACTCCCGGATGAGTGACGAAGAGACGTGGGCATAGCTCGGGTCGGAGAAGATGAGCACGGTCTCTATGCCTGAAAGCATGCGGTTTGTGGTGGCGATGTCGCGCTCATATTCGAAGTCCTTCATGCTCCTCACGCCTCTGAGGATAAACTGTGCGCCCTCGCGTTCGGCAAGGTCGACAGTAAGGTCGTTGTAGGTCACCACACGAATTCTCGGCTCTTCGCGATAAAGTGCCTCGATGCTTCTCACACGCTGGCTCATGGCATCGGCTCCCTGCTTGTGGATATTGGTACCCACAGCAATGATGATTTCGTCGAAGAGCGGAAGGGCACGCTCTATAATATCGGCATGACCGATGGTGAAAGGGTCGAACGACCCTGGAAAAAGGGCTATACGCATGCCTGATTTGTGAGAAATTAGGAATTGAGGAATGAGGACTCCCCTCGTCTTAGAACTGGTTCTCCTCTACGAGGTCTTCCTCCACGACGAGATTCTGTATGATGAAGTTCTGCCGCTCCATGGAGTTTTTTCCCATATAATAGGCCAGGAGGTCGGCCACTTGGTCGGACTTGTGGAGCGTGACGGGGTCAAGGCGCATGTCGGGTCCGATGAAATGCTTGAACTCTTCAGCATTGATTTCTCCCAGACCTTTGAAACGCGTGATTTCAGGATTGGGCGACAGCCGCTCAATGGCTTCCAGACGCTCCTCTTCGGTATAGCAATAGGCCGTCTCGTACTCCACGCGCCCGCTCTTCTTCTCCTTTGCCCCCTTCTTCTTGTTGCGCACACGAAACAGGGGAGTCTGGAGGATAAACACATGGCCCTTCTTCACGAGGTCGGGGAAGAACTGGAGGAAGAATGTCATCATGAGCAGACGGATGTGCATACCGTCGACATCGGCATCGGTGGCAATAATCACCTTGTTATAGCGAAGGCCGTCCAGGCCATCCTCGATGTTGAGTGCTGCCTGCAGGAGGTTGAACTCCTCATTTTCATAGACTACCTTCTTGGTCAGCCCATAGGAGTTGAGAGGCTTTCCCCTCAGGGAGAACACCGCCTGGGTGTTCACGTCCCGACATTGCGTGATGGATCCGCTGGCCGAATTTCCCTCGGTGATGAAGATGGCGGTGTCCTGCCGGAGGTCCACGGTATCGTCGCCTTTCTTGCGCTTCACGGAAGGGTCGTTGTAGTGAATATGGCAGTCGCGCAGTTTTTTATTGTGGAGATTGGCCTTTTTCGCCCTTTCCCGTGCGAGTTTTGCCACTCCCGCCATCGCCTTGCGCTCCTTCTCGCTTTCTTGTATTTTCTGGAGAATGGTCTCGGCAATGTCGAGATTACGGTGGAGGAAATTGTCCACCTGCTCCTTCACGAAATCGCCCACGAACTTGTTCACGCTGACCCCCGAGAGGAGGAAGGGCTTGCCGTTCTTGTCCTTGTCGGGAGCCATATAGAGCGATCCCAACTTGATTTTCGTCTGGCTCTCGAACATCGGCTCTATCACCTTGATGGCGATGGCAGCCACAATACCGTTCCTGACATCCTGCACCTCAAAGTTCTTTCCCGTGTATTCCTTGATGGTGCGTGCGATGTGCTCCTTGAAAGCCGCCTGATGGGTGCCGCCTTGGGTAGTGTTCTGACCATTGACGAAGGAATAGTACTCCTCGCCATTCTGATTCTTGGCATGAGTGAAGGCAATCTCAATACCCTCGCCCTTGATGTGGACGATGGGGTACAAGGCCTCGTCCGTCATCTTGTCGGTGAGGAGATCCTCCAGGCCATTCCGGCTGATGATGCGCTGGCCGTTATGGTAGATGGCAAGCCCCGTGTTGAGATAGGTATAGTTGCGGAGCATATCCTTCACAAATTCCGAATGGAAGCGATAGCCCACGAAGAGCGTGGGGTCGGGCTCAAAGGAGATGAAGGTACCGTCCTCCTCGTCGGTGGTTCCCGTCTCGTCGTTCACGAGTTTTCCCTGTTCGAAGGTGGCCCGATGGAACTCTCCTCCACGACAGGAGCAGGCCACAAACTGCTTTGCCAGAGCGTTCACCGCCTTCAATCCCACACCATTCAGTCCGACGCTTGCCGTATACTGGTCGTTGTCGTACTTTCCTCCCGTGTTCAGTTTGGAGACAGCGGGGATGAGGCTCCCCAGAGGTATGCCGCGGCCATAGTCGCGGATGGATGCTACCCCATTCCTGATGTCGACCTCGATTTTGCGTCCGAATCCCTCGTTGAATTCATCGATGGAATTGTCGATGCTTTCCTTGAGCAGGACGTAGATGCCGTCTTCCTGCTGGCTTCCGTCGCCGAGACGGCCGATGTACATACCCGGACGCAAGCGGATATGTTCCATATCATCGAGATGGCGTATGGACGCTTCGCCATAGTCGCTGGCATTGCGGGTGGCTTCTGGAACTTCAAAAATATCTTCAGACATGGCAAGTGTGGGATTTTTCGGTTTAGGGAGGGGATGAGGAACTATTCTGCTTCCTGCTCCCCTGAAGGATTCAGAGCGGCTTCTGATAGCAGCGCCGGCGCTTGTGGATGGTGCAGTCGAGGTATGCCCACTGCGATTGCGAGCGGTCGTTGTTCTCCAGCTGCGGATGCGTTTCGGCAAATTCAAAGCCCATTTTCTGAGCGATGGGGATGATGTCGGCAAAGAGGAGGGCATTCACGCCCTTGCTCTGATATTCCGGCAACACCGCCACGAGGAGCAGGTCGATGATTTTGGAATGCTTGATTTTCAAGGCCTTGATGAGATGCCACCATCCGAAGGGGAAGAGTTTTCCCTTCGCCTTCTGCAAGGCATGGCTCAGGCTGGCAATGCCCACGCCCATCGCCACGGGCTCGCCTTCCTCGTTCTCCACCACCGTGAGGAGGCGAAGGTCGAGAAACTGCAGGTATTGGTTCACATATTTGTCAATCTGCCGCTTCGTCATCTCGGAATAGCCGTAGAGTGGCGCATAGGCACGGTTCACGACATCGAAAATCTTATAGTGGTAGCCATCGCGCTTCACCTCGG
>CAMGOT010000213.1 GCA_946060685.1 uncultured Bacteroidales bacterium
TGAGAAGTGTCAGCCTAATTTATTTGGCTTGCAAAAGTTTTACCGGACAGCAATAATCCGTAATGAAACGACATAGGCTGGCACCGTTGCGGTGCCAGCCTATGCTGTGGTAGGGGGGAAGTTCATGGAGTAAGGACGGATGTTGCTGCTTTGGTGGGGAGGATCTTCACTGCAACCCCTTTCCAGCCGCATTTGCAGCGTTCAATTCATCCGGTTGTCCGTCTGGTCCAAGCCATTGAAAGCGGCTTTGTACCGGGGGAGGACATAGCGGGCGAAGAGAAGGGCGTGGGCCATGAAAAGCAGGGCGAAGGCGATGCGCACGGGAATTTCGGGGAGGAGAAGGCGGATGCCATTCATGTCGCCGCCACCGAAGAGGTCGCAGAGCAGGGAAAGATAGAGCGGATCAAGGAAGAGCATCGCCATGGTGATGTAGTAGACAGCGGCAAGAACAACCTTCGAACGGCAGCGCACAATGTGTCTGAGCATGAGGATGAGGAGCCAGGCTACAAGGAGGGTGGCTACGGCCCCCACAAGGCAGAAGATGCCCAACTGGTGGTCGGTGAGACGTTCGGCATAGATGTCAATCTGAACCCCTACGCCCATGAAACGGATGGTGCGGAATACACCTTGCGAGAGGGCATAGAGGAAATGGGCACCTTCGTGCACGAGATAATAGGCCAGCAGGGCCATCAGGATGCCAAAATATTGGCGGTAGCGTTTGCTCATTTTTGTAAAAAGGGCTATAAGGTGGTTTAGGAGTACTACTGTTTTTTCAGAGAAGATATACTTCATGGGCAAAGTAAGTATATCTTCTCCGGGCAAGTAAGTATATCTTCTCTGAAAAAGAGGTTTCTTGTATTTATTTTGCAGGCTGTAATCTGTGGCACGTCCCCGGGAGAGGTACGTTTCGCCTCAGCCTCTCTTGAGGTGTGATTTTAGAAGTATGCCAAAATGCAGGTCTGTCGTCGGCAAAGTCGCCCCAACCGTATTCGCAGGGATCATTTGAGAATCAGACAGTCGCCCTCGGTGGGGTAGTAGTCGTGCGGCAGCCTGTTCCATTTGTAGAGGCAGGAAAGCTTGATGCCATATTGCTGTGCGATGTTGTACATCGTTTCACCTGCCTTGACCGTGTGGAAAGTATGGCGCAGAGCCGGCTCCACATGCGATTTCTTCTTGCCGAGGAATACGCGCTGGCCAGGCTGCACGTCATAGTGGCGGTCGGTCTCGTTGTAGCTGCGCAGACGTTTTTCGCGGATGCCCACCGCCTTTGCAATGGAGGTATAGGTTTCGCCCTGTTGTGCGACGACGTAGACGACATCATTGCAAAGCAGCATCCGTTCTGCCATCTGCTGCCTGCCGGCCTTCTTCTTTCCGGAAGCACCGCCCATGGCATCATATTGTGTCAGATGGTTTTTCTCGATGATGTTGATGAGCAGTTGGGCATAGGCAGGATTGGTGGCATATCCCGCCGCCTTCAGTCCGTGGGCCCACCCCACATAGTCCGTGATAGGGAGCCGGAAGAGATTGGAATACCGTGGACGCAGGAGGAAGAGGGAATGGTCCTCATAGCTTTCGGCAGCATTGCGGTATTTTCGGAAACGGTCGTCCGGGCGGTCATCGCTGCGTACGATGTAGGGGCCGTTCCATGAGCCTCCCACCTTGATGCCAAAATGATTGTTGGCCTTGGTGGCGAGGACAGATCGCCCGGCATTGCTCTCCAGCAGCCCCTGTGCGAGGGTGATGCTGGCAGGAATCCTGTAGCGGCGCATCTGGTCGATGGCCATGTGGTGGTATTTGTCGATGTACTCCTGATATGCCGTGTTCTGCGCAGGAAGCAGGGAGCAGCAGCATATTGTGAGGAGCAGGACGAGCAGACGTGGGTACATATATATATAAGGTAGGAATAAGGGGAACATTCAGTGCGGTCGTGCTGCCTTGAAGCGGCCGGCACATCGGCAAATATACGCATAAACTTTCAATTCACGGTATCTGACAGCCCCGTAATGCTCAAAAAATCCCATATCCTGTTTTTTCTTCACACAGAATATCGTAATTTTGCGCTTACAAACCCTCATATCGCCTGTCTTTACAACCGTGATAGACCATTCCACCATCAGCCGTATCATGGCCACTGCCGACATTGTGCAAGTGGTCAGTGAGTTCGTGACCCTTCGCAAGTCGGGTTCGAACTTCAAGGGATTGTGTCCGTTCCACGACGAGAAGACCCCATCGTTCATGGTGTCGCCGTCGAAACAGATATTCAAATGCTTCAGTTGCGGAAAGGGTGGCGATTCTGTGCGCTTTCTGATGGAGCATGAGCAGCTCTCTTATCCAGAGGCGTTGAGGTGGCTGGGCAAGAAATACGGTATAGAAATCGAGGAGCGCGAGCTGAGCGGGGAGGAGAAGGAGGTGGCGAGTCAGCGCGAGTCGATGTTTGTGATGAATGCCTGGGCGCGCGATTATTTTTCCCAACAGTTGCACGATACGGTGGAGGGAGTCTCCATCGGTATGTCGTATTTCCGTTCGCGTGGTGTGCGGGACGACATTATCCGTCGCTTCCAGTTGGGATATTCGCCGGAGCAGCGCGATGCGCTGTCGAAGGAAGCGGTGAAGCAAGGCTATGAGAAGCGGTTTCTGACAGCCACAGGGCTGTCGTTGGAGACGCAGGACGGTCGCCTGTACGACCGCTACAGCGGACGCGTCATTTTTCCCGTACTGACCGTTTCGGGACGCGTGGTGGCCTTCGGCGGCCGCACCTTGCTCTCGAAGGAAGAGCAGAAAAAAAAGGGAGTGGGCAAGTATGTCAATTCGCCGGAGTCGGACATCTATCATAAGAAGAACGAGCTTTATGGCCTCTACCAGGCAAAGCAGGCGATAGCGAAGCATGACAGGGTGTACCTCGTGGAGGGCTATCTGGATGTGATTTCCATGTTTCAGTCGGGGATGGAGAATGTGGTAGCATCGAGCGGCACTTCGCTGACTTCAGAACAGGTGAGGCTGATACATCGTTTCACGAACAATGTGACGGTGCTTTATGACGGTGATGCAGCAGGCATCCATGCCGCCCTGCGAGGAGTGGACATGCTGCTGTCTGAAGGACTGAACATCAAGGTGCTGCTGCTGCCCGAGGGAGAAGATCCCGATACCTTCGCACAGGGACATAC
>CAMGOT010000214.1 GCA_946060685.1 uncultured Bacteroidales bacterium
TTCACCTTCAGGCCTATCTCATTCTTCGACAGGAACTTGCGTCCGTTCACTTCCACCTCTACTTGCGGTATCACGTACACCGCACTGTCGAAGGCTGTGAGGGTATAGGAGCGCGTCAGTTCCCATCGGCGTCCGTCGTTGGTGAGCAACGTATCGATGTGTCCGGCTTCCAGCATCTCCACGCCCTCCGTGATATAGCCGTTGCGAAACTCGGGGAATTTCACTTTTGCACCCTTCGGACACGCCACGCGTGTGCTGAGGTGTACCTGTTCGCCGATGAGGATGGCGGTGGAGTCGAGCGAGGCTTCCACCACGGCATCATCCTGGCCATACAGGGCGGAGGGCATCAGGCCAAAGCCGCACACCAGCAATAATATATAATATAGGTGTCGATGACTAAAGTGTCGAAATGTATAATGTCGCATGAACTGGATATTTTTGTAAACCGCATGGGGGAAGCCATAACCGTAATTATCCTTCGGTCTGTACGGTCGTCGGGGCATCTGTCTCAGACGCTTCTTCTGGCAAAGAGCATCTTTAGGGGCTTCACATAGTCGGTACCCGTGGCAACGGCAGTATGGTCAATCTTGCATCGGCGGAACATGCTGTCCAACCCATTGGAGAGCCGGGTCCAATGCTCGGCATGCGCCTGGCGTACGCGTCGGCTGGATGAATCGACAAACCGTTGATGCCCAGTCTCTGCATCCTGGACTTTGATGAGTCCTACATCGGGCAGCGAGGCCATCCGCTCGTCGTACACCTGTATGGCCACAAGGTCGTGTCGTCTGCGCACCATATCCAGACGGTTCAGGAGGGTGGCATCTCCGGCGGCAGGTGTTGGCAGGGCATGGCGGTCGAGAAAGTCGCTCAGCAGGAAGGCGATGCTCCTTTTCCGCTGCACGCGCATGAAGTACTCCAATCCTGCCGCTATGTCGGTCTTTCGGCTCTGGGGCTGGAAGGTGAGCAGTTCGCGGATGATGCGCAGGATGTGGCCGCGTCCCTTGGCAGGGGGGATGAATTTCTCCGGGCGGTCAGAAAAGAAGAGCACGCCAATCTTGTCGTTGTTTCGGATGGCCGAAAAAGCCAGCGTGGCGGCAATCTCTGTAAGAAGGTCGCGTTGGCTTTGCCCATGCGCACCGAAATCCAGCGAGCCCGACACGTCGACGAGCAGCATCACCGTCAGTTCCCGTTCTTCCTCAAACACTTTGACATATGTGCGGTCGAAGCGTGCCGTGACGTTCCAGTCGATATCACGCACGTCGTCGCCAGGCTGGTATTCTCTGACCTCGCTGAACGACATTCCCCTGCCCTTGAAGGCGGAATGGTATTCGCCGGCGAAGACATTGCTCGACAACGCATGCGTCTTGATTTCTATCCGGCGCACCTTCTGCATCAATTGTTGTATTCTTTCGTCCATTGAAAATTATCGTGTGTTGAGAATTGTCGTTGAGAGCAGTCGTTGGATGTGGGGAGAAGCAGGCTAAAGCCTCCCCCCCCTCCTTTTACTGCGGGTAACTGCTCAGGGCACTTCCACCTTGGAGAGGATTTCCGTAATGATGCCGTCGGGCGTCATCTCAGCAGCTTCAGCCTCGTAGGTCAGTCCGATACGGTGTCGCAGCACATCATAGGCCACACTACGCACATCATCGGGCACCACATAGCCCCTGCGATGCAGGAAGGCCACGGCACGGGCCGCAAGGGCCAGGCTGATGGTGGCACGCGGACTTCCGCCATAGGCAATAAGCGGACGGAGTTTTTCCAAATGGTATTTCTCAGGATAACGTGTGGCGAAGATGATATCGGCGATATACTGCTCGATGCGCTCGTCGACATACACCTCCTTCACCATCTCCCGGGCTTTCAGAATAGCGTCGAGTCCCACCACGGGCATCACCGTCTTGTCGGAAATGTCGCCCTTCATTGATGCGCGAAGGATTTTCTTCTCCTCCTCGATGGTGGGATAGCTCACGATCACCTTCAGCATGAAGCGGTCGGTCTGTGCCTCTGGCAGGGCATAGGTGCCTTCCTGTTCCAGCGGATTCTGCGTAGCCATCACGAGGAAGGGGTGGGGCAGGGGGAGGGTCTCCTCGCCAATCGTCACCTGCCGCTCCTGCATAGCCTGCAGCAAGGCCGACTGCACCTTGGCAGGGGCACGGTTAATCTCGTCGGCAAGCACGAAATTGGCAAACACCGGTCCGCGACGCACGCTGAAACTGTCGTCCTTGCGGGAATACACCATTGTACCGATCACGTCGGCAGGCAAGAGGTCGGGGGTGAACTGTATGCGTCCGAAGTCGGCACTCACCAGCGAGGAGAGGGTACGGATGGAGAGGGTCTTGGCAAGTCCGGGTACACCTTCCAGGAGAATGTGTCCGCCTGTCAGGAGTCCAATCATAAGCGCCTCGCTCAGATGCTGCTGGCCGACGATGGTCTGCGACATGCCATCCATGAGCAGGCTGACAAATTCAGAGTTCGCTTGAATCTTTTCGTTAAGCGCACGAATGTCGATATTTTGGTTCATATTGACAATATAAGGAAAATATGTGTTTGGCGGGGTGGAGTAAATGCAGAGGCAGGCCGTCATTCCATATTTTGACTGCGCCTGGCACTCTCGCGGCTTCATCGCGACTGTGTACGAATGCGTCTGTACGGACGCATTTGCACGATATGCCCTGCAAAATTACGATATTATATCGGTTAATGCAGTCTTGTGCGCATAAAAAAACGCATATTTATATATTTTTAAGATAAATATTCTGCGTGAGGCGGAAACAACAGCCATTATAGCCGTCTGATTTGTATTGTTGCGGAAAATCATAAGTCGGCTACAAAGCAGAAGCGGGTCTCGGTTCTTTTTTTTGCGAGAGCAAAGGGACAGAATGCCGGCTTCCTGTCATTTCACGACAGGGCCGCAGGGAATCCCCAACAATATCCTGCTAATACAGTAAAGGGGTGTTCTATAAATTAGTATATGATCTTTTTTTTCAAGGGGTGTCTGCTTGGCTTTGCCTTGCTCCTTCGCGCCTCGGCCATTCAAGCTCGCTTGATGGCTCTCGGCTTGG
>CAMGOT010000215.1 GCA_946060685.1 uncultured Bacteroidales bacterium
TCTACTGTGCGATAGGAAAGAAAATTGTCTCAAGCTAATTTATAGAACATCCCTTTATCATTTGAGATATATTTGTTGGGCTTGCTTTCCCTTCGGCGCACAGCCCCAAGCTAATTGTAAATTATAAATTGTAAATTGTAAATTATTCAGCGTACCAACAGAGCCAGCAGGGGGATGGAGAGCATGGAGAGGGCTGTGCTGAGAAAGATGCTTTGCGCCATCAAACGCTCGTCCTTATTGAACTTCAGGCAGAACATCACGCCATTCACACCGATGGGCATGCCGCTCAGCACCACTGCCACCTGCATGGTAAAGGCATCGACGGGCAGCAGACGGAAGATGCCATAGACCACCAGGGGAACGACGCACAGGCGTATAATACTGGCGATATAGGCAAAGCGGCTGCCCAACATGGCACGCCCGGGCATCGAGGCCAGCGTACTGCCCACAATGATGAGGGCAAGAGGGATGGTCATGTCGCCTGCCAGATGGAAGAAACGCGCCACGAGGGATGGTGTGTGTGTCTTGGCCAAGGCCAGGACCACAGTTATCATGGCTGCCAGCACACACGGGCTCAGTACGCGCTTGGGCTGGATGGCATTGCGGGCCTTGCCGCCGGCAATGAATACCTCGCCTATCGTATACATGAGAAGATTGAAAGGGATGGTCAGTACGGCGGCATAGAAGAGGGCACGGTCGCCGAAGATGGCGGCAACTGCAGGAAATCCCACAAAGGTGACATTGCCGAAGGTCGTCATGAAACGGAGCTGGCCGTCGGTGTCGGCATCGCGCTGGCGCCATATCCCGCTCACCAGATAGGAAAGGGGGAAGATGATGGCATAGTTAACGACTGCCACCCACATGAGCCGCACAATCTCCTCGGTGGAGAACTCCAGACCTTCGCCCATCACGCTGGAGAGGATGAGCATCGGCGCAGAGACATTGAGGACAAAATGCGACATTTTCTTGTTGAGGTCGGCTTTCCAGAATCCCAATTTTGTACTGAAAAAACCGATCATCACCACTCCGAAGAGCAGAATCATCTGTGAAAGGATGTGTAGCATAACGATGGTTTTGGGTCTCCCCGGTCTTCCCGCTTTCCGCACGCCATGCGGTGGAGGCAGCATGGCACGGACTGTTCTCTCCTCCCGGGGGCATCCTTGCCACCTGTATGGCAGTTGACGGCACGGCATTGAAGCCAGAAAATGCCGTTGGTGGGAGAGACAAGATGAAGATGTAGGGAGGGAAAATGAAGATGTTGCGGGCGAGAATGCGACTGATGTGCTGAAAAATGGGACGGTTGTGCAAAAAACGAGACTGTTGTGCAACTGTTTGCCTTTTTTCCAATGCAAAATTAAGGCAAACTTGCAATTATTTCCTTAAATTTGCAAAGGAAAAACCGACCTTAAACCGTAAAAAAAACAATAATAAGCTATATGAGAAACATCAAGACCGCCATTTGTGTTCTGATAATGGCAATCACCGCACTCTCGATGACGGCACAAACCACGTATGAGCGTGGTGTGCTTTATCATCTGCGCAGCGTGGCATTCGGCACTCTTGCCGATGCCGGCAGTGGAAATCTCGTCCCCGCCGATGAGCAGGCTGAGGGACAATACTGGAATGTGGGCGAACTCTCCGGCTCGTGGAGACTCATCTGCCCGTTCAAGGACGTGGCACTCAGGGCCGCACAGCAGCAAGTGGAGACTGGCGAGGTGAACGGATCGGACGAAATGCAAATCTGGAAAATTGAAGGCGTGAAGGGTGGAGTCATCCTCACTCCCACCAACCGGCCGGATGTGGCGATGTGTGCAGAGAAGGACGGCAGCATCTCCCTCATCAGCCGAAAGGCTGCCGGCAACGAGCGCAGGGCACTCTTCACCCTTGAGCGTGCTGCGGTGTCGGGATTCGACGATGCCCTGACCTATCACATCCAGAGCGTCGCACACCCGGAAAAAGTGCTGGGCAACGGCAACAGCGGCGACAACAATGCCCGCATTGCCCTGGAGGACACGGATGCGGAGAACCGCGGACAATACTGGAACGTGAAAATGCTCGGACTCGACACCCGGCTCATCGGCAACGCTTTCTATTGCCAGCATATCGACGATGGCGGAAACAATGCCAATATTGACTATCTGCTGCAGTGGACTGCCAGCATTTCCAATCCCGGGAATGCCCGCATGAGACTCGTGCCGGTAGAGGGGCAGACGGGGGTCTACGTCATTTCTTCCGTCGGGAAGCCCGACAGGATGTGGGTGCCTGACGGCAAGGAGATGAAGGTGCGGCCGCTCAGCACGACCGACAAGGAGGCATGGTTCCGCTTCGTGGCTGTGGAAAAGCCTAAGGTGGAGCAGAACATTTGGGAGAACGAGACCATCTTCGGCGAAAACAAGGAGCCTGGCATCGCCTACTATGTGCCGTATGCCACCGAGGCTGAGATGATGGCCGACAAGGCTTACTACGACACGCCTTGGGTGGAGCCGCAGAGCTCCAGCGTGATGAGTCTGAACGGCAAATGGAAATTCTGCTTTGTCGACGAGCCTTCGAAGCGTCCGCTCGATTTCTTCGAAAATGGTTTTGACGATACGGCATGGGATGAAATCAATGTGCCGTCGAATTGGGAGATGGAAGGCTACGACAAGCCTATATATTGCAATGTGGAATATCCTCACGGCAACACCCCACCCTTCATCAATGCCCGCTCCGGCTTCAACGACGGAGGGGCAAACTATGGCATCAACCCTGTGGGCTCCTATGTGCGCTGCTTCGACTTGCCTGAAAGCTGGCAGGGACGCCGCACTTTCATACGCTTCAACGGCATCTATTCCGCTGCACTCGTATGGCTCAACGGTGAATATGTGGGCTATACGCAGGGGGCCAACAATCTTCATGAATTTGACCTCACGCCTCATCTCCGCCCTGCCGGCAACAGGCTGGCGGTGCAGGTGTTCAGATGGAGCGACGGATCATATCTGGAATGTCAGGACATGTTCCGCATGAGTGGCATCTATCGCGATGTGTGCCTCTATAATG
>CAMGOT010000216.1 GCA_946060685.1 uncultured Bacteroidales bacterium
ATATACGCGAAAATAGCAGTAACTTTGCATCGTGATTTGAAAACCAACTGTTTGGATGGTCACACTGTGTATTCAATGCGTTTTTCGCTATTATGAGCATCAAAGTGAAAGCAGTCGAGCGCAACGTATCGTTCGACAAGTCGAAAGAAAAGTGGGCCTATGTGCTTCAGGCCGAACTCTACAGCAAGCTCTCGCAGAGCAAGGTGATTCAGGAAGCCGCTCTCCGCAGCGGTATCTCCAAGGGCTCGATCAATGCAGCATGGGACGCCCTCTCCGAAGTGATCAAGGCGTGGGCTACGGAAGGCCACTCGGTGGCAGTGCCCGGACTCGGAAGCATGCGCTTCGGCCTGCGGGCAACCTCGGTGAGCGACGTGAGCAAGGTGGCATCAAGCCTCATCACCACCCGTCGCGTCATCTTCACCCCGAGCGTCGAGATCAAGGATGAGCTCGCACGCACTGCCATCAACATCACCTGCTACGACCGCGACGGCAACATCGTCAGGCGCGTCACTTCAAGCGACGATGGCAACATTGAGGACCCCGAGAAACCTGACGGCGGCGGAGCTGGAAGCGACAGCAATAGCGACGGCGGATCTTCGGGCGGCAGCGGCGGATCCGACGTTCCTGACGGAGAAGATCTTCAACCCTACGATTGATTGATGAATTTATAATTTACAATTTATAATTTACAATTTACAATGCTGGTCAGGATGGAGGCCTGTTCCGCTAAAATAAGGATTGTGGGGCAGGAGGTACTGGCTTCCAGGCAGAATCCGGCAGAGCCGTAGCCTCTGTCAAACAATTATAAATTATAAATTGTAAATTATAAATTGTAAATTATTTGAGTTCCTTATCAAAGTAGTAACAATCTACGACTGCATTGCGTGACTTCAGCCTACACCTCACGACCGTTGAGGAATACCTTTTCGATGATGGGTGAAGTGTAGGAATACGGGATGAAACTGACGGAAGGAATGGGACGGGTGATGAAGAAATTGGCCACTTTTCCTGGCGTGATACTGCCATAATCGGCATCCAGGCCCATAGCGTATGCGGCATTCTGCGTGGCAGCGTTGATGGCCTCCTCAGGCAGAAGCCGCATCTTGATACATGCCAGCGAGACGACGAATTTCATGTCGCCTGATGGCGTGGAGCCTGGATTATAGTCGCTTGCCACAGCCACGGGAAGTCCGGCGTCAATCATCTTGCGTGCAGGGGCGAAGGGCATATTGAGGAAGAAGGAAGTGCCGGGTAATGCCGTGGGCATCGTTTCGCTGCCGAGAAGTACCTGTATCTGGGCATCCGTCATACGCTCAAGATGATCGACGGAAAGGGCATGGTGCTCCACACCTACCTCCACTCCACCCGATGATGCCAATTCGTCGGCATGAATCTTCGGGCGCATACCCCATTGGGCTCCTGCTTCAAGAATACGTGCCGTATCGGAGGGGGAGAAGAATCCTGTGTCGCAGAATACATCAATATAGTCTGCCAAATGCTCGCGGCCTACTTCGGGTATCATCTCGTGGACAATGGTGTCGACATACTTCTCCATCGTATAGCCACGGCCTACGGCATGTGCGCCGAGAAATGTGGAGACAATCCTTACGGGAAGCGTCTCCTTCATCCGCCGAATCACCCTGAGCATCTTCAGCTCGTCGGCTGTGTTCAGTCCGTAGCCACTTTTTATTTCTATGCACCCCGTACCCTTTCGAATCATCTCCCAGGCACGCTCTGAGGCCTGCACATACAGCTG
Organism: uncultured Bacteroidales bacterium; assembly: GCA_946060685.1. GTDB lineage: Bacteria > Bacteroidota > Bacteroidia > Bacteroidales > Bacteroidaceae > Alloprevotella. The sequence continues at coordinate 1,757 of CAMGOT010000216.1, forward strand.
TTCCTCGCTGAAGGTATGGAGCAAATCGGCAGAGTTCAGAATGCCTCCGCCTCTGCGCGCTATCTCCTCGTAGCTCAGCCCTTTGATTTTGTCGACAAACTCAGCCTCTCGGCTTCCGGCATAGACGATATGGGTGTGGGGGTCGCACCATGAAGGCAGCAGCATTCCGCCTCCGGCATCCACCTCGGCATCCACTTGCATCCCGCAAGATGCCCATGCCTGTTGAATGCCAAAGTCGGCTATGCGGTCGTCCTCAATCAGCAGCCAGGCATCATCAATCGTGTCCAGACAAGACATCTCCATGCCGCACAGCCTGCTTTTTGGCTGACGACGGGCTCCTACGAGTGTCCGAATGTTTGAAATCAAAGTTCGCATAACGGCAAAGTCAGGATGGATGGTTTCTGAGGAACTCCACAGACTTCTGGATATAAGGGTACATCACTTCATCATTGACGATGAAGGGAACCACCTTACGGTATGCCTCGTGGATGGATTCTATGGCAGGCGATGACTTGAGCGGACGGCGGAAATCCAGCGCCTGAGCGGCATTAAAGAGTTCGATAGCCAGCACGCGCTCCACATTCAACACCACCTTATACAATTTGATGGCGGCATTGGCGCCCATGCTGACGTGATCTTCCTGTCCTTGACAGGAGGGGATGCTGTCCACGGAAGCCGGCGAGCAAAGACTCTTGTTGAGGCTCACTACCGAGGCTGCGGTATATTGCGTAATCATGAAGCCGCTGTTGACACCGGGGTTTGCCACAAGGAAACTGGGCAATCCTCGTGTGCCCGACACCAGCTTGTAGATACGGCGTTCGGAGATATTGGCCAGTTCGCTGAGGGCGATGGCAAGGAAATCCATCGGTTGCGCTATGGGTTCGCCATGGAAATTGCCGGCAGAGATGATAAGATTCTCATCGGGGCATACGGTAGGATTGTCCGTGGCAGAATTGATTTCCGTATCGATGACAGTCTCCACGTATGCCATCGTGTCCTTTGACGCACCATGCACCTGCGGTACGCAACGGAAGGAATAGGGGTCCTGCACGTACTGCTTGGGTTGCTCGATAATCTCGCTCCCCTCCAGAAGTTTGCGCATCCTTGCCGCCGTAGCCACCTGCCCTCTGTGGGGCCGCACCTGATGTACGGCATCCGTGAAGGGCTCGGCAAGACCATAGTAAGCATCGAGCGACATGGCAGCAATCTCATCGGCCCATTTGCTGAGACGATGGCTTTGCAGGAGTGCCCAAACGGCAAAGGCACTC
>CAMGOT010000217.1 GCA_946060685.1 uncultured Bacteroidales bacterium
CCTGGGCTATGTACTTGCTGCCCTTTCAGGGCGTACCGTTACTTCTGAAACACAAGCTATTTGAACTTGCAAAACCTGAATATTTGTTTCCTGTAAAAAACGGCAAGAACTGTTGTCCCAAGAATGTTGTCCTAAGTTGTCCCTGTTGTCGTTAATTACAAGTCAACTGAGGACAAAAGTTAAGGTTTCAGGTTTCAGGTTTCGGGTTTCAGGTTTCAAGTTTCAAGGTTAAGGTCAAGGTTAAGGTCAATGTTGAATAAACTTCCCATCCAAATTTCTCGGACCATTTGCTTCCCTTCTTTTCCTCGTCCCGCAAGCAGAAGTTTCCTTTTCTTCCCTGTTTTTTGTCATTGTTAAGCCTTGAAATATAAGTCAAAATAGCAAATTCCGACTTTTTTTACATTTTTCTTTTTTAAAATTTCTTCTTTATCTGATAAATCCATAACTTTGGAACGTGAAACACTTTTTGCGGTTTTCACGCTCGGTTTTCACGCTTGCCCCCTTTGCCGCCGTGCCTGCTCCAAATGCTGCCGGCGCCATTCGAAAAACACATCATCCCCCCGGGTAAGGATTCTCCCCATGCCGGAGTCTGTCCGTTTATCAGCCATTTCCCCATAAGAGGCATCATGAGCGGACGGGTGCATGAGGCGAAAATTTTCTGAACTTCTGCATACGACATCCGCTTGCCAGGACGGCATTCTTGCAATCTGAAGGCAATAAGGTGTCGGGTTTATGATATTCAACCAAAAAATAACATAAGTCTATGTCCTATCTTGAATTCGACAAAACGCAAATGGCCAACCTCCAGGATTCGTTCCGCAAGGAATTCCTGTTGACGGCAAAGACCGGTGCGTATTGCTCCTCCACGCTCGTAGGCTGCAACATTCGCAAGTATCATGGCTTGCTCGTTGTCCCCGTTGATACGTTGGATGATGAGAACCATGTCCTGCTGTCTTCGCTCGACGAGACCATCATACAGCATGGCGCGGAGTTCAACCTGGGTCTCCACAAATATGTCGGAGACAATTTCAGCCCCAAGGGCCACAAATACATAGAAAGCTTCACGTGGGAGAAAGCACCGACATGGATTTTCCGCGTCGGCGGCGTACGCCTCAAGAAGGAGGTGATGTTCCGCAGCGAAAGCGACCGCCTCTTCATTCGCTACACGCTCCTCGATGCACATTCCGCCACCACCCTGCGCCTCAAGCCGTACGTGGCTTTCCGCAGCGTGCGTGCATGGACGCATGAGAACGGAGTGGCAAACACTTCCTTTAAGCCCTGCAAGCAGGGTATCAGTGTTTGCCTCTATGAGGGATATCCCGACCTCTTCATGCAGACCGACTGCAAGAAGGCCGAATGGAAGCATCAGCCCGACTGGTATCGCGGTCTCGTCTACGACAAGGAAGCAGAGCGAGGCTATGGCGAGACGGAAGATCTGCTCGTTCCCGGATATTTCGAGATGCCCATCAAGAAGGGAGAGAGCGTAGTGTTCACTGCCAGTCTTGGCGAGCGTGAACCCAAGGATTTCAACGTCATCCTCAATCAGGAAATCGAGAAGCATGATGCCCGCGACAATTTTTGGAACTGCCTTGTCAATGCTGCCCGCCAGTTCAGCGTGACACCGGAGAACGATCCTGACGAGACTTATCTCATAGCCGGATGGCCCTGGTTTAAGCCGCGTGGCCGCGACACCTTCGTCAGCCTTCCCGGACTGACCCTCAGCATTGGCGATGTAGCGCAGTTTGAGCGTTATATGACCACTGCCGAGAAGGCCATCAACGATTTCATCGAGCATCGTCCCGTCAGTGTCAAGATTTATGAGATGGAGCAGCCCGATGTCCTGCTTTGGGCAGTATGGTGTCTCCAGCAGTATGCCAAGACTGTGGGTATCGACAAGTGCTATGAGAAATATGGAGCACTCGTGGAGCGCATCATGCAGTTCATCTGGGAAGGCAAGCATCCCAACCTCTTCGTACACGACAACGGCATGCTCTACACCAATGGTCGCGACCATGCCGTGACGTGGATGAACAGCCAGGCCTACGGTCGTCCTATCGTGCCCCGTTCCGGCTATGTAGTTGAATTCAACGCCTTGTATTACAATGCCAAGCGCTTCTTCCAGCAAATGCTCCAGCAGAGCGGTACGAAAGCCAATATTGCCATTGCCGACCAGATAGAGTCGGAGTGCAAGGTGTTCGAGCAGAGTTTCCGCAATACCTTCCTGAACGAGTACGGCTATCTCTTCGACTACGTTGACGGCTGCGACCGCTGCTATGAGATGCGTCCCAACCAGCTGCTTGCCATCGCCCTCGACTTCTCGCCGCTCACCCGCAAGGAGTGCAAGAGCATCCTCGACTTCTGCACCAAGGAGCTGAAGACTCCGAAGGGCATCCGCTCCCTCACCCCGAAGAGCGGCAACTATCATCCCTACTACATCGGCCGTCAGGAAGACCGCGATATTGCCTATCATCAAGGCACGGCATGGCCCTGGCTCATGGGCTTCTATCTTGAGGCATATCATAAGGTGTACCGCATGAGCGGCGTGAACTATATCGAGCGACAGCTGATCGGTTTTGAAGAGGAGCTGTTCTATCATTGCGTCGGCACGATTCCCGAACTCTTCGACGGCAACCCCCGCTTCTCCGGCCGCGGTGCCATCTCCTTCGCTATGAATGTGAGCGGCATCCTTCGCGCCCTCCATCTCCTCCAGGTGCTCCAGGCAGAGGAGGAGGCAGAAGAATAAACATACATTCTCCTCTTGGCAGTCCGGCTGTCGTCCGGCGACCAGTCCCCGGCAGCGGGAGCCTGCCATATATCTTACCACACAACAAGAAAAGAATCAAGTACTATGAAAGTATTAATGTTTGGCTGGGAGTTTCCCCCCAAGATTTACGGCGGTCTTGCAGTGGCATCATACGGCATCACACAGGGTCTATCCAAGATTCCTGGGGTTGAGACCACCTTTTGCCTGCCCAAGCCCTGCGGTGAGGAGGAGAAATTCCTGAATATCCTCAGCATGAG
>CAMGOT010000218.1 GCA_946060685.1 uncultured Bacteroidales bacterium
TCTTGATGACCGCAAGGCGATGCTGCGGATGCTGGCAGATGCCATCAAGGGCGTGTATGCTTCCGTGTACTACGCTGACTCCAAGGCGTATATGCAGGCCACACGCAACGTGATAGACCAGGAGAAGATGGCGGTGATTCTGCAGGAAGTGGTGGGCACACAGTATGCCGACCGCTACTATCCTGCCATCTCCGGCGTGGGACGCTCGCTCAACTATTACCCTCTGGGTGAGGAGCGCGCGGAGGAAGGCATCGTGAATCTGGCATTGGGATTGGGCAAATACATCGTCGATGGCGGGATGACACTGCGCTTCTCGCCCTATCATCCCGGAAAGGTGCTGCAAACTTCAGAGACACGGCTGGCACTGCGCGAGACGCAGACGCAATTCTATGCCCTCGACCTCAAGAACCATGGCGAGAATTTCTCCATCGACGACGGTTTCAACCTCCTGCACCTCACCGTGAGTCAGGCCGATGCTGACGGGGCCTTGCAGTTTCTTGCCTCTACCTACGATGCCTATTCCGACTGCCTCATGCCAGGCATCTATCCCGGCGGCCGCAAGGTGATGACATTTGTAGGAGTGCTGGAACACGATGTGCTGCCTTTGCCGAACATCCTGCAAAAGGTGCTGAGCCACGGCGAACAGGCGATGCAGCGTCCTGTGGAAATCGAGTTTGCCCTGACCATCGATTCCCGACAGCGTACGGCAGTGTTCTATCTGCTGCAGATCCGACCGATGGTGGACATCAAGGCCGACGTGAAAATCGACGTGTCGAGCATTGCTCCCGAAAGCATCCTCCTGCGTTCCGACAATGCTTTGGGACATGGGGTGATGGAAGACATCATGGATGTGGTCTATGTAAAGACGGGCCAAGCGGGGGAGGCTTACAATCCTGCCAACAATCCTGCCATTGCCGAGGAGATAGCGCACATCAATGCGAAATTCCTCTTGCCGCAGGCTCCTCAAAATGCCCAAGACTTTCCTGAGCAGACGGAGGCTACGGCACAGGAGAAGGGTGCCGACGCTTATGCCGGCCACCATTATGTGCTGATAGGTCCTGGACGCTGGGGTTCCAGCGACCCATGGTTGGGCATCCCTGTGAAGTGGCCCAATATCTGTGCAGCCCGCATCATCGTAGAAGCCGGTCTGACGAACTATCGCATCGACCCCTCGCAAGGCACGCATTTCTTCCAGAACCTCACCTCGTTCGGCGTGGGCTATTTCACCATCAATCCGCACATCGGCGACGGCATCTACAACCTGTCAGCCTTGGACCGCCTTCCTGCCGAGGAAGAACTGACCTACGTGCGCCACGTCCGCTTCCCCCGGCCGCTCACCGTCAAGATGGATGGCAAGAAGAAAGTGGGATTCGTACTGGAAAACGGCGACAAGTGAGGGGCACAGGCAGGCTAATTTATTCAACTTTCGCAGGTCGCTGCCGTTAGTTGGCAAGCGTTCAGGGCACGGGCTGAAAGCCCAAAAGCGCTTAGCCCAGGGCATCGCCCTGGGCTATGGACTGTTGCCCCTTGCCTTTCCTTTCAGCCGGCGACCTTTGGTTCGGGGCGTGCTTACGAGCTCATTCGCAACCAAATAGAACTTGCGAAACTTGAACAATAAAGAGAAAGATCATGCCCAAGAAATTCTATACATCCATTCCATCAGGCTATGCCGTATGTCAGCATAGCGACTGTCCGATGGCAGAGACCTGCCTGCATCAGATAGTATATCCGACAATGTTGGAAAAGAACGACATCCTTAGTGTGGTGAACCCCGACAGGTGCAGCAAGGATGCCAAGTGCAAGTTCTACCGCAGCAACAAGCCCATAACATACGCCCGCGGCTTTGCTCACTTCCAGAAGCGGATGTTCCCCGAACAATACGACCGCTTCTCGATGATGCTGATCAGCACGTTCGGGCGCAATCCCTATTATGAGCGTCGCCGAGGCGACACAGCCCTAACGCCGAAGGAGCAGCGGATAGTGCTTGACGCCTTGAAGAAGGTAGGCGTAACAGAGGAGATGAAGTTTGAGAGTTATGAGGAGAACACCAACTGGTATGATTGAGCCTGTACTCCGTACGGCGTAGTGTTGTAATCTGCCTTGGATTACACCAGTACTTCGCTCTTGATTACAGCAGTACTCCGACCAAAGTACTGTGGTACTCTCACCGAAGTACCAGAGTACTCCCGTGGGAATACTGCCAAAAGGGTTATAGGGACAGGTACCTTTGATTCGAAGGTTCACTTCAGTACCTCTGATTCGTGATCGCCCTGAAAGGGCAGCAAGCACATAGCCCAGGGCAGAGCGAAGCGACACCCTGGGTAATTGGAATACAAAGAAACCATATCGCCCTGTAAGGGCAAAAGCATATAACACGTGGTGATGTCCACAAAACAATAAATATATGGCACAGTCATTAAGTAAATTATACATCCATTTGATATTCCATATCAAGACCACCAGTCCTCATATTAACGAGGAAGATTTGGAACGCATCCATGCCTTTATAGGTCAATTGGTCAACACCACGGGATGCAGTGTGATACAAACAGGTGGAACAGGAGACCATGTCCACATTCTCTTCTTGTTATCCAAGAACGAGAGCATTTCACATGTAGTGGAAGAAGTGAAGCGCAACAGCAGCAGATGGATTAAAACGATAGATGCTCGATATGGACGATTTGAATGGCAAGGTGGTTATGGTGCTTTTTCAGTGAGTCAATCCGTTGTTGACAAAACATTGGAGTACATCAGGAATCAAAAGACACATCATGCGAAGCATTCGTTCCATGATGAGTATATAGGATTTTTAAAGTTATACGGAATAAGTTATGATGACAGATATGTGTTTACGGATTGACGGTTTGCCACAGGCAACCAAGGGTTATAGGGACAGGTACTTCTGGTTCGCATGAATGACAATATATATAATAAGGTGTATTCAACTTTCGCAGGTCGCTGCCGTTAGTTGGCAAGCGTTCAGGGCACGGGCTG
>CAMGOT010000219.1 GCA_946060685.1 uncultured Bacteroidales bacterium
GGCCCATTTGCTGAGACGATGGCTTTGCAGGAGTGCCCAAACGGCAAAGGCACTCATATTCTGTGTGCCGTTGAGCAGGGCCAGTCCTTCTTTCGATGCCAGTTCGATGGGTTGCCATCCCATCAATTCCAGCATCTTGGCACCGCTCATCACCTCACCACGATATTCCACCTCTCCAAGTCCGACGAGTGGCAATGAAAGGTGTGCCAGCGGCACCAGGTCGCCTGACGCACCCAGCGACCCCTGCATATAGACGATGGGATAGATGTCGTTGTTGAAGAAATCAATAAGCCTCTCCACGGTGTCGAGCTTGCAGCCGGAGAAGCCATAACTCAACGATTGGATTTTGAGGAGCAGCATGATTTTCACAATCTCGTTGGGCACACGGTCGCCCGTTCCGCAGGCGTGCGACATCATCAGGTTGATTTGCAGTTTTGCCAGATGGTCATGGCCGATGGAAACATTGCAGAGCGAACCGAACCCTGTGGTCACGCCATAAACAGGTTTGCTGTCGGCTGCGATTTTATTGTCGAGATACTGTCGGCAATGCACGATTTTCTCGCGTGCCTCGTCGCTCAGTTGCAGATGTAGTCCATGGTGCAAAATCTCGCCTATGCGCTCTATACTCAGATGAGCAGAAGAAATATGGTGTACATTCATGATATGATTTACGTGATATGATTAACGGTTAGGAATTTCGGGGCTGGCCAGAGGAGGAGGATGAGGAGTACTTATGGCATGGTATCAGCACAAGCCGTCCAGGAGGTCGTCGTCCACGAGATTGGGCATCGTGACCACCAGTCCTGGCGTACGTTGCATTTCGCGCTCTATGCTCCGCATGGAACCCTCATTGCGCGCCCAACTTCTGCGTGCAATACCATTGTTGACATCCCAGAACAGCATTTCGCGGATATGGCGTGAACTGTCCTCCCCGCCATCGATGACCATACCGAAGCCGCCGTTGATGACTTCGCCCCAACCTACTCCACCGCCATTGTGGATGGATACCCAAGTGGCACCACGGAAGGAGTCGCCGATGACATTCTGTACGGCCATATCGGCACAGAACTGTGAGCCATCGTAGATATTGCTCGTCTCGCGGAAAGGAGAGTCTGTACCCGAAACGTCGTGATGGTCGCGGCCAAGTACGACGGGACGGCTGATTTCGCCACGACGTATGGCATCGTTGAAGGCAAGGGCTATCTTCGCACGTCCTTCGGCATCAGCGTAGAGGATGCGTGCCTGCGAGCCTACCACAAGATGATTCCTGCCAGCCTCCTTGATCCAATGGATATTGTCGGCCATTTGTCCCTGTATTTCTTCCGGGGCATTCTGCATGATGTCCTCCATCACCTGGGCCGCGATGCGGTCGGTCACGGCAAGGTCCTCAGCATCTCCCGATGTGCATACCCAACGGAACGGTCCGAAGCCATAATCGAAGAACATGGGCCCCATGATGTCCTGCACATAGGAAGGATAGCGGAACTTGCCGTCGGGACCGAGAATCTCAGCACCTGCACGCTCCGACTGCAACAGGAAGGCATTTCCATAGTCAAAGAAATACATTCCTTCAGCGGTCAGACGATTGATGGCAGCCACCTGACGCCGGAGGGATTCCTGCACACGTTCACGGAAAAGTTCGGGCTGTTCTGCCATCATCCGCTTCGACTCTTCAAGCGTCATCCCCACAGGATAATATCCGCCTGCCCATGGATTATGGAGCGAAGTCTGGTCGCTGCCCAAATCCACCTTTATGCCTTCGGCGGCAAGACGCTCCCAAAGGTCGACCACATTGCCCACATATGCCATCGACACCGTGTGTTTCCGCTCCACGGCAGTACGGATGGCAGGAATCAGCTCGTCGAGGTTGTCGTGCAACTCATCGACCCATCCCTGGTCAAAACGCTTCCTGGCAGCCATAGGGTTGATTTCCGCCACCACGCTGACCACTCCTGCTATGTTGCCTGCTTTGGGCTGTGCCCCCGACATGCCTCCAAGTCCTGACGAAACGAAGAGCATCCCATGGATGTCCGTCCGTCCAGGCTCTTGGCGCATCCTTTTCCTGGCGGCATTCAATACCGTGATGGTCGTGCCGTGGACAATACCTTGCGGCCCAATGTACATATAGGAACCGGCGGTCATCTGCCCATACTGGCTGACTCCCAAGGCATTCATGCGCTCCCAGTCGTCAGGTTTTGAATAATTGGGAATCACCATGCCATTTGTCACCACCACCCGTGGTGCATTCTTGTGTGAGGGGAAAAGCCCGAGCGGATGGCCGGAATACATGACCAGCGTCTGCTCGTCGGTCATCTCGCTCAGATATTTCATCGCCAGGCGATATTGCGCCCAATTCTGGAATATCGCTCCATTCCCGCCATAGATAATCAACTCATGAGGATGCTGTGCCACGGCAGGGTCGAGATTGTTCTGTATCATCAGCATGATAGCAGCTGCCTGTTCCGAGCGGTGGGGATATTCGTCGATGGAACGGGCATACATTTCATAATCCGGGCGGAAGCGGTACATATAGATACGCCCGTAGTCGTGCAGTTCCTGTGCAAATTCCTTGGCCAGCGTCGGGTGGAATTTCTTGGGAAAATATCTGAGGGCATTGCGGAGCGCAAGGCGTTTTTCCGCATCCGTAAGGATTTCCTTACGGCGCGGAGCATGGTTCACCTCAGTATCGTATGGTTTTGTTGCAGGAAGCACATCGGGAATTCCTGCGCGGATTTCTTCCGCAAATTTTTCCTTGTCGGTCATCATAAAGACTGTAATCGTAGAATTTAGGGAAATTGTATCAGACTTGCCAGCACTTTAAGAAAGGTGTTCTATAAATTAGCGAACACCCCTTCATTATGTTTAGGGGTGTTCTATAAATTAGTTTTTTTTTCATTTAGGAAGTATTCTTATGCTTGGCTTCGCCTTACTCCTTCGCGACTCGGGATAGCCTGAATAAATTC
>CAMGOT010000220.1 GCA_946060685.1 uncultured Bacteroidales bacterium
GGCTATATAAAAGGAATTGTATTTCTTTGCTCATTGTATTCTTTGCCATTAAAAGCTATACATACTTCATTGTTCGTCCTCCTGCTCGTAGTAATAGGAATAGTCGATGCCCTTTCAACTGGTTAGTGGCACTAACCACTTCATTCTTCACCTTCTTGAGTTTCGTCTTGGATTGCATCCGACCTTTTCTCGCCATGGCATAGTTCAAGTAAACTTGGCTCTGCTCATCTGGCTTAACGAAAAGGTTCAGATACTCTCAGCAGTTGCGCATCTTGCCATCTGGACCTCTTAATTTGAACTCGTGAGTGTCACTCACGGGTTGATTTTTTGTATAGCTCCTGTTCCTATTTCCCCCGTGAGCTTCTATATATCCGAATTCAGCCAGTTGGCGCAGATAGCGTTTGGCGGTTGTTTCGGTGAATCCGAAAGCACGGACAACGGTTTCAGTCTTTATCTCCTCTTAATAATATCAGATGGAGTATACCAATTCACAGTTTCTTCTCCCTCTGTAATATCTTCGAAAGACTTAGGAGTTGTACCAGTTGACAAGCGAAACAGATTCTTTATTTTAACAACCTCCCACTCACTCGGAATCTCTCCAAGCCAAGCGATGCCACTATCCTTATATGTATCGTAAGTCTTTGCCATACCTTATTTATATATTCTAATTAACCGCAAGTCGTTGCCTTGGGCTGTGTACTTTTGCCCTTTCAGGGCGACAATGCTGTGGCATGTACATACACCCAGGGCGTTGCTCTGGGCTAAGGAGGACATTGCCCTTTCATGGCGCGCTTGTGCGGGTCGTGTTGGTGTACATGAACGGGCGGAAAGCCCAAGGGTTTCCTTAGCCCCGAATTCTGGTGCAGAGATACGACATCGGCGAAAATCTGTTTCCTCTTCTTGGCAGATATTGGCAGATATCGCCCCCCCCCCAAAAAAAATCGTCTTTTTGCAACCGTGCTCCCTTTTTAGCGATCCGGTATTGCCGATATGAACGCAGCGGCATCTCTGACGGCTCTGCCGAAGGCGGCATCCTGCCCCGGCACGGTGATGAACAGGTGTACCGCTCCCTTGTATTCTATCCTTCTCATCCTGTCGCCCATCCGCTCTGCGAATTCCTTGCCCTGGTCGTGCAGAATGTCCCTTTCGGCAGCAATCAGAAGTGTTCTTGGAAGGGCCTGCAACGCATCGTCGCTGCACAAGCCCACGCTGATGGCTTCCCGGCGGGCATCGGATCCGAAGGTATATGCCCGATTGAAGGCTTCCATGATTTCAGCATCCAGCCCATACCCCTTGCCATACAGCCGCCATGACTCCGAACCGTCGGCAAAGGCCTTGGTCACGGGGTAGAACAGCAGCAGGGACTCTATCTTGCCGCGGCATGACTCGTCCAAGGCGGTGGCAATGGCAAGATTGCCCCCCGAACTGTCGCCACCGATGGTGATGCGGCTGGTGTCAATCTGCAGCTCATCGCTGTGACCGATGATGTATTCCACAGCAGCCTTGCAGTCGTTCAGCCCCATGGGATAGGGATGTTCGGGAGCCAGACGATAGTCGAGGGCAATCACTCGCATCCCGCCCGTAGCTGCCATGGCATTGCAGAATCTCCCGCAACTGTTGATACTGCCGAACGTCCAGCCTCCGCCGTGCAGATACAGCAGCACCGGGAGAATGCTATCCCCATTCTCCTTCGGTTCGTATATGCGCATCGTTTCCGTAAGCATCCGCGATTGCACATTGTCGTAGGTCTCCGGCGGTGTGTTGCGCGAGTGGCGTACAGCCGTCAAATCGCTTTTGTCGCCCTCTATCGCCTTGAGAATGGCCCGGGTCTGCCGCTGTTGCAGGTCGGGCGGCATGTTCTGCAGGAACTCGTCGGCCTGCAAGTGCATGAGGCATTCCTCTGCCGTCTCCGCCACCTCTTGCTCTTCCTTTGACTTTTCCGTAAAGACAGCGACTGCCATGTGCGAACCGTCGGGACTGAGGATGATTCCCACATCGTTTCGGTCCTGTCTGCCGTCGGAGGACGGGAATCCCGACCCTGTCTTGTGTATCAGCCGGCAGCCTTGCGGGACGATGGCTGCAATGCGCTCATGACCGGTGTGGCAGTCGGCCATTGTGTCCCAGATGAACGAGAGATTCCTGCTGTCATGCCTGTGAAGGTAGAACCACTCCAGGAGTCGTGTCATCTCTCTTGGGGTGGACGAGTTCTCGATGGCTCTGCGGAAATCCTGTTTCATCTCCTTCTCCGTCCGGCGCACATGAATGTCGTTGAATCCAAGCGTATGGAGATACTCCTCTACCTTTGCCGGAAGGCCGCAGGATGCGAACAGCAGGTCGCACGCATTGTTGTCGCTCTGTTTCAACGACCATTCCAGCAGTTCGGCGAAAGTGAAATACTGTGTCCTCTCCATGCTCTCAAGCATGGGCGACCAGGTTTGTGTGTCCAGACTGTCCTTGCAGACGAGGACAGAATCGCCCAGCGTGAGGCGGTTCTTGTCGAGATAGTCCGCCACATACAGAGCCTGTGGAAATTTCACGACGCTGTGCATGGCGAAAAGTTTGTCGGCCTGACGGCCATAGCATGCCTCGCCGCGGACGATGCTTGCCCCATGCTGGGCGGTCGTCGGCTGCGATTTCATCCCCGTGGTTTGCAGAATGCCAAGGAGCAATGTGATGATTATGGTAAGAAACTGCTGTTTGTTCATTTCATTTTATGTGAATCCGATCAGGGCGAATTTTCCCATTTTTCAGAGAAGATATACTTAACGTGAGTTCGACGAAAATAACTCGTTGAAAATTTGGTAATTAGCGGAATTTTTAGTAACTTTGTAGTGGACAAAAACAACGAAACTAAAGGATTCCGCTATGATTACCGAGGACAAAGTTACTGAAATTTTTTGTATTGCAGATGATTTCTGCAAAGTTTTT
>CAMGOT010000221.1 GCA_946060685.1 uncultured Bacteroidales bacterium
CTGCATCCAAATAGAGCATTCAAACATAAAACTAATTTTGAACACCTACTTATGCAAATTGTTTGTTATGTGCAATTTCTATTTCTATGCAATAAAGTGTGGGATTCGTGCTTTTTGTCTGTAAGCGTCGAAAAGATTCCTTGTTATTGGAAAGAATGTCGTAAATTTGCGCGTCCCGTAATGAGGTTTGTTATCGGGACGTTCTATAAAAGTATAGTTTTTTTTGCATGAAACCCATTCCTGGCCTAACTTGGAGAGCATTTCGGCGGCTGGCATCAGTCCTTGCCATGCTTTTACCGTTGTCGGAAGTCACGGCGATGGCACAGGCGGATTCCGATTCGTTGAGCGTCACGGTGTATTATCCGTGCGGTAGCAGCAGCATTTCCAGTATAGCAGGCAATGAGGCTTCATTGAAGCTGTTCGTTCATCAGTTGGACTCTGTGGGCCAATCCCCTTTCTTCAAGCCCCTCAGCCTTTTTATTGCCTCCTCCACTTCTCCCGAAGGTAGTGCGGGCATCAACCAGGCGTTGTCGCGCAGGAGAAACCAGTCCGTGGCGGATGCTCTGAACCGCCGTTCCGAGCTGTTCCGCACCATTTCCGCCTCACCGGAATGTACTGTCCATGAACGCACCACCGGCCATCTGCTGGAATCGACCGCACAGTCGGCCTATCCTGCGATGCGCCATTCAAAAGTGACGTTGCTCTTCAGCATGGAGCGGGAAGACACTGTGGCAGCCTTGGAAGCCCCATCGGCCGACGTTGCGGTCATAGCCCCCGCCGACAGCCTGCCGGAAGAGCCGCCCGTCCAGCCTCAGCCCGGCTCTCCCCACGAGGCCGTCAGCCACCCCGTGGCTTTCATCAAGACCAATCTCCTCCTTGACTGCCTGACCTTTGTAGGCGCATCCGTGGAGGTTCCCCTGGCCAGGCGACTGTCGGCCGAGGCAACTCTCGTGTATCCCTGGTGGAGCAGCATGGCACGCCATCGCACCGTGCAGTTGCGCTATATATCGGTGACACCAAGGTACTATTTCGGAAAGTCTGCACGCCCCTACACCTCTTTCTTTGCCGGATTGACCGTAGGTTCAGGCACTTACGACCTGCAGTGGACACGCCGCGGCGTGCAAGGCACGGTGTGGAACGTATCGCCCACTTTCGGGTTTTCGCATCATCTCGGCAAAGGCTGGAAGATGGAATATTCCGCATCCGTAGGCTATGTGCAGACGAAGTACACCAAATATACGCAGATGGCCGATACGCCATACGGCGAGATAAAGGTGAAGGACTATCCCTGGGTGTCGCATGTGCTGAAGACCGTGCTCCCCACATCGCTGGGCGTGTCGCTCGTGTATACCTTCAGCCGAACCAAACACACGCATCGTCATGGGCAATAGAAATGTATTTTATACCATTATCGTCGGTCTCGTCGTGATGTGGTGTGCATCCTGCGAGCGCGACCATCTCTTCTACGAGACTTTGGAGCGTCCTACGGTGGTTCTCGATGTCGACTGGAGCCGTACGGCCTTCTGGCCCGAAAGCAAGGCCTACGACACCCGGAATGTGCTGAACGGCGTGACGATATTCGCCTTCGACTCCGCTACACACCGCATGGTGAGGGAGCTGCCGCCCGATGCCAACTGGCAATCGCCCAGGTTGAATCTTGATCCCGGAACCTACGATTTGGTGGTGATCAACGACAGCCGTCAGGAGCTGCCCACCATCTTCTTTAATATGGAGGAGCGTTTTCAATACTTCACTGCCAGTGTCAAGTCCGACACCGTCTATACGGATCATCCCGACTATCTCGCCGTTTCATCGGTAAGGAATTTGCGGATTCAGCCCCCACTGACGCACTACTATCCCGACAGGCCCGATGAATACTACGAGGATTTTGTCGCCCGGCAGGTCAGCACCGTGCAGCATGCCGTGACGAAGCGAATAAACGTGCAGGTGTATGTCAAGGGAATGAACTACTGCAAGGGTATGCAAAGGTCGTATATCACGGGCCTTGCCAAGTCGGTGAATCTTGTTACGAGAAAACCCAGCAAAGAGGAAGCGGTGTATGGGTTTAACCTTGTCAACCGCGAGTTCAGAAGCAGCGACTACACGGAGGCTGTGCTCACGCAGTCGTTTAATTGTTTCGGCTTCAACGAGCATAAAATTGGCACCGGCGATAAGTTTGAGTTGACCATCAACTTTGTGCTTGTCGATAACTCTATACACACTGTGGAGGCCGATGTGACCGATCAGTTTGAGCAATGGTATGAGGAGCACAAGGTGGATATAGGCATCGACCTTGACCTCGACATCGACGTGAATATGGAAGTGGATTTGCCGCCTGCTGTGGAAGAGCCTGAGGAGGCGGGAGGCATGACTCCCGAAACCGTTCCATGGAATGATATTATTCAGGAAATTATACTTTAGCATTATATTGAAATTAAATAAACCATAATTATTAATTTATAATTTTGACAAGATGAAAAAATTAGGTTATCTTATAGGTACAGCACTGCTCACACTTAGCAGCTGCACAAACGAAATCAACGAAGAAGGCTTTGTGGATAAGGCAAACACAATCTCGTTTAATGCGTATTCTAATAAGACGCGCGCTTATACAGGCGGTGATGCAGATATTAGCGTGATGAAAACTGGTAGTTTTGGAGTTGTAGGGTATAAAAACTCAGACAATAATCTTTATCTCGGTTCTACAACCAAGGCTACAGAGCAGGTATGGAATGAAACAAAGAATGCTTGGGATTATAAAAATGAAAAAGATAAGAAATACTGGCCTTCA
>CAMGOT010000222.1 GCA_946060685.1 uncultured Bacteroidales bacterium
CATCCAAATAGAGCATTCAAACATAAAACTAATTTTGAACACCTACTTATAATATCCCCCAAGGCGTTACCGCAGTAAAGCCTTGGGGGATAAATGTACTCAACTTTCGCTGGTTTCAAAGATATTGTGTTTCAGAAGTAACGGTACGCCCTGAAAGGGCAGTAAGTCCATAGCTCAGGCGGGCACCCTGGGCAGTCACAACCAAATAGAACCCAGCGAAACTTGCATAATTGTATAAAAGATTCCTCCTTCATGCCTCCATCCTCTCCATAAATGCCGTGGGCACATAAGCCGTGACCAGCGTGCAGAGTCCGTCGATACTCACTGCCACACGCTGCTGCCCGGCAGCCCTCACTACCTTTCCCACCACTCCTTCGAACTGCCCTCGGACGATTCTCACCATGTCGCCACTCTTGAAATGGCACAGGGAAGGCTCGATGACCATAAAGTGCTCATTGCCGGATGTGGTGATGAGCATGAAGCTCTGCATGTCGCGGTCGGGTACGACGAGAGGAGGATGCTTGCCCGTTGTGGGCTCGACAGGCAAGGTCCTGTTGCGATAGAACCTGATGTACAACGATGCCTGATCAGAATTGCCCAGCAAATTCTTTAGGACATCGCGAGTGGAATAAGCGAAAATAAGACCTGGCATTAACGGCCTCTTCACTCTCTTTCTTTCCCCTTTTCGCGAATGCTCACACATACACATGGGCGTATAGGTGGGAATCTCCCTTCGGGCAAACTCTTCCACGGCCAGCGCATTCCGTCCATACGTGGCCCTCAGCACATACCATTGGTGCCCGGGCTTCTTCACATATTCTACGGGTGCCCTCATGCCAGAACGTACGCACTTGCCACAAGCGTTTTCAGGGGAAACCTTCGTACCGTCCCCTGAAACCTCAACTGCTTTTTCCCCGCTCAGGGAGCCTGCATCAGGCTGTTTCTCCGTATCAAATTTCTCCATATCATTTTCACCGTATGACATTATCATCGAAAGCGGCATGAAGGCAGACACTACCAGTACATCTGCCCCTACCCTACCATCCTTTCCTCCATCTCCCCGTTTGAAATCGTCATTTAAAGTCCTGCTCCAGCAGATGGCGGTATTTATGCTGATAGCTCATCACCTGGAAACGCTTCCAGAAATAATTGGGAAGGAAAATGCAGAACAGATAGGCATACGCCCCGAGCTTGGAATAGCCGAACACGAGCTGATACACCTGTGCAGCATAGAAGATGAGCCCGAACTTTTTGGCCGACAGCGATGTCTTGCGATGGCGATATATGGCCAAAGGCTCCTGCACGGCGTATGCCACACCGCACTTCTGGAGAATCATCAGCAGATACGCCCAATCCTGACGCTTGCGGAGAGTGGGCATGGGAAATTTAGGACATCTCTTCGTGTCGATCATGACGGTGAGGAAGCCTATCTTGCTATCGTGCTTCATCTGCTTCAGCGTCTGCTGCTTCGGGGCCATAATCACTCCACAACGCTCTCCATCATCATTGCAAACGATGTACGACCCATAGACAATACTGCAACCACGCTCCTTCATGAAGGCTATCTGACGTTCCAGCTTGTGGGGAAGCCACTGGTCATCGCTATCGCAGAAGGCAAGGTAACGCCCGCTGGCATTCTCGATGCCATGATTGCGGGTGTGGCCTGACCCCATGTTCTGCTCCAGCTGGAAAAGATGGATTCTCTTATCCTGCGAAGCATACCGTGTGATAATCTTCACGGTATCATCTTCCGAACAGTCATCCACGATGAGCAGTTCCCAGTCTTTATAGGTTTGCCTCAAGATGCTCTCTATACTGTCGGCTATATAAGCTGCCGAATTGTAGGAGGGCATGATGATCGACACTAAGGTTTCGTTCATTCCGTTGGAAATCTATTGCCAGCCTTTACACCGTCCCCCCCTTCTTCCCCCAGCAAGGGTGTAGGGGCCAGGGAGCGACAGGTGAAGCCCATGAGGAAGGCAAAGCCATTGAAAAGCCCGGCAGTCCTCGCACAATGAGCACGATGCTATCAGCACAGCGCGCGAAGCACAGGAGTCGGAGGATTCACACTTCCAGAAAGGCTGTTGGTTCAGGTTCTTTTGTTTTGTTTTTCACACTGACGATGATGGGGAAAGCTCCTGTCGCCGGCATTCCTCCCGCCATTCTCCTGCCACTGGGGCGAGTGGTCAGGATGATGTGCCGACAGGAAGGAAAAAGCCGGTAGGCTCGCATGAACAGGGCTGCCATGCTGCCCCGTACTGACAATTCTCCACTTTTGGACAGAAGGGACATCCCCCTTTTTTCTTACAAACGCATTCTTTAACGAAAAATTGCATCTGATGCAAAAAAACTTAGGGTTTCCATCTTGCCTTTTCCCGCCATGGCAGTCTCCTCCAGCAGTCCTTACTCTAAAGGGCTTCCTGAGGGTACGGTAAGGTACCCCCGGTTCTGCGCAAAGAGATGTAGCCTTCACAGCATGATGCGTTTGCGAAGGGCAAAGTTAGCATTTTTTTTGCAAAGTATCTCCTTTACCCTAAAAAATCCCTCTTTGCATGCTCCAAACACTCGGAAAATGTCCTCCAAGGGCTACTTTTTGCCCTTCTTGGCAAAAAAATCCGATGTTTTACATTATATTTGCACCCGTTTTTTCACCGACGGGGGAGGGAGGCTTTCGCTCCATGTACGGCAAAGCGTGCCATCTGATGTCTGCCCACTGCAAAATCATCAAGTTCCAGCACAA
>CAMGOT010000223.1 GCA_946060685.1 uncultured Bacteroidales bacterium
CTACTGCGCGATAGCTCGAAAACTGTCTCAAGCTAATTTATAGAACATCCCTAAAAGCGTTTTCGATAAGCCGAAAGTCTAAAAGAAAAACGCACTGTTAAGAACTCATCAACAACAGACTATGATACAGTTAGAAAACATCAAGAAAATATTCCGTACGGAAGAAGTGGAGACTTGGGCGCTCCGCGAGGTAAACCTCGAAGTGAAGGAAGGCGAGTTCGTGGCCATCATGGGGCCGTCGGGCTGTGGCAAGTCCACCCTGCTCAATATACTGGGCCTGCTCGACAATCCCAGCGAGGGCAAGTATCTGCTGGACGGTAAGGAAGTGAGTACATTGAAGGAGAGCGAGCGGACGGACATCCGCAAAGGTGTCATCGGTTTCGTGTTCCAAAGTTTCAACCTCATTGACGAGCTCAACGTCTATGAAAACATCGAACTGCCGCTGCTCTATATGGGAGTGCCTGCCAAAGAGCGCAAGCGCCGCGTGGAGGCGGCGATGGACCGCATGGCCATTTCGCACCGCCGGAAGCATTTCCCCAACCAGCTTTCGGGCGGTCAGCAGCAGCGCGTGGCCATTGCCCGTGCCGTGTTGGCCAACCCCAAGCTCATTCTGGCCGACGAACCCACGGGTAATCTCGACTCGAAGAACGGCAAGGAGGTGATGAACCTTCTGGGCGAACTCCACCGGGAGGGCACCACCATCATTATGGTGACCCACTCGCAGCACGATGCCTCGTATGCCGACCGCATCGTCCGCCTCTATGACGGCGAAATCGTAGAGCGTGTAGAACTGTAAGTCCCCCTTCTCTGTCCATGCATATAATCCTTCATCATCTGAAGGTTGCTGTGCGCAACCTCCTGAAGTACAAGCTTCAGACCGTCATCTCGGTACTGAGCATCGCCATCGGCATCGTCACGCTGGCCTTTGTCCATGCGGTACTGGAGGAGGTGACATACCCCAGCCTTTACAGCCAACCCTATTGTGAACGCACCTTCTTGGTGGGCCTTGAACCCATAGAGGGGGATGGCGTAAGAGTGGATTCCACAGGCAAGGACGTGCCCCCGTCATCCTACAACCGCGACATCCTTCTTGCCCTCAAACGCAACGGTGGGCTGAAGAACGTGGAGCGGATGGCCGTGCCCAACGGAATGCGTTACGCCAGCATCATGGAATTCCAGCTGGGCGACTCCATCAGACGGAAAGCATCCATGCCGTTCACCCTCATCGACCCCGGCTATTTCAACCTCGTGGGCATCCGTTCGGCTATTACGGGACGCCCCATCGGCAGGCTGAAACCGGGCGAAGCCATCATCAGTCAGAAGATGGCCGCCACAGTGTTCGGCGATGTAGACCCTCGCGGGGCGGTTTGTCCGCATACCAACAGTTTACATCCGATTCCGCTGACCATCGTCGATGTGTTTGAGAACGTTTCCTTTTTTGATATCCCCCTCGACAGCAAGACCCTCTTTGTCTCTCTCGGCGAGATGGAAGGCGACCTGTACGGAGCGAAAAGCGAAGTTGGAGAAGAACTGTACTATGCCAGATGGATTACCGTGGTGCTGCGGGAGGGCTGTACGACGGCACAACTGCTGCAGGAACTGAACGCCCGTCTGGAACCTTTCGGCCTGACGGCAACATTGGAAGATGCGGTGAGCCAGGATGACATCCGGGTGACAATCATCATCCAGACGTTGGTACACTTCATCGGTGCGCTCATCCTCATTGCCGCCATCATCGGCTTCCTGCGGATGCAGGTGCAGCTCTTCTGGATGCGCCGGCGCGAGGTTTCTCTGCGCATCACCCATGGAGCCAAACGCTGGCAGCTGTTCCGCCTGCTCTTTGCCGAGATTCTGATAGTGGTAGGTCTGTCGGTGACTGTGGCTATGCTGATGGGCTGTTGGGTGGAGAACTTCGTCTATGCGCATTTGGCCAACTTTATGAACGATGCGCCCTTCTCCGTCCAAAATCTGGTGCCCTACAGCCTCTTCATCGGCCTGCTGCTCCTCCTGCTTTGCGCCCTCATCATCTGGGTGGCATTGGCGCGCATCTGCAAGGCGGGGCAAGGACTGGCCGCCCAAATGAGGGGCAGCCGCACGCACCTTTTCCGAGACGTGATGCTGGGACTGCAGGTGGCCATCAGCATCGTCTTCGTGTGTGGCACGCTCACGACAGCCCTGTGGGCGGACTCAATGCGGAAGTGTTTCAACCTTCCCGATGACCTGGAACCTTATAAGGAATGCTTGTATCTGAATTCCGATGTGGCGTGGGAGAATCGGGAGTCCCTGATAAAGGAAATAGCCCGCCAGCCCAGTCTGGACAGGATGATGGCTCATGAAACAGCCTACTGTCGAATTCCCGGCGTAGCGGCTAACCCCGAGGTGTTGGAATCGTTCGGGGGCCAGACGCATTTTCCCCTGCTCCTCACCGCCGACACCTCTCTCGTCGCTTTCTACCATTTGCGGGTAAATTGGATTCGTAAATCTGTCGGCTCCGAGCCCTACCTGCTGCTGGGCGACAGCCTGTACCACAAACTGCGCCGGCAGGGCGTAGTATCCTCCGATGTGCTGACCATAAATTGGTGGGATGGGAAGGATCAGGCATTTCCTGTTGCAGGCACGATTTCCGAAATGCCCTACAGAAGAGATGAGGTGTCCATCATAGTACGTCCGGACGCAGCGGAAATAGCCACGAATTTCGTCCTTGTTCCCAAAGAAGGGAAGTACCGGCAATTGCTGCAC
>CAMGOT010000224.1 GCA_946060685.1 uncultured Bacteroidales bacterium
ACCGTCGTCAAAAGTCGCTTGGCCACTTTTCAACCTCTCGCTTGTATATTCCTATTCTTCAAACACTTACATAGCCCGCTATGTGCGCGTTTAAAGGATAGGAATCTACTGTGCGATAGGAAAGAAAATTGTCTCAACCGACGACAAACCGAGTGCCATAAAACTTGTTTTAATGGCCGAGGTGCGAAGGAGGAAGGTTTACCAAGCTAATTTATAGAACATCCCTTTACTGTCTCGTCTTCTATGGCCGTCTTCAACGACTGGCATTCTTTTGCAAGGCTTCCAGCCGGAGCATCTCGTCACGAAGCATGGCAGCAGTGGCGAAATCCAATTCGGAAGCAGCCTTTTTCATGGCATTCCTCAGTTCCTCTATGCGGGCATCGAGGTTGAAGGGCAAATCCTCTTCCGCAGCCATCGACCCATCTTCCGCAGCATCCAGATATTGGGCATAGCCTTTGGCAGGCTTTGCAGGAATTTCGGCCTTTCCTTCGCGGGCCAGCACACGATTCTTCCCGACGATGGCAAGGTCGTTGCCGATTTCCTTGCGGATTTGTGTGGGTGTGATGTGGTGCTGCTCGTTGTATGCCATCTGCTTTGCCCTTCGGCGGTTGGTCTCGTCGATGGTGGCCTGCATGGATTTCGTGATTTTCTTGGCATACATGATGACGCGTCCGTTGACATTTCTTGCCGCTCTTCCAGCCGTTTGCGTCATGCTTCGCTTGTCGCGCAGGAAGCCTTCCTTGTCGGCATCCAATATAGCCACAAGTGCCACTTCGGGGAGGTCAAGTCCCTCGCGCAAGAGGTTGATGCCCACCAGCACATCGTAGGTGCCGGCACGCAGGTCCTCCATGATTTTCACGCGTTCCAGGGTGTCGACATCGGCATGAATATAGGCCGTCTGCACCGCCTTGTCGAGAAGATATTCCGTAAGTTCCTCAGCCATACGCTTGGTGAGTGTAGTGACGAGCACACGCTCCCCACGGTCGATGCAGCATCGGATTTCCTCCAGCAGGTCGTCGACAGGATAGTTCGTGTCGCGCACCTCGATGGGAGGGTCGAGCAATCCCGTAGGACGTATCACCTGATCCACATACACGCCTCCGCTCTCCTGAAGCTCAAAGTCGTTGGGAGTGGCGCTCACATAAATCGTCTGTGGCACGATGGCTGTAAACTCCTCGAATTTCAGAGGACGGTTGTCGAAGGCTGCTGGCAGACGGAACCCATAGTTCACAAGGCTTTCCTTGCGATTGCGGTCGCCACCATACATGGCCCGTATCTGAGGCATGGATACATGGCTTTCATCTACCACGAGGAGGAAATCTTCGGGAAAGAAGTCGAGGAGGCAATAGGGACGCGTGCCAGGGGCTCTGCCGTCGAAATATCGGCTATAATTCTCAATGCCAGAGCAATGCCCGAGTTCGCGTATCATTTCGATGTCGTAGCTGACGCGCTGTTCCAGGCGTTCGGCCTCCAGAGTCTTTCCCATTTCCTTGAACAATGCCACCTGTTCCACCAGGTCGTCCTGTATCTGCCTGATAGCCTGCTCTTTCATCTCCTTGCTTGTCAGAAAGAGATTGGCAGGATAGAGCTTATACTCGTCGAATGTCTGGAGGGTGGCACCAGTATCGGCATCCACTTCGGCAATGGCATCAATCTCGTCGCCCCAGAACGTGATGCGGAGGGCATAGTCGGAATAGGCCAGGAAGACATCCATCGTGTCGCCTTTCACCCGAAAATCTCCACGAGCCGGAGCCACATCATTTCTGCTGTAGAGACTGTCGACAAGTTTTCGCATCAAGTCGTTCTGGGAAATGAACTGTCCGACGCGAAGGGTAATGACATTTTCATAGAAGGCGGCAGGATTTCCCATACCGTAGATGCACGACACTGAGGAGACCACCACCACATCCTTTCTTCCCGAGAGCAACGAAGAAGTGGCAGCAAGACGCAATTTGTCGATATCATCGTTGATGGCCAGGTCCTTTTCGATATATGTGTCGGTGGATGCGATATAGGCCTCCGGCTGATAGTAGTCATAGTACGACACATAATATTCTACGGCATTTTCGGGAAAGAAACCCTTCATTTCCGTGTAAAGCTGTGCCGCCAATGTCTTGTTGTGGCTGAGGATGAGTGTGGGTTTTCCGATGTTGGCGATGACGTTAGCGATGGTGAAGGTTTTTCCCGAACCGGTGACGCCAAGCAACACCTGCGCCTTCTCTCCATTTCTCACGCCTTCCGTCAGCTGGCGGATGGCCTCCGGCTGGTCGCCGGTAGGACTATAGGGTGCTGTGAGTTTGAAATCGGGCATGACGGATCAAAGTCGGGGATTTTTTTAGTCGGGCATAATCAATGCCATAACCACATAGGCACACAATACGGGAATCAAAGCCGTGATGAACAGCAGAAGAACGAATGCTATGCGAACTACTGTGGGGTCGACATCGAGATATTCTGCTATACCTCCGCAAACCCCGCTGATTTTGCGGTCGGCAGATTTTCTGAGTATCTTTTTCATATTCTTAAAGCATAAATGATGGAAAATGCAGAGATAAGTAGGTGTTCAAAATTAGTGGCATAAATAAATCTTAGTATAGGGTGTTCTATAAATTAGTATATAATCTTTTTTTCAAAGGGTGTCTGCTTGGCTTCGCCTTGCTCCTTCGCGCCT
>CAMGOT010000225.1 GCA_946060685.1 uncultured Bacteroidales bacterium
AGGTGCGAAGGAGGAAGGCGAAGCCAAGCTAATTTATAGAACACCCCTTAAAAAACTCCCCAAATTGTTGTCCCAAGTTGTCCCTCTTGTCGTTCATTACAAGCCCATCGAGGACACGAAGTTAAAAAATAAAGAGGTGTACTGTACCACCGGTTTGAATCGGCCTACAGTACACCCTTTTTCTTTACTTTTATTTATTGATGGAAGCAATGAATTCCTCGTTGCTCACAGTATCTTCCAGACGCCGCTTGAGGAACGTCATGGCCTCAATCGGACTCATGTCTGCCATATAGTTGCGCGTAATGAACATACGGTTGATGGTCTGCTCGTCGAGCAGGAGGTCCTCGCGACGCGTGCTCGACTGTATGAGGTTCACAGCAGGGAAGATGCGCTTGTTGGCAAGGTTGCGGTCGAGCAGAAGTTCCATATTGCCCGTTCCCTTGAATTCCTCGAAAATCACTTCATCCATCTTGCTGCCCGTGTCAATCAGCGCTGTGGCAATGATGGTCAGAGAGCCTCCACCCTCAATGTTTCGGGCTGCACCGAAAAAGCGCTTGGGCATCTGGAGGGCATTGGCATCCACACCACCGGTCAGGATGCGGCCACTCATCGGAGTGATGGCATTAAAGGCACGTGCCAGACGAGTGATGGAGTCGAGGAATATCACCACGTCTCTACCGCACTCCACCATACGCTTCGCTTTCTCCAGCACTATTTGGGCGATGCGGGTATGATTGGCTGCCGACTCGTCAAATGTTGATGCAATGACCTCAGCATTCACCGTACGGGCCATATCCGTCACCTCCTCCGGACGTTCGTCAATGAGGAGCATCATCAGGTATGTCTCAGGATAATTGGCAGCAATGGCATTGGCCACCTGCTTCATCAGCACCGTCTTTCCTGTCTTAGGCTGTGCCACGATGAGCGCACGCTGTCCCTTTCCGATAGGGGCAAAGAGGTCTACAATACGGCAACTCAATGGCGAACGGTTATCCCGACGCGACAGGCGGAACTGCTCGTCGGGGAATATGGGCGTAAGGTGCTCAAAATTCACACGGTCGCGTACACGCTGAGGGGCAAGGCCGTTGATCGTGATGGGGTCGAGAAACACATATTTTGTCTCGCCATAACGAGGTGGACGGCAATGACACAACACCACATCACCCTTCTTCAGCGCATACTGTCGAATCTGCTGAAGGGAGATAAACACATCATCGGGAGAATTAAGATAGTTGTAGTCGGCCGAACGCAGCATTCCCTGCTTGTCCTTCTCACCGAAATCCAGCACACCCTCGCAGGTGATAATAATCTCCGACTGCTGCTGTACAGGCATAGGCTCGGAAGCCGTATGCGCAGGAACAGCCGCAACAGGTCGCTGCGGCAATCCACCGGCACGGTTCAGGAAGGAGCGGGTACGTGCCAGATAATCAGGCACTCCGCCCGCTGGCTCTACACGTACCGTCGGCGTTTCTTCCATATCGGCAATGCTGAGGCCTGACATGTTGGGAATATCCTGTATCGTCACGAAATCCGTGCCCAAAGCATACATCTCGCCCAGCGTGCGGGCTTTACGTTCGTCCCTCTGCCCTGCGGTGGACGCTTCGCCCATCTGCTGCATCCTCACAAACTCCGGCATGTCGGCATCATCGGAGGCCGCTGCCTGCCCGGAAGTCACATCCTGCTGCATTCTCACGAAATCCGGCACGTCGTCAGCCGTATTCTCCGCCTGCTGCATCCTCACGAATTCCGGCATATCGTCCGAATTCTGTGCAGCATCCGAAGCTGCCTGGCTATCATCTGCCACTTCGTCCTCTACCTCTGTTTGGTGGGCAAGATTCTGGGCAAAATCCGCAAAGCCGGTCTCCTCATCAAACAATTCTACAGGCTGTCCGGAGATATCACCTATCAGAGCTGCACGTGTAGCATTGATTTCATCCATATGTCTGGCAATGGTGGCCATAAGGATGCGCTGCTCCTCCAGGTCGCGCTTTGAGGGGCGGCCTCGCTTTTTCTTGGGCATAGCCTGCTCCTTCAGCGCACGCAGGGCAGCTGTCAGTTCTTCTTTTGAGCGCGATTGTATGACGCGCTTGATATAACGTTCTGTCTCTATGGTGTCAAAACGCTCACCTTGATCCTGGGAGGCTGAGTACACACGTTCTGTCTCGCGCGTCGCTATTCGCTGACGCCGGCGAGGGGCCTTTTCTTCCGAATTAAGGTCTTTTTCTTCGTCTATCATTGGGGAATGTTTTTTCTATGTTCATGCCGCTTTGGAGCGCATTCACATTGCGCTTTGGGGCGGAATATTTTTCTGATACTACAAGTCGGATGCCATGGTTCTGCAAAAGGATGGGGGCCATCTTCTGAAAGCATGCAGGATGGTCTACAATGCGCCCTCACTTCATGCTTCATGCCGTCTGCAAGGCCATGCTGCCATCCCCGCTCATCAGCAGTTCTTCAGGCAGCGGGCCGAACGGCCGCTTCAAGTACTCATGTTTATTTATAGGCGGATGCTATAATTTTACCTTACGGGATGTTCTATAAATTAGTTTTTTATTCATTTAGGAAGTATTCTTATGCTTGGCTTCG